>JAHFRE010000005.1 GCA_023258955.1 Sterolibacterium sp.
GCAGCTGAACAGCGTGACGCAGCAGAACGCGTCGACCTCGGAAGAGCTGTCGGCCACCGCCGAAGAGATGAACGGCCAGGCGGAGAACCTCAAGGAGTTGATGGGGCAGTTCAAGGTGGCGAGCCACTAGAGGTTCGAATCACGGTCAGGGAGCAGGGGTTGGATGCTTTATGAAGGAGAGTGGGCGATGTGGGCAAATCTGAGAGTTGGCCACAAGCTGATCGTCGGCTTCGGCGCCGTCATTCTGCTGGCGATAGCGCTCGGGGCGGTGTCCCTGCTGCAGGTTCGCGCCATCCATGGCGTCTGGCAGGATTTCGAGTCGGTGACCCTCAAGAAGCGCGACGCGGTGACCAGTGGCCTGCAGCATCTCCAGGGCGGTATCCACTATTTCAAGAACTTTGTGCTGCGCGGCGGTGACTACGCGAAGAAGTTCGGCGATGCGATGGCGGGCATCGACGGCGCGGTCGACGCCTACCGCAAGGTCGGGAGTCTGAGCAGCGAGGAGGAAACGCTGCTCAAGGAGATCGCTGCGGGTACGAACGTCTATCGCCAGGCGATCGCCGAGGCGCAGCGCATGGCCGGCGAAGGTAAGAATTCGAACCAGATCGACAAGGAGATCAAGGGCGCCGACAAGGCCCTGACCGACGCATTTGGCGGTCTGCTCGCGGTCAATACCAAGCTCACCCGCGAAGCGGCAGCGGGCATCCTCGACGTGGTTTCCATGGCGTCGAAATGGATTGCCCTGCTCGGTGTCGTGATTCTGGGCTGCGGCCTCGTCGCCGCCTGGCTGATCGGGCGCTCGATCAGCAGACCGCTGGCCGAGGCGGTGCACGCCGCCAACGCGATCGCCGGCGGCGACCTGTCGGTGGTGATTCACGCCGACTCGCGCGACGAAACGGGGCAGCTCAAGGCGTCGATGCAGCAGATGACCGCCTCCATCGCCGCCCTGGTACGGGAGACCCGCGGACTCGCCAGCGACGCGGTCAGCGGCAAGCTCGACAGCCGCGCCGACGCAACCAAGCACCGCGGCGAGTTTCGCGCCATCATCGAGGGCATCAACAACACGCTCGATGCCGTGGTCGAGCCGATCGACGACGTCAAGCGGGTGATGACGGCGGTGGAGGGTGGAGACCTGAAGCAGAACGTCGGGCGGCGCTACCAGGGCGATTTTGGCGCGCTGGCGGCGACGGTGAACAACACGATGGAGAAGCTGTCGCAGACCATCGCCCAGGTCAGCAGCTCGGCATTGGAGCTGACCAACGCTTCCAGCCAGGTCGCCTCGACCTCGCAGGCGCTGTCGCAGGCGGCCTCGGAACAGGCCTCCAGCCTGGAGCAGACGACCTCGGCGATCGAGCAGATGTCAGCCTCGATCGCGCAGAACACCGACAACGCCAAGACCACCGACGGCATTGCGCGCAAGTCATCGGAAGAAGCGCTGGCGGGCGGCGAGGCGGTGAAATCGACGGTGACGGCGATGAAGACGATCGCCGACAAGATCTCGATCATCGACGACATCGCCTACCGGACCGATCTGTTGGCGCTGAATGCGGCGATCGAAGCGGCGCGGGCGGGGGAGCACGGCAAGGGCTTCGCGGTGGTGGCAGCGGAGGTGAGGAAACTGGCCGAGCGCAGCCAGGTGGCGGCGCACGAGATCGGCGAACTGGCGGTGAGCAGCGTCGAGACGGCGGAGCGGGCGGGCAGATTGCTGGAGGCCATCCTGCCGTCGATCCGCAAGACGGCGGACCTGGTGCGCGAGATCAGCGCGGCCTCGGAAGAGCAGAGCACGGGGGCGGGACAGATCAGCCAGGCGATGGCGCAGCTGAACAGCGTGACGCAGCAGAACGCCTCGACCTCGGAAGAGTTGTCGGCCACCGCCGAAGAGATGAACGGCCAGGCGGAGAACCTCAAGGACTTGATGGCGCAGTTCAAGGTCGCAGCGTAGTGGTTGTCGACGGCCGATACGGCGGGTGAAAGATGGGACGACAGATCAAAGTGATGGTGGTGGACGACTCGGCGGTGGTGCGCAAGGTGATGAGCGCCGTCCTCGAACGGGATCCGGAGATCCGCGTCATCGGCGTAGCGCCCGACCCGATCTTCGCGATCGAGAAGATGCGCCGCGACTGGCCCGACGTGGTGACCCTCGACGTCGAGATGCCGCGCATGGACGGCATCACCTTCCTCGGCAAGCTGATGGCGGAGCGGCCGACGCCGGTCGTGATCTGCTCCTCGCTGACCACGGCGGGGGCCGAGACGACGCTGCAGGCGCTGGCCGCCGGCGCCGTTGCCATCATCACCAAGCCCGGCCTCGGCGTCGATGATTTCTTGCAGGACTCGAGCGACGACCTGATCGCCGCGGTCAAGGCCGCGGCGCGCGCCAATATGGGGGCGGTGCAGCGCGGTCAGCAAGCGCGCGCGCAGCAGCGCGAGCAGCAACGCGAGCACCCGGCACCGCGCCTGGCGATGGCGCAGACGACCGAGCGGCTGGTGGCCATCGGTACCTCCACCGGCGGCACGGTGGCGCTGGAGACGCTGCTCACCGAGTTGCCGCGGGTGTCACCCGGCATCGTCATCGTGCAGCACATGCCGGAGATGTTTACCGCGGCCTTCGCCGCTCGCCTCGACGGGCTCTGCCAGATCAAGGTGCAGGAAGCCCGGGACGGGCAACGGGTGCTGCCGGGGCAGGCGTTGATCGCGCCGGGCGGCAAGCACATGCAATTGACGCGCAGCGGGGCGCAGTACCTGGTCGAAGTGAAGGACGGGCCGCCGGTCAACCGGCACAAGCCGTCGGTCGATGTGCTGTTCCGTTCGGTGGCCAAGTGGGCCGGCAAGAACGCCATGGGCGTGATCATGACCGGCATGGGCGACGACGGCGCGCGCGGGCTCAAGGAGATGCACGACGCCGGCGCCTATACGCTGGCCCAGGACGAGGCGAGTTGCGTCGTCTATGGCATGCCCAGGGAGGCGGTGAAGCTCGGCGCAGCGGACCGCATCCTGCCGTTGGCGGCGCTGGCGGCGGCGATCATGAAGGGCAAGGCCGAGACCTGAGGTCGGCGCATCGGGGAAGGCGCAGCTGTTCGGCGGGCTCTGGAGGAGGGGCATGAAGACCATCAAGTCGAAACTGATCGTGCTGATTTCGATCGCCGTGCTGGCGATCGTCGTGCTGAGCACGGCTGCGTTCATTGAATTGGGCGAGGGCAAGCTCTGGCTCGACGAGATCGGTGGCAACCGCCTGCCCTCCACCGAGTCCCTGCTGCAGATGAAGCTGGCCCTGACCGATGGCCGGCGGGTGCTGATGGAAGCCGCCATCTGGGAGAACGACTACGCGGCGCAGGACAAGTTCGCCGACGTGATCAAACGGCGCAAGCCGAGCTGGGACGCCTACGCCAAGGAGGTCGGCGACTACGAACCCTTGCCGCAGACGCCCGACGAAGCGAAGGAGTGGCGATCGTTCAAGAAGGAGATCGCCGCCTATCGGGAGGAGGAGAACCGGCTCGCCGACCTCGTCGTCATGATGAGCCAGAACCGGGACAAGGAGCGCCAGAAGGCGCTGTTTGTCGCTTACTACAGGACCTACGAGGGCATGCGGCCCCTCTACCGCGCCGTCGCCCAGCGCCTGAGTTCGCTGATCGAAATCAATGCCGATCAGGCTGCGCTGACCATCAAGCAGAGCGACGCCTACGCCGAACGCGCCAGGGTCGTGGTCGCGGCGGTGCTGTTGGCCGCTGCGGCGATGGTGCTGGCGCTGGGCTTCTACGTTTATCGCAGCACCCTGCGCCAGTTGGGCGGAGATCCGGCGCAAGCCGCCGACATCGTCAGACAGATCGCCACCGGCGATCTGCGGGCACAGGTGGTTGTTGCCAGCGACGACCAGAGCAGCTTGATGGCCAACGTCAAGATTCTGATCGAGACCATGGAACGCCTGGCCAATCGGGCCGATGCCATCGGCAAGGGCGACTTTTCGGTGGCGGTCGAACTGCTCTCGGAGCACGACCGACTGGGCCGCGCCATCAACGACATGACCCGCATGCTGCGCGCGGGCCGCGAAGCGGACGA
Source organism: Sterolibacterium sp. (assembly GCA_023258955.1). Classification (GTDB taxonomy): domain Bacteria; phylum Pseudomonadota; class Gammaproteobacteria; order Burkholderiales; family Rhodocyclaceae; genus CAIYYX01. The sequence goes on from JAHFRE010000005.1 coordinate 4,054, forward strand.
GCGGCGCAACTGGCTGAAGGACGGCGCCAGCCAACTCGCTACGGCGCTGACCGGCGACCTGACGACAGACCAATTGGCCGACGTCGCCATCGGCACGCTGGGCCGCCACCTCGGCGCCGGCCGTGCTGTATTCTTCATCCATCGCCGCGACAGCCAACAGCTGGAGCTGATCGGCAGCTACATGTATACGGAGCGCGGTCGTGTCGGCGGCCACTACGCGCTGGGCGAAGGGGCGATCGGCCAGGTCGGCCGCGAGAAGAAGCCCATCATCCTGAGCACGGCCGCAAACGACGCGCCGCCGATCGTCACCGGCACCTACGCGGCAGCGCCGCGCTACACCTATACCTATCCGCTGTTGCACGAAGGCGAATTGCTCGGCGTCATCGAGCTCGCCAGCTTCGCCCGCTACGACGAGACGCAGAGCGAATTCCTGGTCAATGCGACGGCGACGATCGCCTCCTTTCTGTTCGTGGCCGAGCAGCGCGAAGCCATCCGCAAGCTCCTGGCGGTGACCGAGGCCGCCGAGCGGGAGGCGCGAGCGACTAGCGAGCAATTGCAGGAAGCCAACGCGCGCATGGAGGAGCAGCACCAGCAGCTGCAGCAGCAGACCGAGGAACTGCAACAGACCAACGCGCAGATGGAGGAACAGCAGCAGGAGCTGCAGCAGCAGACCGAGGAACTGCAGCAGACCAACGCGCAGATGGAGGAACAGCAGCAGCAGCTCGAGCAGCAGAACCGCGAGCTGAGCGAATCGCGACAGGCCATCGACGCCAAAGCCAAGCAACTGGAGGCGGCCGGCAGGTACAAGTCGGAATTTCTCGCCAACATGTCGCACGAGCTGAGAACGCCGCTCAATTCGATCATCCTGCTGTCGAAGATGATGGCGACCGACGAGAAGCAGCAGGTCGGCGGCGAGGCGCTCAAATGGGCCCAAGTGATCCACCGTTCGGGCGAGGATCTGCTGGTGCTGATCAACGATGTGCTCGATCTGTCGAAGATCGAATCCGGCCGCATGAGCCTCGAGCCCAAGCGCGTCGCCAGCGAGACGCTGCGCGCCAACATCCAGGAACTGTTCGAACATCTCGCCCGCGACAAGGGCATCGAGCTGCAGGTCGAGGACGCGCTGCAGGCCGAATTCGTCACCGATCCGGGCAAGCTCGAGCAGATCCTGAAGAACCTGCTCGCCAACGCCGTCAAATTCACCCGCGAGGGCACGGTGCGCTTTCGGCTCAGCCGGCGTCCCGGCGCCAGCCTGCCGATCTGCCTGGAGGTGAGCGACACCGGCATCGGTATCGCGCCGGAGAAGCAGGCCATGGTGTTCGAGGCCTTCCAGCAGGCCGATGGCTCCACCTCGCGCGAATACGGCGGCACCGGCTTGGGCCTGACCATCAGCCTGCGCTTCGCCCAGTTGCTCGGCGGCACCATCGAGCTGCAGAGCACGCCGGGGCAGGGCAGCGTCTTCTCGCTGCTGCTGCCGGAGACGCTGGCGACGCAGCGGACGGCTGCCCCAGCGCCGGCGCCCGCCGCCGCCGATCGCGCCGGTGCGGGGCTGCTCGCGGTCGAGGATGATCGCGACGCGCTGCGCGACGGCGATATCGCCATCCTGCTGATCGATGACGATCCGGTTTTCGGCCAGAACCTGGCGGCGATCAACCGCCGCCTCGGCTACAAGACGCTGATCGCGACCAGCGGTGGCGACGGCCTGGTCATGGCGAAGCGCTACCGGCCGCAGGGCATCCTGCTCGACCTGGGTTTGCCCGACATGGACGGCAGCCTGGTTCTGCACCAGCTGAAGAGCAACCAGGAGCTGGCGGCGATCCCCGTATACATCGTCTCGGCGCGTGATCGCGACGAGGCGCTGCTCGACCAGGGCGCGGTCGGCTTCTTGCAAAAACCCATGGACGAGCGCGGCTTGGCGGCGGCCGAAGCGGCCATGCTGGCGGCTGCCGCCGTGGCATCGGGCAGCGCCATCCTGGTCATCGAGAATGGCTGCCTCAGCGCGGCCGACGTCGAGCGCATCATCGGGGCGCAGCGCGGACCGGTGATCAGCGCAGTGCCGACGGCGCCGTTGGCCGAACTGCTGCAGCAGCGCCCCTGTCGCCTGGCCATCGTCGATCTGGGCGAGGGCAGCGCGGCCAAGGCGCTGGCGACGGCGGCGGCGCTGCGCGCGGCCAAGCCGGGCATCGAACTGGTCTTCTACGGCAAGCGGGCGCCCAGCAGCGAGGAGGAGGCCAGCCTGCGCGCCTACTCGGACAGCATCATCGTCCAGGCGGCGCAAGCGGAGCGGCGGCTGCTCGAAAACGTCGAACGCTTTCTGCGCGCCGTGCCCAAGGCGCCGCCGCTGGCGCCGCCCCGCGCCGCCAGCCAGCAGCTGGTGGGCAAGACGATTCTGGTGGTCGACGATGATCCGCGCAATCTGTTCGTCATCACCGCGGCGCTCGAACGGCATGGTGCGGCGGTGAGCAACGCGGTCAACGGCTTGCGCGCGCTGGAGCTGCTGGCGCGGCAGCGCGCCGACCTCGTCATCATGGACATCATGATGCCGGAGATGGACGGCTACGCGGCGATTGCCGCCATGCGCCAGGATCCCGGTCTGGCCCAGGTCCCGGTGCTGGCGATCACGGCCAAGGCGCTGCTCGCCGATCGGGCCAAGATACTGGCCGCGGGCGCCGACGACTACCTGTCGAAGCCGGTCGACTACGACGCCCTGATCGCCGCCGCGAGCAAGTGGTGCGCCGGCCGCAACAGCGCATGAGCATCGCCGTGCACAAGAGCGGCAAGCTGCGCCGGGTCGCCATCCTCGGGCGCCTGGAGGGGCTCGCCGAGCGCGCCGAACTGCTCGCCTTGCTCGATCCGACGCAGGCTGGGGGCGGCGAACGCGGCCTGCCGCTGGAGTTGAGCTTCTACGACGCCGACACCCTGCCGGCGGAGATCGTCGAAGCCCTGTCCGCCTGTCTCGACGCCGATGCACGGTTCAAAATCGTCGTCTACCACGCCTTGCTCGGCCACAGCCTGATGCGCCTGGGCTTGCCGGTGCGACAGGTATCGACGCGGGTGGAGCGCACCGTGGCCGGCCGTTGTCGTGCCCTGGCGCTCGCCGGATCGGCACAGAGCCTCGACAAGATCCTGCACATCGTCGGCCGTCTGCCGCTGTCCGAGGCGGTGATCTTCGTGCTGCAGCACGTGCAGGAAGACCAGGAGAACCTGCTCGACCGTCTGCTCAAGACCCGCACCGAATACAGCGTGGTGATGCCGCAGACGCTGACGCCGGTGCGCGCGGGAACCATCTACGTGGCGCCGCCGGGCTATCACATGAAGGTCGCGCACGGCCTCGTCTATCTGACGCGGGACCGCAAGGTGGAGTACTCGCGACCTTCGATCGACGTGCTGTTCGAATCGCTCGCCGCCGAGTACGGCGACGGCGTGGTCGCCACCCTGCTCTGCGGCTACGGCAGGGATGGCCGCGCCGGCTGTGCGGCGCTGCGGGCGGCCGGATCGATCGTGATCGTCCAGGACGGCAACGAGTGCGAACCGGCGCGGGCCATGCCCGACGCGGCGCGCGAGGCCGGCCATTACGACTATCTGTTGAAAGCGCAGGGGATCGCCAGCCTGCTCGCGGTCACCCTCTCCGGTGCCGATGCGCTGCCGTCGGGCCCGGCGCTGGAGCTGTTTCTCGAGGCCCTGTTCAATCAGTACGGCTACGATTTTCGCAACTACCAGCGCGACAGCCTGACGCGGCGCATCAAGCACCTGATGCGGCAGTTTCGTCTCGATAGCTTCGCCGAGTTCCAGCGCGGCGTGCTCTGCGACGCCGCCCTCTTCGAACGTCTCTGCGCCGAGCTGTCGGTCGGCGTCACCGGCTTCTTTCGTCATCCCGAGCAGTTTCGCTTGATGCGCGAGGAGATTCTGCCCTACCTGGCCAGCTTTCCCGTGATCAAGGTCTGGTCGGCTGGCTGCGCCACCGGCGAGGAAGCCTATTCGCTGGTGATCCTGCTCGAGGAACTGGGCCTGCTGGCGCGCGCTCACCTGTTCGCCACCGACATCAACCACTATCTGCTCGAACTGGCCAAGAGCGGCCTGTTTCCGCTCGAGACCCTGGCCGCCAATCGCGACAACTATCTCGCCAGCGGCGGCAAGGCGCTGTTCGACCGCCACGTGGCGCCGGCCGGACGCTTTCTCAAGGCGCGCGAGGAGCTGCGCCAGACCATCCTCTTCCATCGCCATTCCCTGGCGGAGGAGGGCAGTTTCAACGAATTCGAGCTAATCGTCTGCCGCAACGTCATGATCTATTTCAACGGCGACCTGCAAAGAAAGGTGCTGCAGCGCTTTGCGCGTTCCCTGCACGCCGACGGCTTTCTCGTGCTCGGTCCGCAAGACGGCTTGAATCTGGTGGCGGTCGAACAGGGTTTCGTTCCCCACGGAGCCGGCAGCCACATCTACCGGCATCCCGGAAAGCGCCTCCATGGCTGAAGATTTCGTCATCCTGGTGGTCGATGACAACGCCAACAATCGGCTGACCCTCGCCGCCTTGCTGTCGCGACTGGCCGATTGCCAGGTGCTGCAAGCGGATGGCGGCGAAGCGGCGCTGCGCTGCACGGTGGAGCGGGAAATCCATCTGATACTGCTCGACGTGCAAATGCCCGGCATGGACGGCTTCGAGACCGCACAGCATCTGCAGATGACGGAGCGTACCCGCCACATTCCCGTGGTGTTTGTAACCGCCGTGTTCAAGGCGCAGGAATTCGTCGCGCGCGGCTACGAGCTGGGCGCTTTCGACTATCTGACCAAGCCGCTCGATGACAATCTGCTGCTCAGCCGCATACGCCTCTATCGGCACCTGCACGAACGCGAACGCAATCTCGAGGCGACGATCAAGCTGCTGGTGGCCAGCCAGCGGGAACTGCAGGCGAAAGCAGCGGAATTGCGCAAGCTCAATCTGGCGGTCGAGAACAGCCCGAACAGCATCTTCATCACCGATCCGCAGGGCGTCATCGAGTACGCCAATCCGCGATTCGCCGAAGACACGGGTTACACGGCGACCGAGGCCATCGGCCAGAAACCGAGCCTGCTCAAGTCGGGGCAAACGCCGCCGGAGACCTACCAGCGCCTCTGGGATACCGTTGTGGCCGGCGGCATCTGGCGTGGCGAGCTGTTGAATCGCCGCAAGGACGGCGGTCTCTACTGGGTCTCGGCGGCGATCGCGCCGGTTTGCGACACCGCCGGCGCGGTGTCGCACTTTGTCGGCTTGCACACCGATATCACGGCGAAGGTGCGCTCCGAGGAGGCTCTGCGCGCCGCCAAGGACAGCGCCGAGTCGGCCAATCGCGCCAAGAGCGTATTTCTTGCCAATATGAGCCACGAGTTGCGCACGCCGCTCAACGCCGTGCTCGGCTTTTCCAAGCTGCTGGAGCGAGACGCGGGGATGAGCGCGGAGAGCCGGCAACGGCTGGCGACGATCAATCGCGCCGGCCGTCATCTGCTGGATCTGATCAACGACGTGCTGGAGATCTCGCGCATCGAAGCCGGTCGCCTGAAGGTCAGCAGCAGCGCCTTCGACCTGGTCGGCATGCTGCGGGAGATCGAAGACATGGTGCGGCTGCGGGCGGAAGAGAAGGGGCTGGAATTGCAGGCTGCGATCGCTGCCGATCTGCCGCGGCACGTTATCGGTGACGCCCACCATCTGAAACAGGTGCTGATCAATCTGCTCGGCAACGCGGTCAAATATACCGAGCGCGGCCGCATCTGTCTGCGCGCCGCGGCGAGGGGCAGCGCCGTCCAGTTCGAGGTGGCCGACACCGGGCACGGCATCTGCGCGGGCGAGCAGCAGAAGGTCTTCGAGCCCTTCTATCAGACCGAGGTGGGCATCGCCAAGGGCGAGGGGACCGGGCTGGGCCTGGCGATCAGCGTGCAGTACGCCCGGGCGATGGGCGGAACGCTGAGCCTGGAGAGCGAACCCGAGGTCGGCAGCGTGTTTTCGCTGAGCCTGCCCTTGCCGTCGACCGAAGCCGCGGCCGAACCCGTCAGGCGCAGCCTGGCCTTGGGCCTCGAGGCCGGCACCCGGCCGCCGCGCATCCTGGTGGTGGATGACCTCGAAGACAATCGCGAGCTGGTCAGCCAGATGCTGAAGCAGGTCGGCTTCGCGATCAAGACCGCGGCCAACGGCCAGGAGGCCATCGATCGCTGCCAGAGCTGGAAGCCGCAGCTGGTCCTGATGGACATGCGGATGCCGGTGCTGGACGGCTTCGAGGCGACGCGACGGATTCGCGCCCAGCCCTGGGGGGCGGAGCTGAAGATCGTGGCGCTGACCGCCAGCGTCTTCGCCGAAGATCTCGGCTCGGTGCTGGCGGCGGGCTGCGACAGCTTGCTGAAGAAGCCGGTAGAGGAAGATCAGCTGCTGCAAGTGATGGGAGAACTGTTGGCTATCCGCTATCGCTACGGCGAGGCGGCAGCCCCGTTCGAGCCGGCGCAGGTAGCGGCAGCGGATCTGGCGTCGCTGTCGGCGGCGGTTCGCGCCGAACTCAAGTCGGCGGCCGAGGCGCTCGATCTGAGCGCGACGCGGCAGATTCTGCAGACAGCCGCGGCAACGCAGCCGCAACTGGCAGCGCAGTTGCAGGCGCTGGTCACGGAGTTTCGCTTCGATCGCATCGTCGCGCTGTGCGATGCCGTGGCGACGCAGGCAGGCCCATCGTGAGTTCCTCCCGCCCCGCCAACGCCAATGGCTACCAGCCGCAGCTCCTGTCCAGTGCGGCGCTCACCCTGCGCCGCCTGGTGCTGGTGCTGGCGATCACCCTGGCGATGCAAGAGCTCTATATCGGCGTCTCGGGCAAACTGGACCTGCAGAATCTCGGCTTGCCCATGCTCGCTGTCGTGATGCTCCTGTGCTATCGGCAACTGAAGGCCGGCCAGGTCAATCGCGGTCTGATCACGCTGTGCTGGGGCATTTTCCTCTGCGCGTGCATCAACGGCGTCCTGGTCTCCGGTATCCGCACGCCGATCCTGTTCGTCGTCCCCGTCTTGCTGATGACCACGGCCTGGATACAGGGGCGGCGCGCCGCCTGGGCGATGGCTGTCTGCGCGCTCGCCCACCTCGTCTTCCTGGCGGTCGCCGAGCATCGCGGCTGGCTGCCGCAGCCGATCAGACACACCAGCTTCGAACTGCTGCTCGCCTTTGCGCCGATAACGGCCATGGCAGCCATCCTCGGCGTGGCCTTGGCCAACGCCATGCGCGGTCACCTCGAACGCGAACAGGCCTTGAGCCAGGATCTGCGCGAGTTGAACGAGACGCTGGAATCGCGCATCCGCACGCGCACCCAGGAACTGGGACGGGCGAAGGAAACCGCGGAGTCGGCCAATCGCGCCAAGAGCGTGTTCCTGGCGAACATGAGCCACGAACTGCGCACGCCGCTCAACGCGATTCTCGGCTTCGCCCGACTGCTGGCGCGGGACGCGGAGATCGGCGCGGAGAACCGCAAGAAGCTGGCCACGATCAACCGCGCCGGCCAGCACCTGCTGGCGCTGATCAACGACGTGTTGGCGATATCGCGCATCGAAGCCGGCAGCGCCGTGACCAAGCCGGCCGCCTTCGGCCTTGGCGAAGTGCTGGGCGAGATGGCAGAGATGATGCGCCAGCGCGCGGACGAGAAGGGTCTGTCGTTCAGCGTCGAGCGGGAGCGGGACCTGCCGGACTTCGTCATGGGCGACGCCCACCACCTCAAGCAGATCCTGATCAACCTCCTGGGCAACGCGGTCAAGTATACGGATCGAGGGCAGGTCGCTCTGCGCGTGCGCGCGGCCGGCGGCGAGATCCGCTTCGAAGTCGCCGACACCGGTGCGGGCATCAGCCGGGCGGATCAGGAGAAGATCTTCAAGGCTTTCTACCAGACCGAAGGCGGCATCGCCAAGGGCGAGGGAACCGGGCTGGGGCTGACCATCAGCGAAGAGTACGCGCGGCTGATGGGCGGTGAACTGACGGTGGCGAGCGAACCGGGGCAGGGCAGCGTGTTCTGCCTGAAGGTGCCGCTGCCGGCGACGGCCGCGCCGCAGGACAACGAGCGGGAGCCGCGCGGCCGCGTCGCCGGACTCGCACCAGGGACCGCGGCGCCGCGGATTCTGGTGACCGACGACAAAGGCGACAACCGCGAACTGGTCTCGCAGCTGCTGGCGGCGGTGGGCTTCGAGGTGCGCACGGCCGAGGACGGGCAGCAGGCGATCGAGGCTTACCTGGACTGGCAACCGGCGCTGATCCTGATGGACATACGGATGCCGGTGCTCGACGGCTATGAGGCGACGCGCAGAATCAGGCAACTGCCTGGCGGCGCGGCGGTGAAGATCGTGGCGCTGACGGCGAGCGCCTTCGAGGAGGACCGGACCACCATCCTCGCAGCAGGCTGCGACGAAATGGTGGCGAAGCCGATAGAGGAAGAGCGGCTGCTGGCGCTGCTGGGCGACCTGCTCGGTCTCGCCTACCGCTACGTGGAGGCACCGCCGGCACCGCCCTCGCCGTTGCGGGCGGACCTCGACCTGTCGCTGCTGCCACCGGAACTGCTGGCCAAACTCAGGGCGGCGGCCGAAAGGCTGGAACTCAACAGCGTGCGGCAAATCGTGACGCGCATCGGCGAGGAGCACGATCGCGCCCTGGCGGCCGAGCTTGGCGAACTCCTGGCGCGCTACCGCTTCGATCGCATCGTCGCTGCCTGCGAGCTGGCGGCTGCCGCGGCGCCGGCGCGCCGCTGAGGCTGGTTATGGACAGCCCATCGGTCGCGCCTGCCAGCTTCCGCCAGCCCGCGCTGTCGCAGCGTCTGGCCGCCGTGCTGCTGCCGCTAGCGCTCTTTGCAACGCCGGTGCGCAGCGAGTCGAACGCGATCGAGTCGCTGCTCGATATGTCGCTCGAGCAACTCATCGACATCGTCACCGTGCGCAAACGCGAGGAGCGTTCGATCGATGTTCCGGTCGCCGTGACGAGTTTTTCCGAACAGGCGCTCGATGATTATGGCATCCGCGCGTTCGCCGATTACGCCAGCAGGACACCCAACCTGTCGTTTGCCTATGGCAACGGCCTGACGGCGGGCAATCCGGCGACCGCGTGGACCAGTTCCCGCACCATCGCCGTGCGCGGCATCGCCGGTGCCGGTACGACAGGCTTGTACATCGACGACATCCCGTTGCCCGGATCGGTGAATGTGCGGCTCCTCGATTTGCAGCGCATCGATGTGCTGAAAGGGCCGCAGGGCACGCTTTTCGGCCAAGGCTCGCTCGGCGGCAACATCCGCCTGCTTGCCCAGTCCCCCAATCTGGACGACAGCAGCTATCGCTACAGGCTGACAGCCGGTCAGACGGCGCATGGCGCAACGCCCAATTGGGGGGGCGAAGCCGTCGGCAATGTGGTGCTGTCGCCGGGGACGGCTGGCTTGCGCCTGAGCATGGCCAGCGACGACGACGCCGGCTATATCAAGCGCAGCTACCTGTCCGATATCGCGATCCCGGCCTCGCCCCGCCGACGCGCTGACGATCAAGGCGCGCAGCGAAATCTTGCCGGCTCGATCACCGCCCTCGTTCGGGCGACCGCTGACTTCGATATTTCGGCGCGGGTGATCTACCAATCGCTGAAGATTGCGGGATTTCCAGCGACCTGGGCGCCGCTGCCCGCGTTTGTTGCGCAATACACGATGGATAGACAGGCCAATCTGCAGTCCCAGGCGAAGGACAGCTGGACGCTGCCCTCACTGCTGATGACCTACCGTGGCAGGGGCTGGACGCTAAGCTCATCGACGGGCTGGTTCGACCGCCACACCTACGACCTGGAGGATTCGACCGAAGGGACGCTGCAAATATATGGCGGTGCTGTTCTGCCGCAGCCGTCCGCCTGGCCTGCGTTGTTCACCAGCCGCCAGTTCTCGCATGAAACGCGAATCGCCTTCGATCCAGTCGATAAGCTGAGCGGTACCGTGGGCGTCTACTATTCGAAGCACAAGACCGATTACCTGATTCCTCCGGTCTATGATGCCTTGAGCGTGCCGCCGATGCTGTTGTGGACGCAGACCGACGCCAATACGCAACAGGATTTCTCGCTGTTTGGCGAACTCTATTACCAGTTGGGCGAGCGCTGGATCCTGACCGTCGGTGACCGCATGTACTGGCTGAAGCAACGTGACAGCCAAACCGTCATCGGCGACGCCGGCCAGACAACCTACGATGCCAGCGCCGGATCGCGCGGTAACAGTCCGAAGTTGGCGCTGTCGTACCAGGCATCCGCCAGCGCGATGCTGTATGGCTCGGCGACCAAAGGCTTCCGCCAGGGCAATGCGCAACTCGATCCATCGGCGTTCGCCTCCTGCGCGACCTCGCTGACAGCGCTCGGCGAAACCGCGGCATCCTTCAAGGCCATCGAACCGAGCGACCTGTGGAGTTACGAAGCCGGTGGCAAGTTCGAATGGCCCAAAGCGGGGCTGGTCTTGTCGGTCGCCGCCTTCCACATCGACTGGAAGCACCCGCAACAGCAGGTTCTCCTGCAAAGCTGCGGGCTCTTTGCGCAGGGCGATGCCGGTGGCGCCAAGGTCGACGGCGGCGAACTGGAATTGTCCGGCTATCTCGCACCGGCCCTCAAGGCGCGCGTGGGCCTGGGTTACGAAGACGCGCGCACGACCAAGAACGGACACGTCGGCGAGCCGGTCGGCTCGAGAATCGCCGCGACACCGACTTGGACGGCCTCGCTGGGCATGGTCTATGCCCATGCCATCGACGATCGACTGACGGCGCGCGTCGCCGCCGACTACAGCTTCACCGGCAACAGCGTCTCTTCGAACAACGGACCGTTCCGGCTGGTCCGCCCCGCCTATGGCACGATCAATCTGGGAATGGGTGTCAACTGGGCGAAGTCGGAACTTCTGCTCAGGCTCAGGAACCTGTCCGACGCCAAGCCCAATCTTGGCGACATCACCTATATCGGCTATGGCCTGTACAGCGATGCCAGCCGCACCACGCCGATCCCGCAAGTGGCGACCCTGCCGCCAAGAACCTTGACCCTGCAGTACTCGGTCCACTACTAGCGATGAACCCGAGACGAGATCACGACGGTGGTTGGTGGGCGAGCGGCGCCGGCTGGGGAGCGGGGCTGCTGGCGCTGTGGCTGGCTGTCGCGCCCGCGGCGGCGGCTGCCGAACCGGCCGAGCCGTCGCAGGAAGCGCTGCTCAAGGTGGCGTTGATCTACAACTTCAGCCAATTCATCGAATGGCCGGCGAGCGCTTTCAGCGCACCCTCGGCACCGCTGTCCATCTGCGTGATGGGCAGCGACCCGTTCGGGAACTCGCTCGCGGCATTGAGCAAACGCAGTTCCAACGGCCGGCCGATCGCCATCGCCTACCCGCAGACCCTGGCCGAGGCGCGCCTGTGCCAGATCCTCTACGTCGATGGCGCCCAGCGCACGGCCCTCGGGCGCGACCTTGGCAACGCGCTTGGTGCGGCGCCGGTGCTGACCATCAGCAGCAGCGACGCCAGCGAAGCCGGTATCGCCATCCGCTTCGTGCACTACGCCGGCAAGATCCGCTGGACCATGAACCTCGACGCCACCCGACGGGCGCGCTTGAAGGTCAGCGCCAAGCTGATCGAGATCGCCGTCGAAGTTCTCGGCGAGAGCAAATGAAGGGGCAGACCCGCCATGCTGCGTAAACTTTCCCTGCGCCAGCAGCTGTTCGCGTTGATCGTCCTGGTCGCCGTGCTGTCCATGGCGCTGGCCGGCAGCATCCTGTTCTTCAGCGAAATCACGCGTTCGCGCGAAGCCCTGATCAGCGAGCTGAATTCGTTGGCGAGCCTGCTCGGCGATCGCAGCAGCGCCGCCCTGGTGTTCGCCGACGAGAAGACGGCGCGCGAGAATCTCGCCTCGCTGGCGCCGCTCAAGCAAATCGGTTCGGCCTGCCTGTTGGATGAGCGCGGCCATGTCCTGGCGAGCTTCGCCGCGGCCGATGCGCCGGCGCCGGTCTGCGACACCGCGCACCCGATTCAGACCGGCTTCGCGCTATTCGAGGGCGACCGGGCCCAGGTGCAGATGCCGGTATCCACGGCCAACAATCTGGTCGGGGCGATCCAGATCACCTCGAGCAGCTCACCTTTGGCCGGGCGCTTGCTTGCCCAGTTCCTGTCCCTGCTCGGGGCGTCGGCCGGCGCCATCGGCCTGGCGATCCTGCTCGCTCTGCGGCTGCAGGGCGTGGTCTCGCGGCCGCTGGCGCAGATTCGCGATGTCGCCAACGCCATCGTCGCCAGCGGCGACTATTCTCTGCGCGCGCCGGCCCTCGGGCGCAACGAGTTGGGTGAACTGGCAGAAGCGTTCAACCACATGCTGACCACGATCGAAAACCAGAACGAGTCGCTGCAGGGTTACCGCGATCATCTGGAGGAGATGGTGGCGATCCGCACCCAGGAGTTGGCCGCGGCGAAAGAGGCGGCGGAGGCGGCCAACCGCGCCAAGAGCGTGTTCCTGTCGAACATGAGCCACGAGTTGCGCACGCCGATGAATGCGATCCTCGGCTTCGCGCGGTTGCTGGAACGGGAACCGGGGATGGGCGCAGAGAGCCGCCGCCAGCTCGGCATCGTCAATCGCGCCGGCCAGCACCTGCTGGCGCTGATCAACGATGTGCTGGAGATATCGCGCATCGAGGCCGGCCGCGCCGTCACCAAGACCGCGGCTTTCGGCCTGTGCGAGGTGCTGAGCGAACTGACGGAGATGGTCCGCCAGCGGGCGGAAGAGAAGGGGCTGCGCTTCAGCCTGGAACAGGAGCGCGGGCTGCCGGACTTCGTGCTCGGTGACGCGCACCAGCTCAAGCAGGTCCTGATCAACCTCCTCGGCAACGCGGTGAAATACACCGACAGCGGCCAGGTCTGCCTGCGTGTCAGCGCCGCCGGCGGCGAGATCCACTTCGCCGTCGCCGACACCGGTGCGGGCATCAGTCGAGCGGACCAGGAGAAGATCTTCAAGGCCTTCTACCAGACCGAAGGCGGCATCGCCAAAGGTGAGGGGACGGGTTTGGGGTTGACCATCAGCCGCGAGTACGCGCGGCTGATGGGCGGCGAACTGACGGTGGTGAGCGAACCGGGGCGGGGCAGCGTGTTCAGCCTGAGGGTGCCGCTGACGGCGACGACCGCGCCGAACGAAGGCGAAATGCGGCAGCGCGGACGCGTCGTCGGGCTCCAACCGGGGACCGCGGCGCCGCGCGTGGTGGTGGCAGACGACAACGGCGACAACCGCGAACTGGTCTCGCAGCTGCTGGCGGGGGTGGGCTTCGAGGTGCACACGGCGAGCGACGGGCAGCAGGCGATCGAGGCCTACCAGCGCTGGCAGCCGGCGCTGGTCCTGATGGACATCAGGATGCCGGTGCTCGATGGCTATGCGGCCACCCGCAGGATCAGGCAGCTGCCCGGCGGGGCGGCGGTGAAGATCGTGGCCCTGACCGCGAGCGTCTTCGCCGAGGACCGGACGGCGATGCTGGACGCGGGCTGCGACGAATTGGTGGCGAAGCCGGTGGAGGAAGAGCGGCTGTTCGCGGTGCTGGGCGAGCTGCTGCATCTCGAATACCGCTACGCCGAGTCGGCCGAGCCCCCCGCCGTGGTCCCCAAACAAGAGCTCGAGCTGTCGAGCCTGTCGACGGAATTGTTGACAGAGCTCAGCGCAGCGGCGGCGAGGCTCGATCTTGAAGCGGTGCGCCAGCTCCTGACGCGCATCCGCCAAACGCGACCTGGCTTGGCGGCGTCGCTCGATGACTTGGTGAAGGGCTTCCGCTTCGACAAGATCGTGGCGCTGTGCGGCGCGGCCGAAGCAGCGCGAGCGCATCGCGCCGGGGCTGCGCTCGCAGGGGGAGGGGGAAGATGAAATTGCCATCGCTGGGGCGGGGTTTGCGCAAGGTGCTGTGGCTGGCCAACGCCCTGGTTGCCGTCATGCTGTGCGCCGCCTTGTGGGCGAGCCATCAGCAGCATTTTCGCTACGCCGAGGAGCGGGCGCGCAACACCAGCCTGATACTGGAACGCAGCTTGACCGGGATGCTCGACCAGGTCGACCTGGTGCTGACCTCGGTCGCCGGCGAGCTGGAAGAAGAGCTGTCCCGCGGCCAGGTCATCCCCAAGATCGCCGACGCGCGTATCGCCGGCCTGGCGAGCCGTGTCCTCGGCATCAACGTGGTGCGTTACTCCGACGCCGCGGGCCGGGTCGCGGCCGATTCCGGTTATCCGGCGGCGAGCAAGGCGGTCGACTATCGGGATCGTCAATACTTTCAGTGGTTGCGCGAACATCCGGATTCGGCGATGGTCAGTTCAACTCCCTTCGTCGGCAAGACCAGCGGCCACAGCGTGATCGCCTTCGCCCGGCCTTACCACTTTCCCGGGGGGCGGTTTGCCGGCGTGGTGGTGGCGAGCGTCTCCCTCGATTGGTTCTCCGACATGTTCGCCGCGCTCGAGCTAGGTGAGCGTTCGGCGGTCGCTCTGGTCAACGACCATGACTACGCGATCCTGGTCAGGCACCCGGCGCCGCCGGACCTGGCGATGCTCGGTCAGCGCATCGCTTCGCCGTCGCTGCTGGCGGCGGCGAATCTGGGCCTGCCCTACACCAGCGTGGTCGACGCTTCGATGGTCGATGGCGTCGAGCGCATCGTCACCCTGCGTCGGCTGCGTGCCAGGCCCTACATCATCAGCGTCAACCTCAGCATCCTCGACGAGATGCAACCCTGGTACCGCCAGGTCGTGCTGGCTTCGCTGGTGATGTTCATCTTCGCCCTCCTCACCTGGGTCGCCGGCAAGCAGACGGAGAAGGGCTGGAGGCGCCAGGAAGAGACCCTGATGGTGCTGGAGAGCACGCTCGAAGCCTCCGACAGCGCGATCCTGGTGGTCGACAAGCACGGCAGGGCGCTGCGCAACAACCGCCAGTTCGTCGAGCTGTGGCACATTACCAAGGAAATGCTCGCCGATCCCGACGAAACAGCCATCTTTCGCCACGTGCTCGGGCAGATCGTCGATCCGCCGGCCTTCATCCGCGACAGCGCAGCGTTGTACGCGACGCCCGAGGCGGAGATGAGGGATAGCGTCAGCCTGCAGGATGGGCGGGTGATCGAAGGCACCACCCTGCCGATGCTGATGAAGGGCCAGGCGGCAGGGCGGGTCTGGAGTTTTCGCGACATCACCGAGCGCACGCGCAGCGAAAAGGAGCTGGAAGGCTATCGCTACCATCTGCAGGAGATGGTCGCGATCCGCACCCGGGAGTTGGCCGCGGCGAAAGAGGTCGCCGAGTCTGCCAACCGGGCCAAGAGCGTCTTCCTGGCCAACATGAGTCACGAGTTGCGCACGCCGCTCAACGCGATCCTGGGATTCGCGCGACTGCTGGAGCGGGAAGCGGGGGTGGACCTGGAGACCCGCAAAAAGCTGGCCACCATCAATCGCGCCGGGCAGCACCTGCTGGTGCTGATCAACGACGTGTTGGAGATCTCGCGCATCGAAGCCGGTCGCAGCGTCACCAGGACGGAAGCGTTCGCCCTCGAGCAGGTGCTGCGCGAACTGGCCGACATGATCCAACAGCGGGCGGAAGAGAAGGGACTGGGCTTCAGCCTGGAACAGGGGAAAGGGCTGCCGGACCAGGTGCTGGGCGACGCGCACCATCTCAAGCAGATCCTGATCAACCTGTTGGGTAACGCCGTGAAGTACACCGACAGCGGCAAGATCTGCCTGAGGGTGAGGGCGTCGGGGGACGAGTTCCGCTTCGATGTGGTCGACACCGGTCCGGGCATCGACAAGGCAGACCAGGAGAAGATATTCAAGGCCTTCTACCAGACCGAGGGCGGCATCGCCAAAGGCGAAGGGACCGGCCTGGGGCTGACCATCAGCCACGAATACGCGCGGCTGATGGGCGGCGAACTGACGGTGGCGAGCGAACCGGGGCGGGGCAGCGTGTTCAGCCTGAGGGTGAAGCTGGTGGCGACGGCAGTGGTGCAGCAAAGCGACGGCTGCCAGCGCGGACGCGTCGTCGGGCTGGCCGCGGCAGCCGCGGCGCCGCGGATTCTGGTGGCCGACGACAACGGCGACAACCGCGAGTTGATTTCGCAGATATTGACGACAGCGGGCTTCGCGGTGCGCACGGCGGCGGACGGGCAGCAGGCGATCGATGCCTACCTGGACTGGCAGCCGGCGCTGATCCTGATGGACATCCGGATGCCGGTGCTCGACGGTTACGCGGCGACGCGCAGGATCAGGCAACTGCCCGGCGGGGCGGCGGTGCAGATCGTGGCGCTGACGGCGAGCGCCTTCGAGGAGGACCGGGCGGCGATCCTGGCAGCGGGCTGCGACGAACTGGTGAGCAAGCCGGTGGAGGAGGAGCGGCTGTTCGCGGTACTGGGCAGCCGCCTGGGCCTCGCCTACCGCTACGCCGAAACGCCGCTCGCAGCGGCCGCGCCGGGCCGTAGCGACGCCAACCTGCGGCAGCTGCCGCCGCAGTTGCGCGCCGAGCTCAAGGCGGCGGCGGAAAAGCTGGAACTCAACTCGGTGCGGCAGATCGTGGCGCGGATCGGCGAGCATCACGATGCAGCGGTGGCCGTCGTTCTTGGTGAACTGCTCGCAAACTACCGCTTCGATCGCATCGTCGCGCTGTGCGGCGATGGCATGGAGGACTGAATCATGATGGGACCAGGCAGCATACTGATCGTCGATGACAATCCCAACAACCTGCAGGTTCTTGGTGGCATGCTCGAACAGGCCGGCTTCAAGGTCCGGCCGGCGCTCTCCGGCGAGATCGCCTTGCGCGCCATCGAAGCCGCCGCACTGGACTTGATCCTGCTCGACATCCGCATGCCGGGAATCGACGGCTACGAGACCTGCAGGCGCCTCAAGGCCGGCGCACACACGCGCGACATTCCGGTGATCTTCATCAGCGCCATGCAGGATGTCGAGGATAAGTTGATAGCTTTCCAGGTCGGCGGTGTCGACTATGTATCCAAGCCCTTTCAGGAAGAGGAAGTCCTGGCGCGCGTCGATGCGCATGTCCAACTGTATCGCATCAAGCAAGACCTGGAGGCGCGGGTGGCGGAACGCACGCAAGAGCTTGCGCACAGCGAGGCGCGCTACCACGTCCTTTTCAAGGATAGCCCGCTGGGTATATTCGTGATCGATTGCGAAACGATGAGAATTCTCGATGTGAATACTGCCTACACGCGGATCGCGGGTTATACACCCGAGGAAGCCATCGGCAAGCAATTCGGATTTTCATTTGCACCCGATGTAGAGCAAAGGTTGCAGGCATTTTTCAGGAATCTTCCTGAACATTCAGACGAGCCGGCATATACCGGGCGCTTGAAGTTCTATCGCCGTGACGGTGTTGCAGTGGACATCGAGGGCGTGCTGCAGCGAGTCCCCTACCCTGGCCATAATGTAAGGGTATGCATGTTGCAGGACGTCACCGCAGGTCGGTTGGCGGAAGAGCGGCTGCAACTGGTCGCCAAAGAGCAAATGCAATTGCAGGCCCTGGTCAATTACGATGGCTTGACCGGTCTGCCCAATCGCACCCTGTTGCTCGAGCGCATCCGCCAAAGCATCGAACAGACCCGGGTGACCGACCGCCGTTTCGCCGTCTGCTGTTTTGAACTCAACGAATTCTCGCAGATCCAGCACAGCCAGCCCAAGGAGATGATCGATCACGTCCTGATCAACGTCGGCGAGTGCCTGCGCAGCTGCATGCGCGGCGGCGACATTCTGGCGCGCATCGGCGTCGATCATTTTGTCTTGCTGTTGCTCGACATCAATTCCAACGATCAAGTCACGCTGATCGCCGAATCGGCGCTGGCCCGCATCACCGAACCCTTCGTTTCCGACACGGCAACGCTGACCTTGGCGGCGAGCATGGGCATCACCACCTTTCCGGAGGACGACAGCAATCCGGAGACGCTGTTGCGTCATGCGGATCATGCGATGATGGCAGCCAAACAGGGCGGCCACGGGCGCTATCAGTACTTCGATCCGGAGGCGGACAAGCAGATCTGGCAACGCACCCACGCCATCGAGCTGATGCGCGAGGCATTGAAGCGGCGCGAGTTCGTTCTGTACTACCAACCCAAGGTCGACATGAAGGCGGGCACGGTGATCGGTGCCGAGGCCTTGATCCGCTGGCAGCATCCGGAGCGCGGTTTGCTCGCGCCCGGCGCCTTCCTGCCCGATATCGAGGGCCACGACTTCATGATCGAACTCAGCGAATGGGTCATGGAAGAAGCCTTGGATCAAATGGTGCGCTGGCGTGCTCTGGGGCTCGACCTTGCGGTCAGCGTCAATATTGCCGGCTCGCACCTGGCGCAGGCAGACTTCGTTGACAATCTGCGCAGACTCCTCGAATCGAAGGCGGCAGACTTCAGAGGCAAACTCGATATCGAGATCCTCGAGTCGTCGGCGCTGGGTGACATCGACGCCGTCGAAAAAGTCATCGTCGACTGCCGCGCCCTGGGCGTCGGCTTCCACTTGGACGACTTCGGCACCGGCTACTCATCGCTGACTTTCCTGCGCAATCTGTCGGCGGATACCCTGAAGATCGACCAGTCATTCGTCCGCGAAATGCTGCAAACGTCCGAGGATAGCGCCATCGTCTTCGGCGTCGTCAGTCTGGCGTACGCCTTCGGGCGCAAGGTGATCGCCGAGGGGGTCGAGACCATCGAACACGGCAGGCATCTGTTCAGCATGGGCTGCATTCTGGCCCAGGGCTACGGCATCGCCCGACCGATGCCGGCGCAGGATATGCCCGGTTGGGTGCAGCGCTGGCCCGATGGCGCCTGGGCCTCTTTCCATGACGCCTGAACAACAGCCGATGCGAGAAAGGAACCGCACCATGAACGATCGCAGCCAGGCCGGCGCGCCGCTGCCGCCATGGAAGATACTGATCGCCGACGACGATCGCGATGTGCATACGGCGACGCGCATGGCCTTGCGCGGCGTCGACTTTCGTGGTCGGACGCTCGAATTCATCGATGCCTACAGCGGCGAGGAGACGCTCGCGCTGCTGCGCGCCAATCCCGATACGGCGCTGGTCTTCCTCGACGTGATCATGGAAAGCGCGAACGCCGGCCTGGTCGCGGCACAACGCATACGCGAGAGCGGCTTCGATTTGGTGCGCATCATCATTCGCACCGGCTTTCCCGGCGAGGCGCCCGAGCGCAAAATCATCGTCGACTACGACATCCACGACTACAAGGAGAAGACCGGGTTGTCGTTGCAGAAGCTGTTCACCGCGGTGATCTCGGCGCTGCGCGCCTACACCGACATGATGTCGCTGGAACAGCACCGGCGCGGCCTGATGAGCGTCCTCGAAGCGGTATCGTGGTTCGATTTCAACGCCGTGCAACGCTACGTGGCCGGCATGGTGGCCGAATTCTGCGATCTCGCCAGGCTGCAATCGCCGCTGCTGGTCGTGCTTTCTCGAGCGGGCAAGCAAGCTGCGCAGGCGCCGCAGGTGGTGGCCTCGTTCGGCGATTGGCCCGCGGTCGGCGAAATCTGCGCCACTGACCAGCTGCCGGTGCCGGTGCAGGAACTGATTCTGGCCTCCTTCGAACAGGGCCGGGCGCTCAGCGCTGGCGATGGTGCGACCTGGTTCTCGCGCGGCGACGGCATCGAGTTGGTGACCTTCGCCGCCGGCCCCGATCCCTACGCCGAGGCCGATCAGGTGCTGCTCGACGTGCTCCTGAGCAAGGTCTGCCAAGCGCTGAGCAACCACCGCACCTTTGCCGCCGTCATCGGCGAACGCGACGCCGTGCTGTGGGGGCTGGCGCTGCGCGCGGAGCGCTGGAATCGCGGCGCCGCGGTCGAACTGGCGGCGCTGGCAAGTTTGGCCACGGCGATCGCGCAGCGTCTGGTGACCACCCTGGCCTTTCCCGGCGAAATAGACAGCGCCTTTGTCCGCGACATCGGCGTCGCTGCGGCGCTGCACGACCTGGGCAACGAGGCGCTGGAGGTCGGCCTGCTCGCCCGCAACCGAAGCTTCGATCCGGACGAGCGCGCGGCGATGCAGGCCCACGTCAGCGCCGGCAGACAGATCCTCGAATCCTTCAGCGCCGGCACCGCGCAGACGGCAGCCTTGGCGCTGGCCGGGGAGGTGATCGACGGCCATCACGAACGCTTCGATGGCTCCGGCTATCCGCGGCGGCTGCGCGGCACCGCGATTCCGCTGGCGGCGCGCGTGGTTGCGGTCGCCGACGTCTACATCGCGATGACCGCGGCGCGTCCGCAGCGACCGGCGCTCAGCGCCGCGGCGGCCTGCGCGCAGATCAGTTCGGGCAAGGACAGCCGCTTCGATCCGCTCATCGTCGAGGCGTTTCTGGAAGTCGTCGCTGCTGGCGCTTCCGGCTGACGTCGGACGCGGCGGCCGAGGCGATCCGATCATGGCCATCCAACCTGGCATGAGGGCCGCGACGGAAGTCGTCCTCAACCCGGGCGATTTCCACTTCCACCGGCCGCGTTCGGGGCTGGCGCAGCCTGCGCTGTTGCGTACCCTGCTGGGCTCCTGCGTCAGCGTCGTCGCCTGGCATCCGTTGTCGCGCCTGGCCGGGATGAGCCATTCGGTGCTGCCCAGCCGCTGCCGGCGCGGCGGTGGCGCCGCCCTCGACGGGCGATTCTGTGACGAGGCGATCGAACTCTTCTGCCAGGAGATCGCTCGCGCCGGGGCGAAGCCGGCGCAGTTTCGCGTCTATTTGGTGGGCGGCGGGCAGATGTACAGCACCAGCCAGGGGTCGCTGGCGATCGGCAGCCGCAACATCGACGCGGCCAGACAGCAGCTGCAGCGGGCGGGTTTCATGCTCGGCGCCGAACACGTCGGCATGCAGGACTATCGCAAGGTCGAACTGCTTCTGGCGACGGGCGAGGTGACCGTGATCTTTCGCAACAAACGCATCGTCCTGTCGGCGGGCTGACCGCGCTGCGGCGCAGCTCAGCGGGCGACTGGCGCTGCCGGCGAGTGGCGCGGCGGGATCGCCGGCAAGGTCAGAGTGAACACCGTGCCGGCGCCGGGCTTGCTGTCCACCGTGATGGCGCCGCCAAGCGCAGCCGTGGCCAGGTTGTAGACCAGGTGCAGGCCCAGGCCGCTGCCTCCCTGGCCGAGCCGGGTGGTGAAGAACGGATCGAAGACGCGCTGCAGATGCTCGGCGGCGATGCCCTTGCCTTGGTCGGCGACGCTCACGCTGGCGCCGCCGTCGGCTGTGCGCTTGGCGGAGATGGTGATGGTTCCCGAGGCGGCACCGTCGTAGCCGTGGACGATGGCGTTCTGGATCAGATTTTCGAGGATGTGCTCCAGATGGCCGGGGTAGGTGTCGATCAGCAGCAGGGGATCGATGTCGATGGCAATCGAATAGGGAGTCCGGTGCATGATGCCGCCCATGGCGGCGACAAAATCGCCGATGGTCTGACGCAGGCTGATCTGGCGGCAGCGTTCGCTGTCGCGGTCGACCGCGATCTCCTTCAACGAGGTGATCAACTTGCTGGCGCGATCAAGGTTGCGCAGGATCAGCGCGGCGCCGTCTACGCAGGTCGCGACCAGTTCGTCGATCTGCGGCCCCGCCGTTGCCGAGCGCTGCGCATCGCGATATTCGTGCGCGATCGCCTCGATCGAGCCGGCGGTCAGCATCGCGTTGCCGACCGGCGTGTTCAACTCGTGGGCGATCCCGGCGGCGAGCGAGCCCAGCGATTTGAGCTTTTCCGATTGCACCAGTTGATCCATCAAGGCCAGCAATCGGGCGTTGCTCCGGCTCAAGCTGGCGCGCGTGCTGGCCAGCTCCATCTGGGTTCTGACGCGCGCCAGAACCTCCTCGGCCTGAAACGGTTTGGTGATGTAGTCGACGGCGCCGGCGCGGAACGCCTGCAGCTTGTCTTCGGTCTCGTCCAGGGCGCTGATGAAGATTACCGGTACGTCGCGCTTGGCGGGGTCGGCTTTGAGCTGCTGGCAGGTCTCGTAGCCGTCCATGCCCGGCATGCGCACGTCGAGCAGGATCAGGTCGGGCAGATCGGCGTCGGCTGCACGCAGGGCGATCTCCCCCGACAGCGCCGGCCTGATCCGGAAGCCGGCCTCCTGCAGGATGCTGCCGAGAACCTGAAGATTGTTCGGGTTGTCGTCGACGATCAGGATGTTGGCCGAGTCGCTGCTCATCGGACCAGCATACCATTCAAGCGCTGCCGAGGGGCTGAGCGCAACATCTTCTCGCCTTGCCCCCTCAAGAAGTTCGGCGCACGACCGTTATAGGCTAAGTGGAGGTATACCGCATGGATGTGTCCAGTATCGTCGCTGTTGCAACCGAGCTGAGCCAGTCGCGTACCGCCGAGGCGGTGCAGATCGCCGTCTTGAAGAAGGCGATGGATATCCAGGGCCAGGGCGCGATGCAGCTGGTTGAGGCCGCCGCACAGGTGATCAGCAGCAACCCGCCGAATCTCGGCACGCGAATCGATACCTTCGCTTAGCGTCGAGCGCTCCATTCCGGCCTGCGCCGGGCTGCGCGCGCTGCCGATCATCGCCACCTGGTGATGGCGAGGTCGATTCAGTCTGCCACCCGCAGCAATAGGCGTACCGAAGACGGATACTCTTTGCAACACCAATTGAGCTTCTTTGCGACTGCGTCCGGGACGGCGAACTCCGCTTCGGGGGGACGGAAGCCGAATCCGGCGTAAAAGCTTTCGAGATGCGCGAACGGAATGCAGAACAAGCGTCGGTAGGGCGAATGCGCCAGCAGGTAGGATACGATCGCCGCCGCAATCTTGCGACCACGGAAGTCGGGTAGGACGTAGATTCCGCCCAGTTCTCCGCTCCCGGCGTCGATAGCGACTAGGCGACCCAGGCCGGCTTTGTTGCCATCGACTTCGGCGACGGCGATGAAGTCCTGCGCCGTCGACCCAAGAAAATGAATCTCTGCATAGCGGTCGTTGGCCCACGCCAGTTCGGCTGCCAACAGACTTCTGATCTTCACCACTGCCGCCACCTCCGCGCCCCCCGCGCTTCGCCAGACCGTCAGACCAGCCGGTCGAGCGTTTCTCCCTGCCCATTTTGTCGCCCAGGCGAGGCCATGGCAAGCTCAGCGCACAGGCCGCGCGCGCTGAACGCCACGATGGATAGGGTAGAGGGGCGCAATCGCTGCGCTGTGGCGGTGCAGTACAATCCGCCCTGGACCGGCCGATGATCACGGGCCGGCCGCTCAACGACGCCAACACGCCATGCATAGATTCTTGCTTCGGGCCCTCTTGCTGTCGGGCTGCCTGCTCCTGAGCGCCTGCGCCAGCTATTCCGGTATCGCGCCGCAAGCCAAGCCGCTCACCGGCACGAGCATCTCCGGCAGCGAATCTGCTGCCGCCTTCACCGCCTGGCCGCGACAGGATTGGTGGCAGGAGTTTGACGATCCGGCGCTCGCCGCTCTGATCGAGCAGGCCCTGGCCGGCAGCCCGAGCCTGCAAGCCGCGACGGCGAAGCTGGCGCGCGCCCGGGCCGTTGCCGACCAGGCAGAGAGCGGCTTGTGGCCGCAGCTAGGCACTTCGCTGTCGCTGGTGCGGGAGAGGTTCAGCGAGCGCGGCGAGGTGCCACCGCCCTACGCCGGCACCACCCGCGACATCGACGATCTGCAATTTGCTGGCCGCTGGGAACTGGATTTCTTCGGCAAGAACCGCGAGGGTTTGCACCAGGCCATCGGCGAGTTGCGGGCGACGGCGGCCGAGCATCAAGCAGCGAAGCTCATGCTCGCCAGCGCCGTCGCCAGAAGCTATTTCAACCTCGCCCGCCTGCGGGCGCAGCGCGAGGTGGCGGCGCAGCGCCAAAGCCAGCGCAGCGCGCTGTCCGCCCTGATTGCACGGCGCTTCAAGGCCGGACTCGACACGCGCAGCGATTTGGACACCATCGACGGGTTGGTGGCCGAAGACGTCCGCGACATCGCCTTGCTGGAGGAGATGACCGACCTCGCCCGCCACGCGCTGGCTGCCTTGAGCGGGCAGGGGCCCGAGGCGGTGAAGGATTTGGCGCCGACCCTGCCCGCGGTATCGCCGCTGGCCCTGCCGCGGAGTTTGCCCGCCGCTTTGCTCGGTCATCGCGCCGACGTGGTCGCCGCCCGCTGGCGCGTCGAGGCCGCGGTGCACGGGCTCGAGGCGAGCAAGGCGCTGTTCTATCCGAACGTCAACCTGATGGCCTTCACCGGCTATTCGGCGATCGGCTTCGATCATTGGCTCGACGCCGGCAGCCGTCAGCCCGGCATCGGTCTGGCGGTGAATCTGCCGTTGTTCGACGCCGGACGCTTGCGCAGCCTCTACCGCGGCAACGCCGCCGCTGTCGATGGCGCGGTCGCAGCCTACAATGGCACCCTGCTCGACGCCTTGCGCGATGTTGCCGACCAATTGACGACCCTGCAGTCCTTGCAGGCGCAGCTCGCTGGCCAGGCGTCGGTCCTGGGCGCGGCCGAGCGCAGCCGTGACCTCGCCCTGCAGCGCTATCAGGCAGGAATCAGCGATCGCTTGAGCGCCCTCAATATGGAAAGCGCGTTGATCGCCCAGCGTCGTGCCTCGATCGAGCTGCGGGCGCGCTGGATCGACGGTCGCATCGCGCTGATGCGCGCACTCGGCGGCGGATTCGCCGAGGACCCGGCGACCGCGCTGGCCGCCAGCGCCAACCCCACGACGATCGAAAACTAGGCTCGCTCCAAAGCGAGGGAACACCATGATGACGACAGACAACGACCTCACCCCGGGCCCGGCCGCGATCGAGACCAGACGCAGGCGACGCTTGTTGCTGCTCGGGCTCGTCTGCCTGCTCGCCGCTCTGGCCTACGGGCTCTATTGGCTGCTGGTGGCGCGCTTCAGCGTCAGCACCGACAACGCCTACGTCCAGGGCAACGTGGTGCAGATCACACCCCAGGTGGGCGGTACGGTGATCGCTATCGACGCCGACGACACCGACAGCGTCAAGGCGGGACAGTCGCTGGTGCGACTGGACCCGGTCGACGCCAGGCTGGCGCTGGAGCAGGCCGAGGCGCAGTTGGCGCAGACGGTGCGCGAGGTGCGCGCCACCTACGCCACCAACCAGGCCCTGGCCTCCACCATGGGCGTGCGCCAGGCCGAACTGGCCCGCAGCGAGACCGAACTGGCACGCTTGACCGCGGATCTGGCGCGGCGTCAGTCGCTCGCCGAGGGCGGTGCCGTTTCGGTCGAGGAATTGCAGCATCTGCAGGCGGCCATCGCCAACGCGCGCAGCGGCCGGGCGGCGACCGCGGCGGCGGTGGACGAAGCCCGGCAGCAGCTGGCGAGAAACGAAGCCTTGACCGAGGGCAGCGCCGTCGAAACCCATCCGCGGGTGCTGGTCGCAGCGGGCAAGTACCGCGAGGCTTGGCTCGCCTACAAGCGGCTGGCCATCGCCGCGCCGGTGTCCGGCACCGTCGCCAGGCGCAGCGTGCAGGTGGGGCAGCGGCTGGCCAGCGGTGTGACCCTCATGACCATCGTCCCCCTCGACCAGCTCTGGGTGGACGCCAATTTCAAGGAATCGCAGTTGGACAGCCTGCGTGTCGGCCAGCCGGCGCTCCTCACCGCCGACCTCTACGGGCGGCACATGGAATACAAGGGGCGGGTGGCGGGCTTCGGCGCTGGCACCGGTTCGGCCTTCGCCCTGCTGCCGGCGCAAAACGCCACCGGCAACTGGATCAAGATCGTGCAGCGGGTGCCGGTGCGCATCAGCCTCGACGCCAAGGAGCTCATGGAGCATCCGCTGCGCGTCGGCTTGTCGATGGAGGTGTCGGTCGATGTGCACGATCAATCCGGCAAACTGGTGGAGGAGGGCGGACGAAGCGCACCGGTGGCCAGCACCAGCGTCTTCAATGAGCAGGACCGCGCGGCCGACGAGCGGGTCAACGCCATCGTCTCTGCCAATCTGGGCCACCGGGTGCGGCTGAAGCGGGCCGGATGATGCGCGCAACAGATCGACGCCCGCGAGCGCAGGGACCAATCATCCAGCGCCGCTGCCGCGGCTGCCCCCGTGGCTGAGGCGGCGCCGGGCTACGAGTTGCCGCCGCTCAAAGGCGGCGAGCTCGCCATGGGGACGCTGGCCCTGTCGCTGGGCATCTTCATGAACATTCTCGACTCTTCGATCGCCAACGTATCCATCCCCGCCATCGCCGGCGACTTCGCCGTCAGTCCCAACCAGGGGACCTGGGTCATCACCAGCTTCGCCGTATCCAACGCCATCTCGGTGCCGCTGACCGGCTGGCTGACCCAGCGCTTCGGCGCGGTGCGCCTGTTCACTCTGAGCACCGTCCTCTTCGTCCTCAGCTCCGTGCTCTGCGGACTGGCGCCCAATCTGGGCATGTTGATCCTGTTCCGCGTCATCCAGGGGCTGGTCGCCGGGCCGATGATTCCGCTCTCGCAGGCGCTGCTGCTGCAAAGCTACCCCAGGGCCAAGGCCGGTACGGCCCTGGCCTTTTGGTCGATGACGACGCTGGTGGCACCCGTCACGGGTCCGCTCCTGGGCGGCTGGATCACCGACAACCTGAGCTGGCCGTGGATCTTCTACATCAATGTGCCGGTGGGCATCGTCTCCGTCGTGGTCACCTGGAACATCTACAAGACGCGGGAGACGCCGACGCGCAAGCTGCCCATCGATGCGGTCGGACTCGCCTCGCTGGTGCTGTGGGTTGGCGCCTTGCAGATCATGCTCGACAAGGGCAAGGAGCTGGACTGGTTCGCCTCGACGCAGATCGTCGTCCTCGGCCTGGTGGCCCTTGTCGGCTTCGTCTTCTTCCTGATCTGGGAACTGGGGGATGAACATCCGGTCGTGGACCTGTCGCTGTTCGCGCGGCGCAATTTCTGGGTCGGGACCTTGGCGCTGGCCCTGGGCTACGGCGTGTTCTTCGGCAATACGGTGCTCCTGCCGCTGTGGCTGCAGCAGCACATGGCCTATACGGCGACCTGGGCCGGCATCATCATGGCGCCGGTTGGACTGCTGGCGCTGGTGGTTACGCCCTTGGTCGGCAAGAACGTGCACAAGGTGGACCTGCGCTTCCTCTCCTCCCTGGGCTTTTGCGTCTTCGCGTTGGTACTCTGGATGCGAACCCAGTTCAACACCCAGGCCGATGTTGTGACCTTGATCATGCCCACCGTGATCCAGGGTGTGGCCATGGCGCTGTTCTTCGTCCCGCTGGTGACGCTGATCAATTCCGGGCTGCCGCCGCAGCGCATCGCCGCGGCCTCCGGTCTGTCCAACTTCGCGCGCATCACCGCGGGGGCCTTCGGCACCTCGATCACGACCACCCTCTGGGAAAATCGCGCCGCCATGCACCACGCCGAATTGACGGAGGCGATCAACAGCGCCAGTATTCCCACCGCGCAGGCCCTGTCGGGCCTGGCGAACCTCGGACTGGGGCAGGGGCAGGCCATGAGCTTCATCAATCGCTCGATCGACCAGCAGGCCTATATGCTCAGCGCCGCCGACATCTTCGCCGCCTCGGCGGCGCTGTTCCTGTCCCTGATCGCCGTCGTCTGGCTGGCGCGGCCGGTCCACGGCGCGGCTGCCGTGGGCGGCGGCGGGGCCCATTGAGCGCGGCCCGACAGCAACCAATATTCAAGCGAGGTGCGACGATGGCCGACGATTCCAAGATCTTCCTCGCCTTGGGTGCCACGAGCGCGGTTGCCGCCATCCTGGTCGGCTCGGTCGCCGCACACCTGCCGAACGAGCAGCTCGCGGTGTCGCAGTCCTTCTACCTGCCCGCCATGCAGTACCATCAGCTGCACGCGCTGGGCCTGATGATCGTCGGCCTGGCGGCAGCCAGGTTCGACCGCTCGCCCTGGCTAAGGTGGTCGGGCTGGCTGATGCTGGTCGGCACCCTGCTCTTCAGCGGCAATCTGTATCTGCGCAGCTTCTTCGGCTACCACGAGTTGCACGCGCTGACGCCCTACGGCGGGCTCGCCTTCCTGCTAGCCTGGCTGCTGCTGGCCATCGGCGTGCTGAGGGCATGAGCGGCGCGCACGATGAAGCTCAACCTAGCCGAGGTACGCGCTGCCGCAAAGCGGCTGCGCGGTCAGGCGCTCAACACGCCCTTCCTGCACTCACGCACCCTGTCCGAGCTGTGCGGCTGCGAACTCTGGCTCAAGTTCGAGAACCACCAGTTTACCGCCTCGTTCAAAGAGCGCGGCGCCCTCAATCGGCTGGCCACGCTCAGCGCCGAGCAGGCGCGCCTGGGCGTGCTGGCGGTGTCCGCCGGCAACCACGCCCAGGCCGTCGCCTACCACGCGCAGCGCCTCGGAATCAAGGCGGTGATCGTCATGCCGCGGCACACGCCGGCGGTCAAGGTGAGCCGCACCGAGCATTTCGGCGCCGAGATACTGCTCGCCGGCGAGACCTTCGACGAGGCGCTGCAGCAGGGCCTAGCCCTCGCCAAAGACAGAAAGCTGACCCTGGTCCATCCCTACGACGATCCCTACGTGATCGCCGGTCAGGGAACCCTGGCGCTGGAAATGCTCGAGGCGCAGCCGGACCTCGAGGCGCTGGTGATCGCCATCGGTGGCGGTGGCCTGATCTCCGGCGTGTCGCTGGCGGCGAAGGCAATCAGGCCCGAGATCGAGATCTACGGCGTCCAATCCGAGTCCTTTCCGGCGATGCACGCGCTGTTCCACGGCAGCAGCGCCGAATCTCAAACAAACTCGATCGCCGACGGCATCGCCGTCAAGATGCCGGGCCTGCTCACCCGCGAGCTGATCAAGGCGCAGGTCGAGGACATCGTCCTGGTGTCGGAGGAGGATATCGAGCGCGCCCTGGTGATGCTGCTGGAGATCGAGAAGACCGTGGTCGAAGGCGCCGGCGCCGCCGGTCTGGCCGGTGTGCTGCGCCACCGTCGGCGCTTCGAAGGGCGCAAGCTCGGGCTGGTGCTCTCCGGCGGCAACATCGATTCCTCGCTGCTGTCCGACGCCATCGCCCGCGAGATGGTGCGCTCGGGTCGCCTGGCGCGGCTGCGGGTCGACCTGCGCGACGTGCCGGGGGCGTTGGCGCGCGCCGCGCAGGTGGTGGCCGACGCCCAGGGCAACATCGAGGAGGTGCAGCACCAACGTGCCTTCACCAAGCTGCCGGCGCGCAGCGTCGAAATCGAGATCGTGGTTCAGGCGCGCGGGCCGGAGCACGTGCTGCGCATCATCGAGGCCTTGAACGCCACCGGCTTCCACGCCACCCTGGAGAACAACCGCAACGCTTCGAGCTAGGCAGTCCAGGCTTCAGGACCACCACCGGGCGCGCTCAGTCGCGGGCGCGCACGGACAGGCTCTGCGTGGCGCGGCCGATCAGGCCCTGCTCGTCGTAGAGCGTCGATTCGGCCAGACCGCAGCCGTTCTGGCCGAAATGGGTGCGGGCGTCGAGGCAGATCCACTCGCCCTGCGGACGGCGCAGCAGGTTGATGGTCAGGTCGGAATTGACGAAGCTGTAGCGGGTGAAATCGAGAATGGCGCTGATGCCGTTGCCCGAATCGGCGGCGACGGCGACCCGCTGGTAGCCGCTGGGCTGCTCGCCCTCGAGCAGCGGGCGATTCATGCGGAACCAAATCGCGCACGGTCCGTTGAACAGAGCGCCCTGCGCGACCCGCGTTTCGACCAGGTCGGCGTAACCGACGTGGCTGCCGGCGAAGGGCATCACCCCCGGCGGCGACTCTGCCGCTTCGCGCACCGCCGTCGGCAGCGGATGTCCCGGCAGCCCTTGGGGCAGCTCCAGCTCGTTCTCGCGCTGGGCCAGCGCCGTGAACCGCGCGACTTCCTTGCCCTGCGCTACGACGCGCGCCGAGAAATGTCCGGCGTTGCGGCCGACGTAGTCGGCGGTGACCTCGACCGCGAGTTCGCCTATCGGCACTGGTCGCAGCAGGTTGGCGGTGAGCCGCGACAGGTGGCTCAGTCCCTGTTGTGCGGTGGCGCGCTCGATGGCGCGGCAGGCCAGGGCGATCGGCGGGCCGGCGTGCTGGTGTTCGGGGTGCCAGGGGCCGCGCGTCAGGGCGCTGGACAGGTAGGCGCCATCGGTCCGCGCCGCGTAGGCGGCTGCGGGCAAAACCTTTGCATCGACCGTCATCGGCAGCCTGGCCCCTGGGTGAAATCCTCTGCGCTCAATGATACGACAGGGCGTAGGTGACCGGTGGTTCGAAGGAGCGGATCATCGTTTCGAAATCCTCAAGATTGGGCTCCTGCCCCACCATCGACTGGAACTCAGCGCGAAAGCGGTGGGCGACCTCGCCCCTGACGAAGGTCATCTTGTCGTAGCGCTTGTCCACGATCTCGATCGAGTCGGCGTCTGGGTAGTCGATGACGTAGATGCCCGGGCTGTCGAAGACGACGTTCATGGTGTTAGCTCCTGCGCTGGTTTCCTGTTGCCTACATGGTGCCGTGACGGCAAATTTCAATGGCTCGCCGGTGGTATCCGTCGGGCATCGCCATATGCATGTATCATCGTTGTTGGCGGCGCCCCCGCGCCGCGAGCGCTCTGACGTGCGATTCTCCATTCTCTGCTTCACCGCCGGCGTCCTCTGTCTGCAGCATCAAGCGCTGCTGCCCGAGGGCCTGCTCCTGCTCGCCGCGGTCGCCTTCGGGCTGGCGGCGCTCGGCTGCCGCTGGCGGCCGGCCTGGCCGGTCGCCGCGTTTCTGCTCGGTTTCGTCTGGGCCGCGGCGTTGGCCCAGCAGCGCTTGGCGCAGAGCCTGCCTGCCGAACTGGAAGGGCGCGACCTTGCCGTCGTCGGGGTTATCACCGGTCTGCCGCAACGTTTTGACAACGGCATCCGCTTCGACTTCACCATCGAGTCGTCGGCAGCGACCGTTCCCGAGCACGTCTCGCTGGCCTGGTATCGCGGCTCCCCGCGCGAGGCCGGCGAGGGCGAGGGGCAGGGCCTGCTGCCGCCTCTGCCGGTGCACGCCGGCGAGCGCTGGGCCTTTGTGGTGCGCCTGAAGCGGCCGCACGGCAACCTCAATCCCGAGGGCTTCGACTTCGAGGCCTGGCTGCTTGAGAACGGCATCCGCGCCACCGGCACGATCGCCCCCAAAGCCGAAAACCGCCGGCTCGATCCCTTCGTGGCGACGCCGGCGACGATCGTCGCCGCCCTGCGCGAGTCGCTGCGCGAACGCTTCCTGGCGATCCTGCCGGATGGGCCCAGCGTCGGCGTGCTGGTCGCGCTGACGGCGGGCGACCAGCAGGGCATAGGCGAAGCGCAGTGGCAGATCTTCAGCCGTACCGGAGTCACCCATCTGGTGAGCATCTCGGGGTTGCACGTGACCATGTTCGCCAGCCTCGCCTACGCCTTGGTCTCGTGGCTGTGGCGACGCAGCCCGGCCCTGATGCAGCGCCTGCCGGCGCAGAAGGCGGCGAGCGTCGGCGGTTTTCTCGCCGCCTGGTTCTATTGCCTGCTCTCGGGCTTCGCCGTACCGGCGCAGCGTACCCTCTACATGCTGGCGGTGGTGGCGCTGGCCCTCCACGCCCGGCGCAGCACCTCACCCAGCCGCATCCTCGCCCTGGCCTTGCTGGTCGTTGTGTTGCTCGATCCCTGGGCCGTGCTCGCGCCAGGCTTCTGGCTGTCCTTCGGCTGCGTCGCGCTGCTCTTCTACGTCGCTGCCGGCCGTCTCGGCGACGGCCATTGGCTGGGCGCCTGGGCGAGGGCACAATGGGCGTTGGGTATGGGCATGATCCCGGCGCTGCTGCTGCTGTTCCAACAATTTTCCCTGGTCTCGCCCCTGGCCAACGCGATCGCGATTCCGGTGGTGAGCTTCGTGGTGACGCCGCTGGCGCTGGCGGCGGCGCTGCCGCTGCTCGGTCCCTTGCTGCAGCTGGCCCACGGCGCCATGGAGGCGCTGCTGCTCCTGCTCGCCTGGTTGGCCGACCTGCCGGTCGCCGTCTGGCAGCAGGCGGCGCCACCGACCTGGGCCTGGCTGCTGGCATTGCCAGGGGCGCTGTGGTGGCTGGCGCCGCGCGGCCTGCCCTCGCGCTGGCTGGGCGCGGCTTTGTTCCTGCCGCTTTTGACCCTGGAGCCGCCACGGCCGGCGAGCGGCGAAGCCCTGGTGACCACGCTCGACGTCGGCCAGGGCCTGGCGATGCACATCCAGACGGCCAACCACGACCTGATCTACGACTCCGGGCCGCGCTATACGCTCGAGGCCAACAGCGGCAATCGCGTCATCCTGCCCTATCTGCGCGCGCGCGGCGTGCGCCGTCTCGACGGGGTCGTCGTCACCCACCAGGACAAGGACCACTCCGGCGGCGCCGAGAGCCTGCTCGAGGCGATGCCGGCAGATTGGTTGATGAGCTCGCTGGCCTTCGAGCACGAGCTGTCGGCCCTGCCGTTGACGGCGCTGCCCTGCGAGGACGGCCAGCGCTGGAGCTGGGACGGGGTCGAGTTCCTGGTGCTGCATCCACCGGCTGCGCAATTCGATACCCCGAGCCGCAAGAGCAACGACATGAGCTGCGTGTTGAAGCTGAGCACCCGCCACGGTGGCGTGCTGCTCACCTCGGACATTGAGGCGTTGACCGAGGCAGCGCTGTTGCTGCGCCATCGGCCAGAGCTGAAGAGCGAGGTCCTGATCGTGCCCCACCACGGCAGTCGCACCTCGTCGACGCCGGAATTCATCGCCGCCGTCGGCGCCGCGCGGGTGATCTATCCGGTCGGTTACCGCAATCGCTTCGCTCACCCGCGGCCCGAGGTGGTGGCACGCTATCAGGCCAGCGGCGCCGACCAGCACCGTACCGACGCCGAGGGGGCGTTGACCTTGCAGCTCGCCTCGTCGGGAATGAACCTGGTGGCCGAGCGGGACCAGCGACGGCGCTACTGGCACGGGCGCTGAGCTACCCTCTCACGGCGCCTGCTTCAGCTTGAACACCTCCGCGCTCGGCAGCCGCGGAATCACCAGCTTCAGGAAATGGGTGGCGTTGCGCCGCAGCCAGCGATCGGCCTCCTGGTCGGAGTGAACGATGAACTCACCCTTGGCGCCGAAAGCGTCGACAAAATAGCTGACCTGCGGTCCCGGCGCGCTGGCGCTGATCGACAGGCGCAACTGCTTCGGCTGGCCATCGGCGATGCCGCCGTAGAACAGCTCGAACATGCGTTGGCGGTCGATGTAGATGGTGCGCAGCGCCGGATCCTGCTCGCACTTGTGCACATCGCGGATCACTTTGTCGTGGAACACCCCGGTCAAGTCGCTGTTCTGCGCGTAGTTCGGGGCGATGAACTCGATCATGTAATCGCTGACCGGTTGCTGGTATTCGTCGACCACGAAGACATTGAGCTGCAGGTGCAGATGATGATCGTCGTCGGCCAGCGCCGGGTCCTGCACCCGATCCGAGTAGGTGCGCCAATCGTCGCCGATGGCGCGATATTCAGCGAAGCTAGGACAGGATAGGGCGCGCAACAGCAGGCCCTGGAACTCCTGCTGCTCCTGGGCGCTCTCCTGCTCGCCGAGGAGGTTCGGATCGGTGATGCTGGCGTGGTCGCGGTGGCGCAGCACCGCCAGCGGGAATTCGAAATCTTCACCGTGCCTGTGCTTCCAGGGCAGGGGGGCGGCCTGGGCCAGCGCCGCGGCGTTGTTGCTCGCCGCCATGGCGAGCGCCGCATCGGTGGCGGTGAAATCGAGCGTGGCGCCGTAGGCGTTGAGGTTGGCCGCCGCCACCCTGACGGTGCCGTCGCTGCCGCTCTCGTTGGCCATCTGGCGCAGGCCGCTCTGGTAGGGCATCGAGCCGACCAGGACGAAGGGCCAGACCAAGTCCTCGCCATAGACCGTGGCGCTGGCACCGGTGTCGAGCGCGAACAGGTCGCGAGCTGCCAGTCCCCACTGGAAGGGCGAGCCCAGTTCGAGGCCGTCGAGCATCAGCTTGCCGGTGTGAAAGCCGTGCTCCCAGCCCTTGGCGATACGACCGAGGATGGTCTGACCGAGCGTGGCCAAGCGCGAGCCGAAGTTCGCCGGGGCGAGCATCAGCAGTCGCTGCACCGGCATTGCCGCCGGCGTCGCGCCGCGGTAGTGGCCGGCCAGCCAGGTCCGCGCCACCAGTGCGCCGGTCGAGTGCACGATCAGGTCGAAGGGCAGCGCCAGTTCGCCGGCGGCGAGCTTTTGCCGCAGCGCCGACTCCATCGCCCGCGCCGCGTCCTCGATCGACACCTCGTCGGCCATCGACAGGTAGTCGCTCAGATACAGATTGCCGGCCTGGAAGCCGTGGGCCTCGAGAAAACTCGCCAGGGGCAGGAACGAGGTGGAGGTGTCCGACCAGCCGTGCAGGATCAGCAGGGGATTCTTCGCGCGCGCCATGGGGTCTCCTTGCCATCGATGCAATGGGCATATTGCCTTTAGGCGGACGGAATATCAAGCGCCGCTAGTGACCTCCATGGTCGGCGTAGGATAGGCACATTACGTCGGGAGACTGCTCAATCCTTCAACGCAGCACTGATTTCAGCGAAGTTCGTGGCAAGCTCGATGGTCTCTATCGGCTCGCCCAACTGCTGCGCGATTTGCGAAGCGGCGAACAACCCGCGCAAGGTCTGGCGACCAGAGGCATCCTCATCCACCACCACGGAGTGGCGCCGACCGGTAGTCTTGAGGGTCGCTACAACGTGGCCAACCTGGGCGTGCATGACGTCGTCCATGGCGATGACCTCCAACTCGCCCTCCGCCGTCATGATGTCCCGGACCAGGACCTCCTCGCGCGCGATGCCGCGCGTGTTCAAACAAGTGAGCGGTTTCGGCCCCAGCAGGTCGTTGGAGGTGATGATTCCTAGAATATGATTCTCCACGTTGACCACCAGCAGCAGATGCACATTGCGCCTGCGCATGACACGCGCGGCAGCATCGGCGCTCACCTCCGGGTCCACGGTGAAGGCGGTGACCTGCCGAAAATCGGTCATTACGTCCACCGCCGCGTCGTCGAACGCGACCTGCCGCCGCATGACCTGGCAGGGGCTGTAAACGCTGGTACGGGGACGCAGGGATCGGCAAGGCAGAGCGGTGTACTGGCGCATCATCATGGGGTTTCCTCCTCGACTTGGTAGAGAGCGCACTCTCGGGAACTTGCGTTTGGCTTCTATTGCGTGCAATGCGACAGTCGGGCCGGCGCTTGGCCGGCCCTTTTGCTGCGCTTTAGAAGTTGACCTGGAGTTGCAGGTAGCTGCCGTCCTGCTTTGCGGACATCGTCGACACTGCCGTCCGCGATGGCCCAACCTGGCCGAGGTTGGCGTAGGCCGCGGTGATGGCCATGTTCTTGTTGACGAAATAGGCCATGAAGATGTCCCAGGCGCCTTCCTCCTTGATGCCGAAGGCGGCGCTGCTGATATTGTTCGGCTTGGTTCGGTACTCGCCGCCGAGCACGATGTTGTCAGCGAGAAAGACACCGGCGGATACTTCCGGCTTGATCTTGTACTGGTTGCTATCCTTGAGCGTGCCGCCGCCGAAGCCGAGCAGTCCAAATTGGTTAGCCTTGGTTGCACGTAGCGTTCCGTTGAGCAATACACTCTTGCCACCCACAGAGACAACCTTGGTGGCCGCCCCGTACCAGTCTATACCGGACGTGTCGCTGATGGCACCGGCCTTCTTCAGGGCGTCGAGAATGGCACCACTGGCGCGCTTCGCCTGGAATCCGACGGCGATCTGGGGCATGGCGCTATCCTTGCCCATATCGACAAGTTTCACCTTGGCACCGAACACGTCTTGATTGATTCGGTTGTCGAGGCCGAGGGCACCGCCGACCGTGGGCGCGTTGAGCATCTGGTGGGCCACCGACAGTTCAAAACGTCCGGCAACCGTTCCGCCCAGTGCCAAGCTCTGGACCGTGAAGTCGTTGGTCTTGACATTGGTGTAGGAGACCAAGGGCCCTTCCGGGTGTATCAAGGCCCAAGGAACGATGCCGCCACCTGCTGCGCCTTCGATCGTCGTGACCGCGGCCTGAACCACAGCTGTGTTCAGCGCGCCGGCGAACACAGCGCCAGCAAGAAGCCATCTTTTCGCAGTCCTATTTGCTACCTTCATTTTGTATCTCCCCTGGATGAACTTATGTTTTGATGGAATGCAGAAGGAATCGAGCACAGAACAGACAACAAGGGCGATGCGTTGGACGCGCAGCGCCTGCGGCTGGAGCCGGTTTAGAGACTGCAAACGCGCCGTGGATCTTACCTTCGGTGTCTGAATCAACTTCCAGCAATTTATTTATCGACGCCCTCAGGCGGCTTATGGTGCGGCGCCTGTCATAGGATTGGTTTCTGGCCGAGGGCCTGCGCTTTGGTCTCCTGCAAGATCGCTGTTCGAAATTCCCTCGATGGAACGCAAGGACTTTGCAAATGATTACATTGCCGCCGCCGTCGCTGGAGCACGCGAGTTCGGTCCAGAGGGCTTGGTAGGGCGAACGCCAGTTTCTGGGTATAGGCCTTTGCCTCGCGGCATCGGTCCAACTGAGCTTCTATACGGTACGCTGAGCGTCCTGTCAGAGCACACCGAACCAGCCGAGCGCAGCCCCGGCGGCGAGCAGGTACAACAGGTGCAGCTTGCTGCGCCAGACGATCGCTGCGCTGACCGCGGTCAACAGCCACAGCGGCCAGTCCGCGGCCGGATCGCGATGGGCGCTGGCGAGCAGCCAACCCGTGGCCGCGAGCAGGGCGATCACCAGCGGCGCCATCGCTTGCTTGAAAGCCCTGACCAGGCGCAGTTCACGGTTGCGATGAGCCCAATGCGCGGCCAGATAGGCCAGGGTCGAACTGGGCAGCAGAATGGCCGTCATGGTGACCAACGCGCCGAACAGCGCGGCGCCGATGCCGCCGGCGTTGCTGCCGATATTCCAGCCCATCAGCGCCACGAACAGGATGTTCGGTCCCGGCGCCGCCTGGGCGATGGCGATCGAAGAAGTGAACTGGGCCTCGCTCAGCCAGTGGTGCTGGTCGACCAGATAGCGGTGCATCTCCGGCGCGGTGGTCATCGCGCCGCCGATCGCCAGCATCGACAGCTGCAGATAGTGCAGGAACAGCTCCAGCCAGTCGGTCCATTGCAGGCTGAGGATGGGTGCGTCGCTCACGGCGCGAGTCTCCTGTAGGCCACGAGGCAGGTTGGCACACCCAGCCCGAGCAGCAGGTAGATCAGCGGCCAGCGCAGCAAGGCGACGCCGCTGAAGCAGGCGACGCCGAGGGTGACGCAGGCAGGCATTCCCAGCGGATTGGTTTTCAGGGCGCCCGCCAGCTTCAGCGCTGCCGCCAGGATCAATCCGGCCGCCACCGCGCCCATGCCGCGCAAGGCGCCCGCCATCTGGGGGTGGTGGGCGAACTGGGCGTAGAGCAGCGCCAAGGCCAGGACCAGCACCAGGGGCAGGGCGAGCATCCCGGCCACGGCAGCCATCGCACCGCGCAGTCCGAAATGGCGGGCGCCGATCATCAGCGCCAGGTTCACGATATTCGGTCCCGGCATGATCTGCGCCACCGACCATTCTTCGACGAACTCTTCGTTGCTCAGCCAGCGCTTGCGCTCCACCAGTTCGCGCTGGGCGATCGCCAGGACGCCGCCGAAACCTTGCAGCGCGAGCTGGTTGAAGGAGAGAAACAGATCGGTGAGCGATCGGGGTTGGGGACGATCGGCGATGGTCAAGGTGGTGGCCGCGGGTGGCGAGGGCAAGGCGCGATTTTACCCCTTGCATTGCCGAGGCCGCTGGCGCTCGCTTGGGGGCGCCTGGTCAGATTGCGCTCTATCAATGCGATGGGCCGGCGATGTGCGTAGCGAGCGGGCATGCGCTCAGATACAACGAACTACCGGGCCAAAATGTGCCGGATTGCACGCACCGAGACAACAAACAACAAGACTACTAACAGCCACAGTGACGCATTGGCGATTGACGCGAACGCGATGCCACCGAGCGAGGTCGGTGCTGATTGAAACGGGCCGCCAAGCACCAACCACCACACCGTGATCCCCGGTTGTACGAAATCGGAAAGCGGACTCCTGATCACGGATGGAATGACCTTTGCGGAGGCGAGCATTGCCAGATCTGCCACGCTGGCGACCAACAGCACCACAGCGGCCGAAAGCCACGACTGCGCGCGGGATCGCGTAGGCACGATGCCTAAAGTTCAAAGCAATCGATCGGCGCGGCTTCTTGCGCAGGCCGGTTGGCTGACGGATTGGGGCCACAGAAGGTAGCGAAGGCCTGAGGTCCATCAGAGGCGATGGCAGTATTCCCAATATGGGTTAGGCAATTCATTTGCACCCGTCTCGCAGAAGGTATTGTGGATTCGAACGATTCCAGATCGTGCCGGGATCGGCGATGGTGAGAGCGATATCCCGTCTTAGATTTTCCGCAGCTTGGAGTTCTATTCGCTTGGATATTCCTTCAGGCGAGGGGAAGTTTTCAAGCGCCGATGGCCCCAACAAATATAGCAGCCAACGCGCCCCGTTTTCAATTTGAACGTCGCGCATTCCCACTCCCCAATGGCTCGTTGCCAGCGCAACGAGTGTCGCTGTGTCCTCCGCCAGAATTGGCAGGCGACAATAGGTCTTGCGCACGGATTCAAAACCCACTCGATAGCCGGGGGACACAATGGCGTGACCAAGCCATTCCCATTGCATTTCCTGCTCAAGCGAATGACAAATTGCGCGAGCCCGCTGCGTCGCTTCTTGGTTGCACATCAGATTGCGCGATAATAGTGAATCAGCCGCGAACGATGGTGCGGACAGCAATATGGCTGAGAACAATGCCAGACAACGCATCGCTAACCCCAACGTCGAAGCTCAGGGTCGCACCTCTTCTCTTTCCTGAGCATCGCCATAGGTTCGCTCAAGACCATAATGATCAGCCCAAGCTGTATCGGTGCGTTCATACTTGGAGCAGCGTAGTTGATGAGTTGCATACGCTAGGCAGAAGACACTGGGCCAGAGTATTGAGCGTCGGTGAGGTGCAAGACGGCGACCATGAAAGCAGCAGAAGACCCAATGCGACCTAATTGGATTGAAGCACTACAGCATACGCAGCGAAAGCCAGCATGTCCATTGGATAAATTGGTCCTCATATTCCATGACCAGAGACATCGACGCGAGATGGGTGGAGCGACGGTGGACTCAACCGGGGGCACATGGCTGTTGTCGGTCCCATGGACCAGATGGGCTTGGCCTGAAGCATGGCTTCACGAACGACGCTCGGGCGCCCGGCGCTTGACTTTGAGAGCGTGGGTACGGCGGCAGCCGCAGGTACGCTGAGTTACACTGCCTTCTTTCAAGGCGACGGAGTGGTGATGCGCGAATCCAGCGTGCAGTGCGTTTCAGCCGGCGGTCTGCACCGGATGGCCTATACGGAGTGGGGCGACCCGCAGAACGATCGGGTGCTGATATGCGTCCACGGTCTGACCCGCTGCGGCCGCGATTTCGATTTCCTCGCCCAGGCTTTGAGCGACAGCTATCGCGTCGTCTGCCCCGACGTCGTCGGCCGCGGGCGCAGCGACTGGCTGAAGATCAAGGCGCTCTACAATCTGCCGCAGTACGTCGCCGACATGGTGACGCTGTTGGCCCGGGTCAACGCCAGGACGGTGCATTGGCTCGGCACCTCGATGGGGGGGCTGATCGGCATGGGGCTGGCGGCGCAGGAGAACACGCCGATCGCGCGCCTGGTGCTGAACGACGTCGGTCCGGTGGTTACCCAGGTGTCGTTGCAGCGCATCGCCGAGTACGTCGGCCGGGCGCCGCGCTTCGACAGCTACGCCGAGGCGGAGGCGATGGTGCGCCTGCTGGCGGCGACCTTCGGCAAGCTCAGCGACGAGCAGTGGCGGCACATGACCGAACACGTGGTGCAGCGTGCCGCCGACGGCAAGTTCGAATTCCGCTACGATCCGGGCATCGCCGAGGGGGTGG
Source organism: Sterolibacterium sp. (assembly GCA_023258955.1). Lineage (GTDB taxonomy): Bacteria > Pseudomonadota > Gammaproteobacteria > Burkholderiales > Rhodocyclaceae > CAIYYX01. The sequence continues at coordinate 43,861 of JAHFRE010000005.1, forward strand.
CGGCGACGCTGGCGCAAAGCGGCGGCAAGGACGTCGAGAGCTGGCCGCTCTACGACGCGATTCGCTGTCCGACCCTGCTCCTGCGCGGCGCCCAGTCCGACCTGTTGCGGGCCGAGACCGCGGCGGCGATGGGCGGTCGCGGGCCGCGCGCCCACTGCGTCGAAATCCCCGAGGTCGGACACGCGCCGGCGCTGCTCGACGCGGCGCAGGTCGCGCCGATCAGGGAGTTCCTGCTGGCTTGAGCAGCACCTCCGGGTAGTAGCACATATGCCCCGTGGCGCAGTGCTCGGGGCTCGCCCGCAGACCGCGCGCGTAGGCGGCGACCGCGTCGGCGCTCTCCCCGGCCTGGGCCCGATCGAGGGTGCTCTTCACCAGCCCTAAGCTCGCCAATTTGCGCTCGGTCGCACCTTCGCGCCCGGCGATCTTGATCGCCTTGATGCCGGCGGCGGCGAGCGCCGGAATGGCGCAGAGGCCGCAGGGTCCCCAGGGCAGGCCGTTGGGCGTCAGCGAGAAGCCGTTGGAGAAGCGGTACCACAGCCACTTCTTGTAGGCCGCCTCGTTCTCCTGCAGCCGTCGCTGCTCTTCCGCGCCCAGCGCGCGGCCGTCGCGGCGGCGGTAGCTGTTCTCGTAGTTGTCGAGGCAGATCGGACCGCCCATCTTGCCCGGCAGATGGATGGTGTGGCAGACCCCTTCCTCGAAGACGCAGCCGTCGTTTAGGATGAACACCTCGAATTCGAGCTGCGGCAGCGCCTGCGCCATAGCCGCGGCCTCGGCGAGCGTGACGTCGCGCGGCAGGATCACCCGCCGCACGCCGAGACCGGCGTAGAGGCGGGCGGCTTCGCTGTTGCGGCAGGAGGCGACCGAACTCAGATGCAGGCGAAAGCCGGGCAGGGCATCGGCCAGCGCCATGATCAAGCCCATGTCGCCGACGATCAGGGCGTCGCCACCCAGATCGCGGAAGCGTTTGGCGATGTCCACCAGGGCGATCACCTGTTCGGCCGTGTAGTGCTGGGCGTTCAGCACCAGCGACATCTTGCCGGCGCCGGCGTGGGCCAGCGCGATCGCCGCGCCCAGGTCCTCGTAGCTCTCGAGATTGCCGAAGATGCGCCGGTTGGCGTTGGCGGTCTTGAAGCTGCCCACCCAGTCGCGCGGCAGGATGCCGCAGTAGAACTCGTCGGCGCCGGCGGCGGCGAGCGGTGCCACCTCATCGACGCGGCTGACCGGCGTGACGATGTTCATCGGCCGTGCACCACGATCCGCGACAGCCAGCCCTGCGCCGCCGCCTCTGCGGCCGCCGCCGACATGGCTTGGCTGTGGCGGTAGAAAACGGTGTTGCCGCGCTGCAGGGTCGCCAAGTCGGTCGCTCTTCCCGGCCGCTCGCTCGTTGCCTCGTAGCTCAGACACTCGCGCTCGCATTCCCGACCCGGCGCGTAGCGTTGCCTCGGGTCGAGCGACAGCGAGCCGATTTTGCACAGCCGGCCCTTGGCTGCATAGGCGTAGGGCGCGTGCAGCGCGGCGACCATGCCCAGGCCGGCGAACACCTCGGGTTTGGCGTAGGGAGGCAGGTCGAGTTCGACGCGGCCGATCGCCAGCCGGTCGAGCATGGCGCGGAAGGAGCGGCCGCCGAGGCCGTGGGGATAGAGCTCGGCCCACACCGCGCTGTCCAGCCGCGGGTCCTTGATCATCTTGCACAGCTGACGCCCGGCAACAAGGCGCAGGCGCGGGAACTCGCGCTGGGCGTAGGCCGCCACACCCCAGTCGTTGACGATCAGTTCGCTGCCGTCGGGCAGCAGCGGCAGCAGTTCGCCCAGGCGCGCGATGACGCCGTCGCTGGCGATCGGCGTCTGCAGGGTCAGATGACAGCCGGCTGCCTCAACCTGGCGCAGCGCGCGTTTCAACATGTCGGCCGGTGGCAGCAGGAATTCGCAGAACTCGCTGCCGAAGTAGTAGCGCTTCGCTGCCACGCCGGCCAGCGCCGCGGCGAGTGGATCGTCGGCACCGAGCAGCGTGCACCAGTCGGCCGATTCCTCAAGCCAGCGCTTCAACTGCGGATAGCTGTCTACGGCGATCGCGGCTTCCAGTGGCATCAGGCCTGCCGCCTTTCTGCACCGTGGTAGCGGGCCTGGGCGCGCAGCGTCGCCAGCAACTCCTGCGGCCTCGTGCCCACGGCCAACAGCTGGGCGACGCGGGCGCTCAGGCGCGCCGCGGCGAAGCTGGCGCCGCCGCTCGCTGCATCGCCGGGAACCGCAAAGGGATGGGCGCCGAAATCGGCGTTGCCCCCGGCCAGGCTGGAGATTTCGTCGACAGTGCAGCGCGCGTCGCCGCAGACAGCGATGCACTGCGGATAGGCGGCCGGATAGACCGGAGCGCCGCGCGCCGGTGCCGACGCCACCAGGACGACGCCGGCGGACGCGGCGCGTTCGCAGGCCAGGCGCAATTCGCTGGCGGCCGTGCGCAGGCCGACGCTGAGATTGATGACGGCGGCGCCCGCATCCACCAACCAGGCGATGGCGGCAGCGAGCTGCGCCGGCGAGCTCTTCGCCGCGGAGAACACCTGGGCCACCAGCAGTCCGGGCTGCTGCCCGCCGGCGCTGGTCGCTTGCACGATCAGGCGGCAGATCTGCGTGCCGTGGCCGCTGGGGTCTGCGTTCGCCTCGCCGGTGACGACCTCGCCCGATTCGCCGCGCGAAAAAGCGCGCGCTGCGACGAGGCCGGGAAGTTCCGCGGCGCCGCCGCTGTCGACCACCCCTAACAGCATCGCCGCGCTCACGACCTCTGCTCCTGGAAGCGGCCGGCGGTGAGGATCAGCACCCGGTCGAATTCCGCCGCCGGCAGGGCCCGGTGGCTGACGACGATGCGGGTGCGCCCGGCGAACAACTCGTCGATCGCAGCGCGGATCTCTGCTTCCATGGCGCTGTCGACGCCCGAGGTGCTCTCGTCGAGGATCAGCACCCGCGGTTGCATCAACAGCGCCCGCGCCAGGGCGATCCGCTGCCGCTGCCCCCCGGAGAGCGCCGTGCCGCGCTGGCCGACCGGGGTCTGCAGGCCCTGCGGCAACTGCCGCGCGAACTGGTCCACCTGGGCTCGCCGCGCCGCCTCCTCGACCTCGGCGGCGCTGGCCTCGGGCCGCCCGTAGCGGATGTTGTCGGCGATGCTGCTGGAAAACAGCGTGGCGTCCTGGGCGACCACCACCACCGCCCGGCGCAGTTCGGCGGCGGCGATGCGCGCCAGCGGCACGCCGTCGAGCAGGATGCTGCCGCGCTGCGGATCGTGGTGACGCTGCAGCAGGTCGGCCAGGGTGCTCTTGCCGCTGCCCGACGCCCCCTGCAGCAGAACCTTGGCCCCGGCCGCGATGCACAGGTCGGCGTTGTCGAGCACGCTGGTGCCGTCGGGATGGGAGAAGCCGACGCCGGCGAGTTCTATTCCGCCGCGGCCTGCCGCGGGCAAGGGCAGCGCAGCTGCCGGCGCCGCCACCGCCGCCGGCGTCATCGCCAGCTCCGCGACCCGATCGAGGCTGACGCGGGCGCGCGCCAGCGCCACGTACATGCCCAGCAGCGCCTGCATCGGCGAACTGGCGCGCTGCACGTAGGCGGTGAAGGCGATCAGGCCGCCCAGGCTCAGCGGCGCCTGGCCGTCGATGCTCTGGGCGCCGAAGACGAAGATGCCGACCGTGCCCAGCGACAGCAGGAAACCGGGCAGGGAACCGGCGGCGTAGCCGACGAACTGCAGCTGCAGGGTGTTGTGTCGCAAGTCGCGATGCAGGCCCTGGAGCGTCTCGGCCTCGCGCGTCTGACCGTTGAAGGACTGCACGCTCTTGGCGGCACCGAGGATTTCGACCAGGAAGCTGGCGACGTTGGCACCGCGCTCCCTGGCGGCGCGGCTCAGGCGTTCGATGCGCGGTCGCAGCGCGCGCAGGAGGATGGCGTTCAAGAGCAAGAGCAGCAGCATAATGCCGGTGAGCGGCGGGCTCATGCGATAGAGGATGAGGAGCGACCCGACCAGCAGCACGCTGCTATTGGTCGCCGACAGCAGCAGGTCGAGGGCGAAGCGCTGCATCTCGGCGATATCGCTGTCCAGCCGGACCATCAGGTCGCCCTGGCGGTTGCGCGCGAAAAATTCCGGCGACAGGGTCAACAGGTGGGCGAACAGCGATTCGCGCAGGCGGTGCAGGATGGTCGCCGAGGTATCGACATAGAGCAGCCTGGTGCTCGCGCCCAGCAGCAGCGCGAACGCCGCCAGCGCCACCATGTAGCCGGCCAGGCGCAGCACCCTGGCCGGGTCGCCGGCGAGCAGGCCCTCGTCGATCAAGAGCTTGGTCAGGTAGGGCTGGGCCAGGCTGGCGCCGACAGCAAGAAGCGACAGCGCCATCACCAAGCCCAAGCGCGGCAAGGCCGGACGCAGGAAGCGGACGAACCAGCGCAGCGTCTCGCGGCGCTGCGTGCTGCGGAATTCAGCGTTCCAGGACGCGGCCTGAGACTGCATCCCCGCCGCGGGTCAGTGGCTGAAGTAGCGCATCGCCGCCGTCGCCTGGTCGGCGTCGTCAGGCATGTGGATGGTCGCGAGGTGGGCCAAGGTCTCGGCGTCGTAGAAGGCGAGCAGGGGACCGGCGCCGCCCAGATACAGCTCCTTGCCGTCGCGCGAGACGTTGATGTTGTAGAAAGTCTGCTCGAGGTCGACCCGCTTCAGGAGCTTGCCCTTCTTGGTGTCGATGCGCGACAGCGTTGTATAGACGGAATAGGCTTCGTCGGGCCGCAGCGGGCTGATGGTCGAGGAGAACAGCACCACCGAAGTGTTCTCGAATTCCTTGTAGCGGACCTTGTCGGTGCTCAGGTCCAACTGGAAGATGCCGGAGAGCAGGGCGTCGGGGGCGTCGGGCTTGCGGTCGGTGCGCGCCACGACGTAGGGGAAGGAGAAGATGCGGGTGGCGCCCCACAGCGGCCAGACCGTCAGCGCGTCGGGTTCGCCGAAGTTCTTGCGGCCCCAGTGGCGGATCGGGTGGGTGCCGATTTGCTTGCCGGTCTTGGGGTCGAGGATCACCACGTCCCAGCTCAGCGCGTAGAGCTTGGCGCCATCGGTCGAATAGCCGAGCAGGGTGGTCCGGCGCGGCGCCGCAAAGCTGCGCAGCGGCTTGGCGTCGAGGCCGGCGGCGGTGTCGTAGATGGCGATGTAGGTGTCCTGCACCCGGTATTCGCCGGCGAGCAGCTGCACCGGATCGACGTAGATGGCGAGTTCCTTGCCGTCGGGGCTGACGTCGAAGGCGAAGGTGGACTTGCCGCGCACCCCTTTGCCCGACAGCTCGGCGCGGAACACTTCGCGCCCGCTGTCGACGTCGATGCCCGATATCGTCTCCCAGTGGTTGTGCTGGATGTAGACGGTCTTGCCGTCGGGCGACACGACCAGGGTGCCCGGGGTGTTGCCGCCGCGCGAATTCGGCAGGGGATAGACCTTGTCCACCTTGCGCGCGGCGACGTCGATGATAACCATCTTGTTGGCGTGGGTAGCTGTGACCAGGTAGTCCTTGGCGCCGGCCGGCGCCGCCGCCGTACCGAGCACGGCCAGGCCGGCGAGCAACAGAGCGCTGCGGGTGAGTCTCATGTTCTTCCTTTCGCCATCACTTCGGAAACACCGCTTGCAGGGCGCGCCAGTCGCGCGCGGCGTTGTCGCTGCCGACGCTCCAGTCGGTGTAGGTGTTGAGGGTGTCGGGCACCTGCACCGGCCACCAGCAGGGGTCGGTGCAGCCGTAGAGGTCGGCTTCCATCGGCTGGCACAGGCCGGCGACGCCGCCGAAGGCGTCGACCTCCCAGCCCGGATCGAATACGGTGGTGCAGCCGACGGCGGGCGCCATCGTCTGCACTGGGTCGCCTGCCGGGTGGCCGTGGTTCAGCAGCGCGGCCTTCTTGTTCAGTGGTTTCATGTGGTTCATCGCTAGCCCCTTCTGGAACCGATGTGTTGCGAGAAAAAGTCGGGATTCTGGTCCTGCAGTTCGACGTAGGCGGCGAGGCCGAAGTCCACCCATTCGCGCATCAGCTCGCAATAGTGGTGGGTCGGTGACAAGGGCTCGCCGTAGCGCGCGTAGGATTCGTGGTAGCAGCCGCCGGCGCAGAGGTTGCGGATGCGGCAAGCGGCGCAGCCGGCCGGCAGCGCGGCGGCGGCGTTGAGGAATTCGCCGAGGCGCTCGCGCGCGATGCCCTGCTCCAGGTTGCCGAAGCTCGCCAAAGCCGAGCCGGCGAAACGGTGGCACAGCTGCAGTTCGCCCTGGGCGTCGAGCGCCAGCAGACCGACGCCGGCGCCGCAGGGCAGGGCCTTCCTGCTGCCCAGGTGCAGTTCGGCCAGCATCTGCTGCAGGTTGGAAAAGCCGATGTTGCGACCGACGATGGCGGCGTCGATGTAGCGTCTGCCCAGCGCCTTGAGCCCGGCGAAGACATCGGCCAATTCGGCGGCGGAGAGATTGGCCTGGTGGTCGGCGCTGGTGGTCACCGGCGCGAAACCGACCGCGAAAAAGCCCAGTTCGTCGTGCAGATGCCGATGGATGGCGAGCACGTCGGCGCCGCCGGCCGACAGCGTGACGCGGGCGCCCACCGGGCGCGAGCGGTAGCGGTCGAGCAGCAGCTTCGCCTTGCTCGCTACCACGTCGTAGCTGCCCAGCCCGCCGACGGTCTTGCGGCGGCGATCGTGGACCTCGCGCGGCCCGTCGATGCTGATCGAGACGCCGAAGCGGTGGCTGTCGAGAAAAGCGATGGTGTCTTCGTCGAGCAGGGTGGCGTTGCTGGTGATGCTGAAGTTCACCGCCTTGCCGGCGGCGGCGCAGCACGCTTCGGCGTAGTCGACGACGCCGCGGATCAGCGGCAGATTGGTCAGCGGCTCGCCGCCGAGGAAGGCCAAGTTGACCTCGGTTCTCGCGGCGCTCTCGGCCAGCAGCAGATCGACACCGCGGCAGGCGGTCGCCAGGTCCATCTTCTGCGCGCGCGCCGGGGCCGCCAGGTCCTCTTTGTAGCAGTAGCCGCAGGCCAGGTTGCAGCCGCTGCTGACCGACAGCACCAGGGTGTTGAGCGGATGCTCGGCCGGCTTGATCAGCGGCGCGGTCGAAGCTTGCACCGGTTCGGCGCGCAGGATGGCCAGACCGCGCAGGTCTTCGATCGCTTCTGCGACCTGCGCCGGCGTCAGTCCCGCGCGCGCCGAGATCCACTCCCGCATCTCGCCGGCGCTGACCGAGGATCGGGTCTTGAGGAAGTCCAGCACCTCTTCGCCGACCTGGTCGAGTTCGAACAGGGCGCTGGTCGGCAGATGGAACAGCACCCGCCGACCGCCGAGGTCTAGGTCGTGAAAGGCACGGCTATCGAGGTAGAGCGACGAGGCCACTGGTGGTTACCGCAGTGGGGGATCGACCCAGCGCTGCACCGTGACGATCAGCGGCGCGCTGGCTTTGAGCGAGCGCTGGCCGTCGAGCAGGGTCGCCGTCACCTTCAGGTCGCCAGCGTTGTTGGTGCGGAACTTGCGCTTGGGGTTGGGTCCGGCGTCTCCCGGAACGAACAGGCCGTTGGCCTCCAGCGTGCCGGCGAAGCTCGCGTCCTTGAAGGTTTTGGCGTTGGCGTTGGCGTTGTCGAAACTCCAGCGCGCCGGGAACACGCCGATGCGCAGTTCCTTCTTGCCGCGCTTGACGTAGCCCACCGCTTCGAACTGGGCCGGTTGTTTGGCGAGCGTGCCGCCGTTGCCGCCGATTCGCGCCATGCCGCGTTCGGGCGCCAGGCGCAGCGCGTCGATCCGTTGGTAGACGGTGAAGGCCTCGCTCGAGCTTGCCGCGCCGACGCGCAACGGGTGCTTGCCGCCGGGGGCGTTGGCGGTCGCCTTTGCTTCGACCACCACGGTCTCGGGGGAGCGGCTGAGCTCACGCACCACGCTGACCCCGGGACCGAGGTCGACCGCGCCGGCCAGGCCGACGCCGTGGATGGCGATCTTGGCTGTCGCGCCTGCCTTCAGGTATTCGGGCTGAACGCTGAGGATCTGCGCCTTGCCATCGCTGCGGGTGGCGCTGAGATCACCGCCCAGGGTGTCGACATCGCGCAGAAACCAGCGTCCCTGCAGACGGGTGCCATCTTCGGAGAGGGCGAACACCTGGCGCACTTCCTGATCGCCCTGCTTCAGGCTGGCGCGCCACTCGAAGCCGGTGAACAACGCCGCCTTGCCGCTCGCCTTTTCCACTCTGCCGTCGGCGTAGCGCAAGTCCATGGTGATGCTGTATTCGTCGGCGCCGGTCTCGGCGATCGTCGCTTTGCCCTCGTAGTCGCCCCAACCGGGGCGGTGGCCGACCACGCGCCAGTCGCCGCTGGGTTTGACCCAGGTTTGCGCCTGCCACTTGTTCCAGGCATCGCTCGCTAGCGGGTAGTGCTTGGCGAGCAGCGGTGGCACCTGTTTCGAGGCGATGTCCCACCAGTTGCGATCGCGACCGTTGCTCTGGATTTCTATGGACGGATACTGGCCGACGTGGAAGTGCGACAGGCGCAACCAGTCGGCCTCGCTGCGGCGCTCCAGGGCGATGCGTCCGTAGCTGTGGCAACGGGTACAGGTGTCGGCGACCAATTGCTCGTCGATGCGTTCGACCGCATCGGGGCGCCGCTCCGGCAGATAGCGCCAGTTGGCGGTTTCCGCCGGTGCCAGCCCGGCGCTGTCGGACAGATATTTGACCAGCGCCCGGCGCTTCTCCTCGGTCAGTTGCACCTTGTGGATCAGGGTCATGCGTCCGATCAGCATCTCCCAGCCTTCCGGGGTGCGGCGGGCTTCCCCGATGCGCTCGAGGCTGCCGTCGGCGCGGACCTTGTGGCAGTCGCCGCATTCGGCGACGACCAGGGTGGCGCCGGCGGGGTTCGCTGCGGGCGCCGCAGCGCAAGGCAGCGCCGCTGCCGCCAGCGCCAGCAGGGCCATCAGGGCCATCAGGGCCATGGACCGCCAGGCAGCGGCGCTCGATGCTGTATTCATATGTTCTCCTCTCCCAGGCACAGGCAGCGTCCCTCGATTTCCGCCAGCATAAGCGCTGTCCGTCCAGGGTGTTATCTATTTTTGGCAATTGCTTGTCAGCCGCATCTACCGCACCGCAGCATGACAGTGTCAGATCCCCGCCACAATTGCCGGATTTCGATAACGCCTATACACACGCTTACCCAACAATCGGCGATGATAGCAACCTGGCTGACGCTAGGGCTTTTCTTTGTGCGATACGCGGGCAACGCGACGCTCAGTGGACAGTATTTACGACGGCATTTCAGGAGGACGGCGATGAAACGAATTGACCAGGCGCTACTGGCGCTGGGATTGGGCTTGATGGCGGGCGCGGTGGCGGCCGCGGTGACCGAGCAGGAAGCGGCGAAACTGGGCAAGGAGCTGACACCGGTCGGCGCCGAGCGGGCCGCCAACAAGGACGGCAGCATTCCCGAATGGAAGGGTGGTACGCCCAAGGCCAAGCGCAAGCTCAGCGATGCCCGCGTCGATCCCTTTGCCGCCGACAAGCCGCTGTACTCGATCGACGCAGCCAACGTAGACAAATACAAGGACAAGCTCTCCGCCGGCCAACTCGACCTGATCAAGAACCGCAAGGGTTACCGTCTCGACGTCTACCCGACCCATCGCTCCTGCGGCTATCCCGACATCATCGGCGAGCGCACCCGGCAGAACGCCACCCTGGCCAAGCTGTCGACCGACGGCAAGGAGAGTCTGGTGACGGCGCTGGGCGGCGCCTTTCCCTTCCCGATTCCGAAGAACGGCGCCGAGGCGGTGTGGAACCACCGCCTGCGCTGGCAGGGTGAGGGCCGCTACGAGTACTACCAGACCAACTTCATCAATCCCGACGGCAGCTTCTACGGCCTCGCCCAGGACCAGGTCACCCTGATGCCCTTCTCCTCGACCAAGGCCAAGTCGCCCGAGGACGTCGGTGGCGCGCAGATGAAGATCCTCAACGTCGCCACCGCGCCGGCTTCCCGCGTCGGCGAAGTGATCCTCGCCCACTATTACTTGGGCAGCAAGACCACCGACGCCTGGATGTACTTCCCCGGCCAGCGCCGCGTTCGCCGCCTGCCGGCCTTCGAGTACGACAACCCGATTCCCGGCTACGAGAACCTGGAGACCGCTGACCAATACCCGATGTTCGCCGGTGCCCTCGACCGTTACGACTGGAAGCTGGTTGGCAAGCAGGAAATGGTCGTGCCCTACAACAACTTCAAATTCGTCGCCAAACGCAAGATCTCCGAGATCTATCTGGGACCCTATCCCAATCGCGACCTGATGCGCTACGAGCTGCACCGCGTCTGGAAGGTCGAGGCCACGGTCAAGGCCGGCATGCGTCACATGTTCGCCAAGCGCACCTTCTACCTCGACGAGGATACCTGGATGATCCTCGAAGCCGATCAGTACGATGCACAGGGCAAACTCTGGCGGGTGATGGAAGCGACCATCTATCCGGCGGTCGAGCTGGGCGCCTGCGTCAGCCAGGAGTTCATGTCCTTCGACCTCAACGTCAATCGTTACCTGGCCGAGAACGCCACCCAGGAAGGCAAGCCGACCGACTGGCTGGCTGGCGACGAAGGCCGCATCGATCCGAAGCGCTTCGATTCCGATGAACTGCGCCGATCCGGCGAACGCTGATCTGCCCCCCGGCATGCGAGGAGACATGAACATGAAAATTAATAATCTGCGCAGCAAACCCCTGGCCGTGGCGCTGGCGGCGATCGGTCTGGCCTGCGCCAATCCGGCGGCTGCGTTCAAGTTCGAAATGGACAACGGTCTGACCGGCACCTTCGACTCAACTTTTTCCTTCGGCTTGCAGCGGCGCATGAAGTCGCCCGACCGCTCGATCATCGGCAACGACTCCGGCGGCAGCACCCCGGTGCAGTCGCCGCTCGGTACCCTGGTCAACGGGCCGGGCATGGGCTACACGGCCTCGCCCGACTTCAACTATGCCCAGACCGACGACGGCGACCTCAACTACAAGAAGGGCGACATCGTCTCCGCCGTGGTCAAGGGTACGCACGAACTGTTCGTCAAGGAGGGGGGAAATTGGGCGGCGCTCGGCCGTTTTACCTGGTCCTCGGACTTTCAGGCCGACAAGACGCGGCGCACGCCGCTCGACGACGAGGCGAAGAAGGCCGTGCAGCAGAACGTCACCCTGCTCGACCTGTGGGTGTCGAAGGAGATTCGCCTCGGCGACAACGCCGCCAAACTCAAGCTGGGCAACCAGGTGATCAGTTGGGGCGAAGATATCTTCATCATCGGCGGCATCAATTCGATCAACGCCCTTGACCTCAGAAAGATCCACATTCCGGGCGTGCAGTTGAAGGAGATCTTCGTGCCGGCGCCGATGCTCTCCCTGGCCAGCGGCCTGGGTGGCGGCTTCTCCATGGAAGCCTACTATCAGTTCGCCTGGAACAAGTTCATCCTCGATCCTTCGGGTACCTTCTGGTCGTCCGCCGACTTTCTCGGCAAGGGCGGCAAGCGCGGCGCCTTCATTCCGACCTCGGTGATGGATCCGCTCTACGCCGGCGGCACGCCGCTGGGCACCTTCGGCGACTTCGATCCAACCAGGGGACGATCGCTCGGCTATCTGGCGAACTCGGCCGGCCCCGGCCTCGGCACCATCGTCCCCGTAGATATCACCTCGCCCAAGAACGGCGGCCAGTACGGCTTCAATCTGCGCTTCAAGCCCAAGGAGGCCGACACCGAATACGCCGCCTACTACATCCGCTACCACGACAAGCTGCCCTTCGTCGGATTCAAGTACGACCCGGCGACGACCAACGTGATCAACATCCGCGCCGTCGAGCAGTACGGCGAAGACAAGGATCTGTACGGCCTGTCGATGAACACCAAGGTGGGCGACTGGGCGGTCGGTGCCGAGCTTTCCTATCGGCCGCGCGACAGCGTCGCCATCGATCCGACCGTGCCGCTGTCGGGGAAGTACAGCTACTTCAGCAGTGCGTTTGGTGGACCCACGGCCTACACGGTCAACGGCTACAAGGACGAGCGCAAGTGGCAGGCCCACCTGACCGGCTTCAAGCTGTTCGAGCCGGCGATTCCCGCGGCGCTGCACGCCGCCGAAGGCTACTTCATGGCCGAGGCAGCGGTGACGCGCTATCCCGGGCTGCAGTTGGACGGCAGCGTACCCTACCTGCTCAACAACTACACCCTGCCGAGCAAGAACTCCTGGGGCTACGTCATGGAGTTCGGTCTGACCTACGCCAACATCTTCGGTTCCGGCTGGACCATGAGCCCGGTGCTCGACTTCTACCACGACGTCAGCGGCGTCAGTCCGAACACCATCCCCTTCGTCGAGGGGCGCAAGGCGCTGGCGCTCGGTCTCAACTTCGACTACCACAACGCCTTGAAGGCGACGCTCGGCTATTCGAGCTTCTTTGGCGGCGGCAATCTCAACATGATGCGCGACCGAGACGTGCTCACCGCTTCGGTGTCCTACACCTTCTGATCGGGCTGAGAACCGGGGCGCTCGAGCGCGCCCCGGCTAGCCGTTTTCACTGACGAGGACGCTGCCTGGATGTCGAGTTTCGCTGGTTTCGTAAAGTCCCTCGAGGATTTCTTCTTTCGCCGGCGCCTGCCGACCCTGGCGGTGCTGCTCGCGTTCACCGTGGTCATGGCCTACCTGGCGTTGCAGCTGCGCATGTCGGCCGGCTTCGACAAGCAGCTGCCGGTGGGCCACGAATACACCGACGTCTTCTTCAAGTATCGCAGCCAGCTGTTCGGCGCCAACCGCATCATGGTGGTGTTGCGCGCGAAGCAGGGAGAGATCTGGACCCAGGCCTCGCTGAAGAAGTTGAGCGAGGTCACCGAGGCGGTGCTGTTCCTGCCCGGGGTCGATCGCCGCTCGGTGCAATCGCTGTGGACCCCCAACACCCGCGTCTACGAGCTGACCGAGGACGGCTTCCAAGCCGAGGACGTGATCGGCGGCAACGTCACCGCCGACGCACTCGACGCCGACAAGATCGCGCGCATCCGCGATCGGGTGGTGCGCGGCGGCTACATGGGCAATCTGGTGGCCAACGACAACAGCGCCGCCATGGTCGTCGCCGATCTGCTCGAGGAGGATTCCAACACCCACCAGAAGCTCGATTACCTCGATCTCGCCGCCAAACTGGAAAGCGACGTCCGCGCCAAGTACGAGACGCCCGAGCACGAGATCGAGATCATCGGCTTCGCCAAACAGATCGGCGACATCGCCGCCGGCGCCAAGGGGGTGGCCGAGTTCTTCGCCCTGGCGATGCTGCTCACCGCCCTGGCCGTATACTGGTACTGCCGCTCCTTCCTGCTCACCATCCTGCCCATCGCCTGCTCGACGACCTCGGTGGTGTGGCAGTTCGGGACCCTGACCCTGCTCGGCTACGGCCTCGATCCCCTGGCCATCCTCGTTCCCTTCCTGGTTTTCGCCATCGGCGTCTCGCACGGGGTGCAGCAGATCAACGCCATCTCCAAAGCGGTGGCGGCGGGGCAGGACTCGATGGGTGCGGCGCGCGAGAGCTTCTCCAGCCTGTTCATTCCCGGCACCCTGGCCCTGGTCACCGCCTTCGTCGGCTTCATCACCCTGGTCCTGATCCCGATACCGATGATCCGCGAGTTGGGCATCACCGCTTCCATCGGCGTCGGCTTCAAGATCGTCACCAACCTGATCATGCTGCCGGTGGTCGCCTCCTTCTTCCGCTTCTCGCGCGCCTACGCTCTCAATCTCGAGGCGATCCAGGCGAAGCGCTCCCGGTTGATCGAGAAGCTGGGCTTCATCGCCGATATCAGGCACGCCCGTCTGATGCTGGGTCTGGCCGCGGTGCTGCTGGTCGTCGCCGTCTGGCAGAGCCACGGCCGGCACATCGGCGCCCTGCAGCCGGGCGCACCAGAGCTGCGCCCCGACTCCCGCTACAACCAGGACGTGCAGAACATCGTCAGCCGCTTCGACCTGGGGATGGACGTGCTGACCGTGGTGTTCGAGACGCCCAACGACTCCTGCAACAACTACGGCATCCTCAACTACATCGACCAGTTCACCCAGCACATGGCGCAGGTGCCCGGTGTGCTCTCGGTGAACTCGCTGTCGGCCCTGGCCAAGTTCGCCAACGCTGGTCTCAACGAAGGCAACCCGAAGATGACGGCGCTGCCGCGCGACGCCAAGGCGCTGCAGGTGGCGGTCGGCTACCTGCCGGAAGCCGGCGGCCTGTTCAACCGCGCCTGCACCATGATGGCCGCCAACGTCTACCTCGCCGACCACAAGGCGACCACCATCAAACCGGCGATCGCCGCGGTCAAGGAGTTCAGGCAGAACTACAATCCCGACGTGCTGGGGATGAAGGTGCTGCTCGCCTCGGGCAACATCGGCGTGCTGGCGGCGACCAACGAGGAGGTCGAGGCGCGCGAGTTGCCAATGATGCTCTACGTCTACGCCGCGATCTTGATCCTGGTGCTGATCGCCTACCGCGACTGGCGCGCCATGCTCGCCTGCTGCCTGCCGCTGACCTTGGCCACCTTCCTCGGCTACTGGTTCATGAAGGCGCTGGACATCGGCCTCACTGTTGCCACCCTGCCGGTGATGGTGCTGGCCACCGGCATCGGGGTGGACTACGCCTTCTACATCTACAACCGCCTGTTGATCCACCTCTCGCGCCAGGAACCGATGCGGCAGGCACTGCAGGGCGCTCTGCGCGAGGTCGGCATCGCCACGGTGTTCACCGCCATCACCCTCTCGGTCGGGGTGGCCACCTGGTCCTTCTCCGACCTCAAGTTCCAGGCCGACATGGGCATCCTGCTGACCTTCATGT
>JAHFRE010000285.1 GCA_023258955.1 Sterolibacterium sp.
GGAGAGCTTCATCGAAGCCGGCAACCAGCCGATACCGCAGGACCTGTCGCAGCTCAAGTACGGTTGCTCGGTGACCGACGGTTGCATCGACTGGCCGACCACCGAAAAGACCATCCGCGAGGCGCGCGCAGCGCTGCGGGAGGTGCTACCAGGACGCGCCACCCCTCTTTGAACCCACCCAGATACCCAGCCATGTCGTTGATAAAAGCATTCACCGGGCTGCGCCCGGCGCCCGGCCAGGCCACGGCGGTCGCCGCGCCGCCCTACGACGTTCTGTCGTCGGCCGAGGCGCGCGAGCGCGCCACCGGCAAGCCTTACAGCTTTCTCCACATCTCCAAGCCGGAGATCGATCTGGCCACGGATGTCGATCCCTACGCGCCGGAAGTCTATGCCAAGGCCGCCGCCAACCTGGCGCAGCTGATGGCCCAGGGCATACTGCAACGCGATCCGAATCCCTGCTATTACGCCTACCGCTTGAACATGGGCGAACACCAGCAGACCGGCCTGGTCGCCGCCGCCTCGGTCGCCGCCTACGACCAGGGCCGCATCAAGCGGCACGAGTTCACCCGGCCCGACAAGGAGGACGACCGGGTGCGCCAGATCGCCGCGACCAAGGCCCAGACCGGTCCGGTGCTGCTCGCCTACCCGAGGTCCGAGGCGATCGACGCCCTGCTCGCCAGGGCCAGCGAGGGAGCACCCGCGGCCGACGTCAGGGCCGACGACGGGGTCCGCCACCGAATCTGGGTGATCGCCGAGCCCGCGTCGATCGCCGCCATCAGCGCCGCGGTCGAAGCGCTGCCGGCGCTCTACATCGCCGACGGTCACCACCGTTCCGCCGCCGCCTCGCGGGTCTGCGCAGCGCGCCAGGGCGGCGGCGAATCGGCCTACTTCCTCGCCGTGATCTTTCCCCATCACCAGATGCGCATCATGGATTACAACCGCGTCGTGGTCGACCTGAACGGACTGAGCGAGGAGGAACTGCTGCGCCGCATCGCTGCCAACTTCAGCGTCGAACCGGCGCGCGCCCTGGAAAAGCCGGCGCAACCCGGCGAATTCCGCCTCTATCTACCCGGTCGCTGGTTCAAGCTGACGATCCGCCCCGATCTGGTGCCACGCAGCGATCCGGTCGCCCGGCTGGACGTCAGCCTGCTCTCGGACCACCTGCTGACGCCCGTCTTGAACATCCGCGATCTGCGCAGCGACAAGCGCATCGACTTCGTCGGCGGCGTCCGTGGCCTCATCGAACTGCAGCGGCGCGTCGATAGCGGCGAGATGGCCGCCGCCATCGCCCTGTTCCCGACGCGCATGGAGGATCTGATGGCGGTGGCCGACGCCGGCAACGTCATGCCGCCCAAGTCCACCTGGTTCGAACCAAAATTGGCCGACGGCCTGGTCTCTCACGTCATCGATTGAAGCGCGGGTAACGCCGCCGCGGCATTCGCGGAGGTCGCTCGCGCCAGATCATCGACCGCGATTCCCCGCAGCAGCGCCATGGTTGCGGCGATGCGCGGCAACTCGCCCGGCGCATTGCGGCCACCCGCGAGCCAGGCCGGCGGAATGTCGGGCGCGTCGGTTTCGAGCACGATCGCTTCGAGCGGCAGGGTCGCCGCCAACTCGCGGATGCGGGTGGCGCGGTCATGGGTCATGGCACCGCCGAAGCCAAGCTTGAAGCCCAGATCGATCAACTGCTGCGCCTGGACCCGGCTGCCGTTGAAAGCGTGGGCGATGCCGCCGACGACGCGCACGCGCTTCAGGCACTTGATCACGGCGTCCACGGCGCGGCGCAGGTGGAGCAGGACCGGCAGTCCGAGCTCGCGGGCGATCGCCAGCTGTTCGACGAAGTAGCGCTCCTGGCGCGCAAGGTCGCCGGGCTGCAGGTAGCGATCGAGACCGATTTCGCCGACGGCGATCGCCGCGTTGCGCGCGAGAAACGCGCGCAGCGCCGGCAGGTCCGCTTCAGCGGCAGCGTCGACGTAGAGAGGATGGATGCCGTAGGCGGGGAGGCAGCCGGGCGTTGTGCGGCACAGCTGCGCCACCGTCGCGAAGTTGTCGCGTGCCACCGCCGGCACGACCAGGGTGCTCACACCCGCGGCGCGGGCGGCACCAACAACCTGCTCGCGATCGGCAGCGAACTCTGCTGCGTCCAAGTGGACGTGGGTGTCGACCCAGGCCGCGGTCACTCGACCTCGTCGATCCAGGCCTGCTGTATCGCTTCGAGTATCTTCTCGCCGCAGTGCTTGTCGGTCTCGGCGAAGCCCGGCAGGGCCACCACCCAGCGCATCAGGTCGACAAAATTGACCCGCGTCGGATCGGCCTCGGGATGCGCTTCGCTCAAGGCGATGGCGATGTCGAGGGTGTCGGTCCACTTCATGGCGCCGCCTCCGCCGTGCCGCCCCAAGGAGGCGCAAGGACAAGGACGCGGAGCGGGCGCAGCCCGCGAACCGCCGTTACCCCCGCCCGCGGGGCGGGGGCCAGGGAGTGGGTGGTCATTTCTTCAATTCCTTGGCCAGGTTGATCGTGTACTTCGGAATCTCGATCACCAGCGGCGTATCCTTGACCAGGGTTTGGCAGGACAGACGCGAGGTCGGTTCGAGACCCCAGGCCTTGTCGAGCATGTCCTCCTCGAGTTCCTCAGCCGCATCGAGCTCTTTGTAGCCCTCGCGGATCACCACGTGACAGGTGGTGCAGGCGCAGGACTTCTCGCAGGCGTGCTCGATCTCGATGTGGTTGGCGAGCAGGCTGTCGCAGATCGAGGTGCCCGCTGTCGCCTCGATCACCGCACCCTCGGGGCAGAGCTCGGCGTGCGGCAGGACGATCAACTGGGTCATATCGGCAGTTCCGCGATGTTCTTGCCGGCGAGCGCGCGCCCGACGCTCTGGTTCATCCGCCGCGCCGCGAACTCGGCGGTCACCTCGCTCAGGTGGCCCATCGCCGCATCGATCGCCAGCCGGTCGTCGCCGACCAGCACCGAGCGCAGCTGCAGCATGCCGGCGTCGATCTCCTCGCGCTCGTCGGCGGACAACAGCGCGGCGTCTTCGACCAGGGCCGAGGTCACCGCTTCGAGCAAGCGCTGCGCCTCCACCTGGGCTTCGCGCAGGGCGCGACGGAAAGCGTCGTCTGAGGCGTGGGTATAGCTGTCCTTGAGCATGCCGGTGATCTCGTCGTCGGAAAGGCCGTAGGAAGGCTTCACCTCGACCCGCGCTTCGACGCCCGCGGTCTGTTCGCGCGCAGCGACCGAGAGCAGTCCGTCGGCGTCGACCTGGAAGGTGACGCGGATGCGCGCGGCGCCGGCGACCATCGGCGGGATGCCGCGCAGTTCAAAGCGCGCCAGGGAGCGGCAGTCGGCGACCAACTCGCGCTCGCCCTGGACGACGTGGATCATCATCGCTGTCTGGCCGTCCTTGAAGGTGGTGAATTCCTGGGCGCGCGCCACCGGGATGGTCGAGTTGCGCACGATGATCTTCTCGCACAAGCCACCCATGGTCTCCAGGCCCAGCGACAACGGAATGACGTCGAGCAGCAGCCAGTCCTCGCCCGCGGCACGATTGCCGGCGAGCAGATTGGCCTGGGTGGCGGCGCCCAGCGCCACCACCTTGTCCGGATCGAGATTGTTCAACGGCTCCTGGCCGAACAGCTTGCCCACGGCGTGCTGCACCTGGGGCATGCGGGTGGCGCCGCCAACCATGATCACGCCCTTCACCTCGGCCGTCGTGAGCCCGGCGTCGCGCAGCGTACGCCGCGTCGCGGCGAGGGTCTTTTGCACCAGGGTGCCGCTGATCTCGGCGAACTTTTCGCTGGTCAGATGCAGGTCGACGTATTCGCCGCTGGCCAGGCGCGCCGTGATCGGCGCCTCGCCGTGCACCGTCAGGTGCTCCTTGGCCTCGCGCGCGCGGGTCAGCAGCAGGCGCGCGTCGGAGGCCGACAGCGGCGCCAGCGCCGCCTCTTCGATGATCCAGCAGAAGACGCGTTGGTCGAAATCGTCGCCGCCCAGGGCCGAGTCACCGCCGGTGGCCAGCACTTCGAAGATGCCGCGCGCCAGGCGCAAGATCGAGATGTCGAAGGTGCCGCCACCGAGATCGAACACCGCGTAGATGCCTTCGGCGCCGTTGTCCAGGCCGTAGGCGATGGCCGCAGCGGTCGGTTCGTTGAGCAAGCGCAGCACGTTCAAGCCAGCCAGGCGCGCCGCGTCCTTGGTGGCCTGGCGCTGCGCGTCGTCGAAGTAGGCGGGCACCGTGATCACGGCACCGGTCAACTGGCCGCCGAGTGAAGCCTCGGCGCGGTCCTTCAGTACCTTGAGGATATCGGCTGAAATCTCCACCGGGCTTTTGACCCCGGCGGCGGTGCGCAGCTTGACCATGCCCGGGGCGCCAGCGGCATCGACGAAGTCGTAGGGCATGGTCTCGATGTGGGCGATGTCCTTGACCCCGCGTCCCATGAAGCGCTTGACCGAAACGATGGTGTTCTTTGGGTCCACGCTCTGCTTCGCCTGGGCCTCGAAGCCGACGGCGCGCAGGCCCTGGGCATCGAAGCTGACCACCGAGGGCAGCAACGGCCGCCCTTGGTCGTCGGAGAGGACTACGGCCATGCCGCTTCTGACCGTCGCCACCAGCGAATTGGTGGTGCCCAGATCGATGCCGACGGCGAGCCTGTGTTCGTGCGGCGCGGTCGACTCGCCGGGTTCTGCAATCTGGAGTAGGGCCATGGCGGTCTCGGTGTTCAAGCCTCGGCGGCAGCGAGCGCGTCGTCGATATCGGCGAG
>JAHFRE010000286.1:0-1970 GCA_023258955.1 Sterolibacterium sp.
CGGTGTCGATCAGCTCGGCCACCATCTTCGGATCGAGCAGGGTCGCCGAGTAGGCGAGGAACATCGGCACGAAGGCGAAGCAGAAGTAGAGGCTGCCGCCGAGCACCGAGGCCCAGACGGCGATCCGTTCGGTCTTCGACGACTGCACCCGCTGGAACACGTCCTGCTGCGGAATCGAGCCAAACATCATGGTCACCCAGGCGGCGGCGAAGGCGAGGATCTCCTTGAGGTCGAAGGCGGGCCAGAATTCGAACTTGCCGGCGCTCCTGGCGTGATCGATGACCACGCCGACGCCGCCGACCATGCCGCTGACCTCGCCGCCGATGTAGAGCATGCCGATGCAGATGATCACCATCTGGATCAGGTCGGTGATGGCCACCGCCCACATGCCGCCGAAGAAGGTATAGATGAGGATGGTGATCGAGCCGATCCACATGCCGGTGATCTTTTCGATCTCGCCGCCGGAGACGACGTTGAACACCAGCCCCAGGGCGGTGATCTGGGCGCCGACCCAGCCGAGGTAGGAGATGACGATGGCCAGGGTGGTCGCCACCTCGACGCCGCGGCCGAAGCGTCGTCGATAGAAGTCGCCGATGGTGAGTAGGTTCATCCGATAGAGCGGCGCGGCGAAGAACAGGCCGACCAGGATCAGGCACAACGAGGAGCCGAAGGGGTCGGCGACCACGCCGCGCAATCCGTCCTTGAGGAAGGTCGCCGGAATGCCGAGCACCGTCTCCGAACCGAACCAGGTGGCGAACACCGTCGCCGTCACCATGTAGAAGGGCAGGTGGCGCCCGGCGACGGCGAAGTCCTTGGTGTT
The DNA here is from genome assembly GCA_023258955.1 of Sterolibacterium sp. GTDB lineage: Bacteria > Pseudomonadota > Gammaproteobacteria > Burkholderiales > Rhodocyclaceae > CAIYYX01. The sequence goes on from JAHFRE010000286.1 coordinate 821, forward strand.
GTGCACCCGCAGGGCCGCCCACAGACCGATGGCGACCGAGATGACCCAGTAGATGATGACGAACCAGAGCAGCATGATGCTCCCCCAGGGTGGCTTTAGCAGGCGCTCATTTTGCCACGACGAGGACCAGCAGCGCCGTCGCCAGCGCCGCTGCCAGGGCCAGCAGCCAGCGCCGGCGGCGCCGCTCCAGCGCCAGTTCCGCCTGGAGGCCCGCCACTTCCTGGGAGGGCGCCGGCGCCAGTCGCGCGTGCAGCAGCCGCGGCAACTGCGGCAGAATCTGCGCCCAGTTGGGCGCCTCGTGGCGCAGCGAGCGGACGAAGCCGCGCCAGCCCAGTTGCTCGCTCATCCAGCGCTCGAGGAAGGGCTTGGCCGTCTGCCACAGGTCGAGCTCGGGATCGAGTTCGCGCCCCAGGCCCTCGATGTTGAGCAGGGTCTTTTGCAGCAGCACCAGCTGCGGTTGCACCTCGATGTTGAAGCGGCGCGAGGTCTGGAACAGGCGCAGCAGGATGCGGCCGATCGAGATGTCCTTCAGCGGCCGGGCGAAGATCGGTTCGCAGACGGCACGGATCGCCGACTCGAAGGCCGCCACCGGTGTGTCCGGCGGCGCCCAGCCGGATTCGATGTGGGTCAGCGCCACCCGCTTGTAGTCGCGGCGGAAGAAGGCGAGAAAGTTTTGCGCCAGGTAGTTCTTGTCGCTGTCGGTGAGCGTGCCGACGATGCCGAAATCGACCGCCACGTAGCGCCCAATCTGCTCGCCCTCGGTGACCACGAAGATGTTGCCCGGATGCATGTCGGCGTGGAAGAAGCCGTCGCGAAACACCTGGGTGAAGAAGATCTCGACCCCGGCCCGCGCCAGCGCCTTGAGGTCCACCCCGCGGGCGCGCAACTCTTCGATCTGGCTGATCGGCGTGCCGCCCACCCGCTCCATGACCATCACCGTATGCCGGCACCAGTCCCAATGCACCTCGGGGACCAGGAGCAGCGGCGAGTCGAGGAAATTGCGGCGCAGCTGCGAACAGCTCGACGCCTCGCGCATCAGGTCCAGTTCGTCGGCGAGGTGGTTGGCGAACTCGGCGATCACCTGGTGCGGCTTCAGGCGGCGGCCGTCGGGCCACAGCGCTTCGAGCAGGCTGGCGGCGTGGTGCAGCAG
>JAHFRE010000286.1:2070-4704 GCA_023258955.1 Sterolibacterium sp.
CGGGCGCAAAGCCGGCTAGCCCTTATAATGAACGCTTTGTCATTGGCCTTCTGCAAGTGTCCTTCGAACCCAAGGCCCACCTGGCCGAACTGTTGCAAGCCGCGCTCCGCTCGGTGGCCCCCGACCACGTTGGCACCGAGATCCTGCTGGAGCGACCGAAGCTGGCGGCGCACGGCGACTTCGCCAGCAATCTGGCGCTGCAGCTCGCCCGACCGCTGCGCGAGCGCCCACGCGACATCGCCACGCGCCTAATGCGCGAGCTGCCGCCGTCGCCCTGGGTGGTCGCGGTCGAGATCGCCGGTGCCGGCTTCATCAACTTCCGCCTGGCGGCGGCCGCCAAGACGGCGGTGGTGCAGCGCGTGCTCGCCCAAGGTCAGGACTACGGCCGCAGCAGGGTGGGCGCGGGCAGGAAGACCCAGGTCGAATTCGTCTCCGCCAATCCCACCGGGCCGCTGCACGTCGGCCACGGCCGCGGCGCCGCATACGGCGGCAGCCTCGCCGCCCTGCTCGACTTCGCCGGCTACGCGGTGACCCGCGAGTACTACGTAAACGACGCCGGCCGGCAGATGGACATCCTCGCCCTGTCCTGCTGGCTGCGCTATCTGGAGGAGCTCGGGCAGACGCTCGATTTCCCCGCCGCCGCCTACCAGGGCGACTACGTGCTCGACATGGCGCGCCAGGTGCACGCGGCGCACGGTGCACGCTACGTGCATCCGGTCGAAGCGCTCGCGGTCGCGGCCAGCGATCCCGACGCCCAGCTCGACGAGCTGATCCGGCGCGCCAAGGAGTTGCTGGGCGAGGGCTGGCACTACATACACCAGCACGTGCTGAACGAGCAGCTGGCCGACTGCCGCGCCGACCTCGAGGAGTTCGGCGTGCATTTCGACGTCTGGTTCTCCGAGCGCTCCCTCTACGACACCGGCATGGTGGCGTTAGCGATCGCGCGGCTGGAGGCCGCCGGCCATCTCTACGAGCAGGACGGCGCCCGCTGGTTTCGCTCCACCGCGTTCGGCGACGAGAAGGACCGGGTGGTGCAGCGCGACAACGGCATGCACACCTATTTCGCCTCCGACATCGCCTATCACCTGAACAAGCTGGAGCGCGGCTTCGAAAAGATCATCGACATCTGGGGCGCCGACCACCACGGCTACATCGCCCGGGTCAAGGGCGCGCTGACCGCGCTCGGCTGCGACGCCGCGCGGCTCGACGTCGCCCTGGTGCAGTTCGTCTCGCTCTGGCGCGGCGCCGAACGCGCTTCGATGTCCACCCGCGCCGGCGAGTACGTGACGCTGCGCCAGTTGCGCTCGGAGGTGGGCGCTGACGCCTGTCGCTTCTTCTACCTGCTGCGCAAGCCCGAACAGGCCTTGGACTTCGACCTCGAACTGGCCAAGTCGCAGAGCAACGACAATCCGGTCTACTACGTGCAGTACGCCCACGCCCGCGTCTGCTCGGTGCTGCAGCAGTGGGGCGGCGATCCGGCGACGCTGGCCGAGGCCGACTGCTCGCTGCTGGCGGGAAGCCGCGAGCTGGCTCTTTGCGCACGTCTGGCGGCCTTCCCGGAGATGATCGATGAGGCCGCCGCCGAGTACGCGCCGCACGCGATCGCCTTCCATCTGCGCGAGACGGCGGCGGAGTTCCACAGCTACTACAACGCCGAACGCATCCTGGTCGACGACCCCGCCCTGCGGGCGGCGCGACTGGCGCTGGCGGTGGCGGTACGGCGGGTGTTGCGAAACGGCTTGACCATCCTCGGCGTGTCCGCGCCAGAAAGCATGTGATGAATGCCAAATTTCAAAGCGGCGGCACCATCTTGGGCCTGTTCATCGGCCTGGTGCTCGGCGTGCTGATCGCCTTCGGCGTCGTCTGGTATCTGAACAAGTCGCCCTTCCCCTTCATGGACAAGGGCGGACACAGCGACCGCGGCGAGGCGCGACCGGCCGGAGAGGCGCCGCTGCCCCTGCCGGGCAAGCCCGGCGACAAGGTGAGCGAGAAGCCGCGCTTCGAGTTCTACAAGATCCTTCCCGGCGGCGAGGCCGCGGCACCGGCGGCTTCGCCGGCACCCGCCGCAGCGGCAACGCCCGCGGCGAGCGCGGCGCCTGCGACGCCAGCGGCCCCTGCCAGCGAATCCTTCTACCTGCAGGCGGGCGCCTTCCAAAAGGCCGCCGACGCCGACAACCTCAAGGCCAAGCTGGCGATGATGGGTTTCGACACCGAGGTGCAAGAGGTCAACCTGCCCGACAAGGGCGCGATGTACCGGGTCCGCGTCGGTCCCTACAGCCGGCCCGACGAAATGAACAAGGCGCGCAACCAACTCGCGCAGAACGGAATCCAGGCTGCACTGGTCAAAGCCGGCAGCCGTTAATCATTGGAGAAATCATGCTCAACATCCGCAACTTGATCGCCACCCTCTGCCTGCTCTTCGCCGCCGCCGGCAGCGCCTTCGCCGCCGACCTGGTGGCGGGCAAGGACTACGAACTGGTCAATCCGCCGCAGCCGACCGAGAAGGGCAAGGTCGAGGTGATCGAGTTCTTTTCCTATATGTGCCCGCACTGCGACCACCTCGATCCCTTCGTCGCCAAGTGGGAGAAGACCCTGGGCCGCGACGTGATGTTCACCCGCATCCCGGTGATCTTC
>JAHFRE010000082.1:0-11065 GCA_023258955.1 Sterolibacterium sp.
CATGATCAACGGTTACGTCTACATTTCGCCGGTGCCGGTGAAAGACGGCGCCGAGATCGGCGCCCGGGTGCCGCACTTCATGGAGCGCGCCGGCTACTACTACAAGAACTGGGACGCGCTGGAGGCGAAGTGGAAGATCAAGATGGAGGCGACCATCCGCGAGTTGGAGGCGCTGCAGATTCCCAGGCTGCCGGAGATGGAAGACCTGAAGGTGGTGACCGACTGCGTCGGTGAATCGCAGGGCTACCACCTGCTGAAGAACTACGATGACCTGATCAACCTCGGCATCAAGTGCTGGCAGTACCACTTCGAATTCCTCAACCTGGGCTACGCCGCCTACGTCTTCTTCCTCGATTTCGTGCAGAAGTTGTTCCCGAGCATACCGACGCAGCGCGTCACGCAGATGATCGCCGGCGTCGATGTGATCATGTACCAGCCCGACGACGAATTGAAGAAACTGGCGAAGCTCGCCGTCGAACTGGGCCTCGACGCCGTCATCGCTTCGAGCAGCGAATGGACGGTGGTCCAGGCGGCGCTCAACAAGGAAGCCAAAGGCCGGGATTGGCTTGCCGCCCTGGAAAAGGTGCGCGAACCCTGGTTCAACGTGTCCACCGGCACCGGCTGGTTCCACCACGATCGCAGCTGGAACGACCAGATGGACATCCCGCTGTCGGGAATCGCCACCTACGTCAGCAAGATCAAGCAGGGCATCTCGATCGAGCGGCCGACCGAGAAGGTGCGCGCCGAGCGCGACCGCATCACCGCCGAGTACCGCGACCTGATCGAGAAGGAGGAGGACCGCAAGCAGTTCGACGAGTTGCTCAACACCGCCAAGACGGTGTTTCCCTACGTCGAGAACCACCTGTTCTACGTCGAGCATTGGTTCCACTCGGTGTTCTGGAACAAGATGCGCGAGGTCGCCGCGATCATGAAGGAACACGGCGTGATCGAGGAGGTTGAGGACATCTGGCTGCTGCGCCGCGACGAGATCAAGCAGGCGCTGTGGGACGTGGTCACCGCCTGGGCGACGGGGGTCACCCCGCGCGGCACCAAGGTCTGGCCCAAGGAGATCGGCTGGCGCAAGGGTGTCATGGCGAAGTTCAAGGAGTGGAGCGCGCCGCCGGCGATCGGCACCGCCCCCGAGGTGATTCAGGAGCCCTTCACCATCGTCCTCTGGGGCGTGACCAACAAGTCGCTGTCCGATTGGTCGGCGGTGCAGGAGGTCAAGGATCCCTCGACCATCACCGAGATGAAGGGCTTCGCCGGCAGCGCCGGCATTGCCGAGGGCATCGCCCGAGTCTGCAAGACCGTGGCCGAGGTCAGCCAGTTGCAGGAGGGCGAGATCCTGGTGGCGCCGACCACCTCTCCATCCTGGGCGCCAGCCTTCGCCAAGATCAAGGCCTGCGTCACCGACGTCGGCGGCGTCATGAGCCACGCCGCCATCGTCTGCCGCGAATACGGCATGCCGGCGGTGGTCGGCACCGGGCTCGCCACCAAGGTGATCAAGTCCGGCATGAAGTTGCGCGTCGACGGTTCGTCCGGCGTCATTTCGATCGTGCGCTGAGCGCGTAGAGGGGAACAAGGATGGGCGCGACAGCGAACGCAAGATCGGAGCCGGCGGGGAATCGGCCGCCGCTGCTCTGCTGGTTGGAGGAGTGCCGCAAGGATTCGGTGGCCCTGGTCGGCGGCAAGTGTTCGTCGCTGGGCGAGCTGATCAACGCTGGGGTGCGCGTGCCGCCGGGCTTCGCCCTGACCACCGAGGGTTACCGCGCCTTCATGGCCGAGTCGGGCCTGGAGAAGGAACTGCAACTGCTGTTAGCGGACATCGACAGCGAGGATCTGGAGGCGCTGGAGCGCGCCAGCGTCTCCATCCGCGCGGCGATCGAGGCGCAGCCCTTCTCGATCGAGCTGGAGGACCTGGTGGCGGAGGCCTATCGCAAGCTCTCCGTGCGCTGCGGCATTCCGGCGGTGCCGGTGGCGGTGCGCTCCAGCGCCACCGCCGAAGACCTGCCCGGCGCCAGCTTCGCCGGCCAGCAGGACACCTTCCTCTGGATTCGCGGTGCCGACGAGGTGCTCGAGCACATGCGCCGCTGCATCTCCAGCCTGTACACCGGACGCGCCATGGCCTACCGCGCCAACCGTGGTTACAGCGACGACCAGATGGCGATTTCGGTCGGGGTGCAGAAGATGGCCAACTCATACACCGCCGGCGTCATGTTCACCATCCACCCGTCCAACGGCGACCGCTCGGTGATCGTCATCGACTCCAATTTTGGTTTCGGCGAATCGGTGGTCTCGGGCGAGGTGACGCCGGACAATTTCGTGGTGAACAAAGTGACCCTGGACATCATCGACAGGACCATTTCGCAAAAGGAGATCTGCTACACGGTGGATCTGCAGACCCAGGTCTCGCGCGCCATCGAAGTGCCCTTCGAGCGGCAGAAGGTGCAGTCCCTGATCGACGACGAAGTCACCGAGCTGGCCTGGATGGGCAAGCAGATAGAGAAGCACTACGGTCGGCCCATGGACATCGAATGGGCGGTGGACAAGGATCTGCCGGCCGGAGGCAACATCTTCATCCTGCAGGCGCGCCCGGAGACCGTGTGGAGCGAGAAGAAGCAGGCGCCGGTCGCCACCCCCGGCGCCTCGGCGATGGACTACATCCTCTCCGGCATGCTCACCGGCCGCAAGGTCAGCTAGAAATTTCGCAGAAGCAAATTTTTTTCAACAAAGCCCTTATGGAGTCATCATGAACGCACCCAGGAAAGAAGTAGCTCTCATCAACGATTTGCGCACCTATATCGCCGCCCTCGAGGCGAACGGCGTGTTGAAACGCGTCAAAGCCGAGGTGGACTGGAAGTACGAGCTGTGCCACGTCTCGAAGGTGAACGAAGAACAGAAGGGGCCAGCCCTGCTCTACGAGAACGTCAAGGGCTACGACATCCCGGTGTTCACCAGCGCCTTCACCACGGCGCAGCGCATCGCCATCTGCCTCGAACAGGACCCCTCGCTGTCGATGTGCCAGCTCTCCAGGAAGTGGATGGAGCTGACCACCAAGAGCATGGTCAAACCGGTGTTCGTCGACAAGCCGCCGGTGATGGAGAACGTCGTCACCGGCGACGACATAGACCTCAACAAGTTTCCCTCGCCCTGGTTCTATCCCGATGACGGCGGCCGCTTCTTCGGCACCTCCGCCTTCATGGTGACCAAGGATCCCGATACCGGCTGGACCAACCTCGGCACCTACCGCGCCCAGGTGCTGGGCAAGGACATCCTCGGCTCGCAGATCATCAAGGGCAAGCACGGCGACATGCACATGAAGAAGTACCAGGCGCGCGGCGAACTGATGCCAGCGGCCTACGTGGTAGGCTGCGATCCGGTGCTCTTCCTCGCCAGTTCCACCCTGGTCTCCGCCGGTACCGACGAGTACGACGTGGCCGGTTCGCTGCGCGGCCGCCCGGTTGAAGTGTTCAAGTCGGATCTTACCGGCCTCACCTATCCGGCCAACGCCGAGATCATCGCCGAAGGCTTCGTGGACCCGAACGAGCTGATGGACGAAGGTCCGTTCGGTGAATACACCGGCTACTATTCCGGCAACAAGGGCAAGGACTATCCGAAGCCGGTGTTGCGGGTGAAGCGCATCCTCTTCCGCAACAAACCCATCATGTGGGCGACCACGGTCGGCAAGCCGATCAACGACATCCACATGATCCAGTCCCTCAACCGCACGGCGACGCTGTGGCACGACCTGGAGACGATGAAGGTGCCGGGCATCCAGAGCGTGTATTTTCCGGCGGCGGCGACCGGCCGCTTCTGGGTCATCGTCTCGGTGCGCCAGATGTATCCGGGACACTCGAACCACGTCGCCGACGCGGTGCTCGGTAGCACCACCGGTCACTACGGGGTCAAGGGCGTGATCGTGGTCGACCACGACATCGCCGCCGACGACATGGACCGTGTCTGGTGGGCGATGGCGACCCGCTTCGATCCGAAGCGCTCGGCGCAGATCACCCAGCGCGGCCGCTCGACGCCGCTCGACCCGGGCCTGCCGATCGAGGCGCGCGAAGTCACCAGCCGCATCGTGCTCGACTGCTGCACGCCGTTCGAGTGGGCCAACAAGCCCAACGAGATCTTCATGGATCGCGCGGTTTTGCAGAAGGTCTCCGATCGCTGGAACGAGTATGGCTTCACCGGTGCCAGCCCGGTGGCCGACATGATCGACCGCTTGACCCGCCCCGAGACCAAGAAGTCCTCCAAGTAGCAACCAAGGCGCCGCCCGCGCCAAGGTCGCGGGCGGCGTCGCAGCCAGGATGGAAGCAATGAGCAAAAAGGGTATCGTCATCGTCTGCAACCTGGACACCCGCGGCGAGGAGATCCTCTTCGTCAAGGATATGATCGCGAGCAGGGGCCATGAGGCCATCTTGCTCGATTTCAGCATGGAGGAGCCGCCGCCTTTTGCCGGCGACATCACCACCGAAGAGGTGGCGCGACGCGGCGGTCTGCCGATCGAGGTGGTGCGCGAAAAGTACCGCTCCGACCGCGACACCGCGACCAAAAACCAGATCGCCGGTGCCTCTGCCATCGTCGACGAATTGCTGCAGGCTGGCCGGGTGCACGGCATCATCGGCATCGGTGGTGCTACCTCGACCCTGGTCTCCACTTCGATCATGAAGCGCCTGCCCTTCGGCATGCCCAAACTGATGGCCTCGCCGATGGCGGCCCATCCGGCCTACATCGACAAGTACGTCGGCACCCACGACATCACCATGCACCACACGGTGCTCGACATCGTCAAGATGAATCCGCTGTTGAAGGCACAGATCATCAACGCCGTCGGCGCCATCTGCGGCATGGTGGAGATGACCCTGGGCACCGAGTTCAAGTTCGACCAGCCCTGCATCGCCGTTTCCTCCTTCGGTTTCGGCGAGATGGCGGTGCAGACGGCGCTGGGCATGCTCGAAGAGGCCGGCTTCATCCCCATCGTCTGTCACGCCCAGGGCAAGGGCGACAAGGCAATGGAGGAGATGATCCGCTCCGGCGCCTTCCAGGGGGTGCTCGACATCTGCATCGGCGGCGTCATGGAGAACCTGTTCAAGGGCAACCGCGACCCGGGTCCGGAGCGGCTGCTGGCAGCCTGCACCAAGGGTATCCCGATGGTGCTCGCGCCCTGCGGCCTGGACATCCTGTCCTACGGTGGGCGCGCCGACATGCTGGAGAAGACCAAGGATCGGGTGCAGTACGTGCAGGACGCGCTGCGCGTGCAGGTGCGCACCACCGCCGCGGAATTGTGCCAGGCCGCCGACGTCATCGCCGAGCGGCTCAACGCAGCGCGCGGCCAGTGGACCTTCCTGGTGCCGTTGCAGGGCTGGTCTTCGCTCGACAAGCCGGGACGGCCGATCTACGACCCGGCCGCCGACGCCGCCTTTGTCGCCCGGCTCAAGCAGCAGCTGACCCACCCGGAGCGCGTCAAGGAGGTCGACCTGCACCTGTATTCGGCGGAGTTTGCCCGGGTCGCGGTCGATGAATTGATCAAGCTGTTTCGCGGCGGCTCGGCTTGATGGTGGCAGACTGGCCCCTGCTGGCTTCGGCGCAGGTCTTCGACGCCGGCTTGTTTCGCGTCGTCAGGGACAGCGCCCGCTCGCCGCGCACCGGCGCTGCGCGGGACTTTCACGTGCTGCGCATCGCCGACTTCGTCTTGACGGTGGCGTTGACCAGCGACCGGCGTTTGGTGTTGGTGCGGCAGTATCGTCACGGTTCGCGCGCCGCCAGTCTGGAGGTCCCCGGCGGCCTGCACGATGGCGCCGGCGAGACGCCGCAACAGGGCGCGGCGCGCGAGCTGCTGGAGGAGACCGGCTACGGCGGCGGTAGCTGGCGTCTGCTCGGGGCACTGCGGCCGCAACCGGCCATGCTCGACAACCGGGCCTGGATCTTCCTGGCCGGCGGCCTCGAACGCGCAGCCGAGCCACGGCAGGACGCCGGTGAGGACATCGAGGTGGTGCTGCTGCCGGCAGCCGATCTTGTCGCGAACATCGCCGCCGGCCGCATCGACAACGCGATCAGCGTCGCCGCGCTGGCCATGGCGCAAATGGGTGGGCACCTAGAGGAGAACCGATCATGATCGTGGGCAACTGGATGCAGCGGCAACCGATGACCATCGCCAGCGACCTGCTGGTCTCAGAAGCGAAGCGGCTGATCAGCGAGCACAAGCTGCAGGCGCTGCCGGTGGTGGACGGCGACGGCCGCTTGCGCGGGCTGGTGACGCGCGCCAACCTGCTGCGGCTCGGGCATTTCGTGCTGCGCACGCAGAGTCCGGACGAGTTCGCCTTCTTCGTCAACCGCCTGCGCGTGCGCGACGTGATGCTACGCAATCCGGCGACCATGAAGGTCGATGACAGCATGGAAGAGTGTCTGCGCCGCGGGCGCGAACTGGGGGTGGGGCAGTTCCCGGTGATGGACGGCAAGGCGGTGGTGGGCATCATCTCGGCCAACGAGATATTCCAACTGGCCGCCCATTGCGTCGGCGCCTGGGAGAAGCGCAACGGCCTGACCCTGGCGCCGCTCACGCTCGGCCCCGGTGTGCTCGGGCGCATCGCCGACGTCGCCGAAGCCGCCGGTGCCGTACTGCAGGCCATCTACCCGCTGGCGCGTCACCAGAAGGACGAAGGCGGCGACGAGAAGTCGGTTATCCTGCGCTTTCACGCGCCCGACCAGGCCGGCGTGGTGGCGGCGCTGGAGCGTGCCGGCTTCCCCGTCGCCGAGTCGAGCAAGACCGATACAGCGGCGCTCGCCGCATAAGAGAGGAGTGCCGCATGTCCCAGCCGAACGATCTGCCACTGGTGGTCGCCATCACCGGTGCCACGGGTGTCATCTACGGCGTCGAGATGCTGCGCGTGCTGAAGGAGATCGGGCAGGAGACCCACCTGATCCTGAGCGAGGCGGCGGGGCTCAACCTGGCCATCGAGACCGACTGCACGATCGAGGAAGTGAAGTCGCTGGCGGCGGTCGTCTATAGCAACAAGGATGTCGGCGCCGCCGTGGCCAGCGGTTCTTTTCGCACCCGCGGCATGATCGTCGCACCGTGCACCATCAAGACCCTGTCGGCGATCGCCAATTCCTTCACCTACAACCTGGTGGTGCGGGCGGCCGACGTCAGCCTCAAGGAGAGTCGCACCCTGGTGTTGATGGTACGCGAGACGCCCTTGCACAAGGGCCATCTCGAATTGATGAGCCGCGCTGCCGATTGCGGCGCCATCATCCTGCCGCCGATGCCGGCCTTCTACCACAAGCCGCAGAGCATCATGGACATCATCCACCAGAGCATCGGCAAGGCGCTCGACCAGGTCGGCATCGAGCACAAGTTGTTCAAGCGCTGGGCCGGGCGTCCGACCCAATAGACGGGGACCTCGCTCGCCGTCTGCTATCGGATGAAGGAACCCAGCTTCTGGAGCTACTCCTTGCGCGAATATCGCCGCGCCGGGGTCGAGCCGGCCTGCCTGGCGCTGCAGGAGGAGGGCGCCAACGTCAACCTGTTGCTCGCTTGCTGCTGGCTGGGCAGCAGCGGCCGCCGCGCCGACCGCCGACACCTTCGGCGCCTGCTCACGGCGGTGGCCTCATGGCAGGAACAGGTTGTGGTGCCGCTGCGCCAGGTGCGCCGAAGCTTGAAAGCGGAGACTTGGCAGGTCGTCGCGACCGGCCGTCGCGCTCTACGCCAACGTGTCGCCGCAGTGGAGTTGGAGGCCGAGCACCTCGAGCAGTTGCTGCTCGCCAGCCTGGTGGTCGATCTGCCGCGGCGCCCGGGCCGGAATTTCAGCAGCGAGAACCTGCAGGGCTACGCGGCGCTGCTCGAACTCGACTTCGGCCCGCGCTGGCGGGCGCTGCTGGCCGCGGTCGGCGGCGGCATTGCGGCGCCATGCTAGAATTTCCGCAAGTTCTCCTTCGCCAAGGCCCACCCCATGTCCGGCAACACCCTGGGCACACTGTTTTGCGTGACCTCCTTCGGCGAGTCACACGGACCGGCGATAGGCTGCGTGGTGGACGGTTGCCCGCCGGGGATGGAACTATCGGCGGAGGACATCCAGCGCGACCTGGATAGGCGCAGACCCGGCACCTCGCGCCACGTCACCCAGCGCCAGGAAGCGGACCGGGTGGAGATCCTCTCCGGCGTCTTCGAGGGCAAGACCACCGGCACCAGCATCGGCCTGTTGATCCGCAACGAAGACGCGCGCAGCAAGGACTACGGCAACATCGCCGATTCCTTCCGCCCCGGTCACGCCGACTACACCTACTGGCAGAAGTACGGCATTCGCGACCATCGCGGCGGTGGCCGCGCCTCGGCGCGCGAAACCGCGGTGCGCGTCGCTGCCGGGGCGATCGCCAGGAAGTGGCTCAACGAGCGCTACGGTGTCGTTATCCGTGGGCGCATGGCGCAACTGGGCAGCATCGAAATTGCCGCCAGCGACTGGTCGGTCGTCGACAGCAATCCGTTCTTCGCCGCCGATGCCGCCATCGTGCCCGCGCTCGAGGCGGCCATGGACGCCCTGCGCCAGTCGGGCGATTCGGTCGGTGCCAAGGTGCAGGTGGTGGCACAGGGGGTGCCGGTGGGTTGGGGGGAGCCGGTCTATGGGCGCCTCGACGCCGACATCGCCAGCGCCATGATGGGCATCAACGCCGTCAAGGGGGTGGAGATCGGCGCCGGCTTTGCCGCAGTCAGCCAGCGCGGCAGCGAACACGGCGACGAGTTGACGCCGACGGGCTTCCTCTCCAACAACGCCGGCGGCATCCTCGGCGGCATCTCCACCGGCCAGGACATCGTGGTCAACCTGGCGATCAAGCCGACCTCCAGCATCAGGATTCCACGGCGCAGCATCGATCTCGCCGGTCAGGCGACGAGCGTCGTGACCCACGGTCGCCACGATCCCTGCGTCGGCATCCGCGCCACGCCGATCGCCGAGGCGATGCTGGCGCTGGTGCTGATCGACCAGGCGCTGCGCCATCGCGCCCAGTGCGCCGACGTCGTCTGCGCCACGCCCAAGATTCCCGCGAACGCTGCCTGAGACCAAGAGGACAAGATGAACGTCGATCCCCACGACCTGGACCACGAATTTCCCGAGCATCGCGACGCGATTGGGCAGCTGAAGGCGGCGAACCCGCAGTTCGCGGACATGGTTGCCGACTACCATCGGGTGAACCGCGAAGTGCAGCGGGCGGAGGAAAACGATCTGCCGATCTCCGACCGGGCGTTCGAGGACCTGAAGAAGCAGCGGCTCAAGCTCAAAGACGCGATCTACGCGCAGTTGGCCAAGAGGAAGTGAGCAGCGCCTGAACGCTTCATTGCAGCGCGGGCCGCTGTCGGCCTGGTACTTCTGCTACTTCGCCTTCATCGGTGCGTTCGCGCCCTATTTCGGACTCTACCTGCAATCCCTCGCCTTCAGCGCCTGGCAGATCAGCGTGCTGCTGTCGGTGATGCAGTTGATGCGCCTGGTCGCGCCCAATCTGCTGGGCTGGCTGGCCGAGCGCGGGCCGCGCAAGACGCGCATCGTGCGCCTCGCCTCGCTCGCGAGCGGTGTCGGTTTCGCCGGCCTCTATTGCACCGAGAGCTTCGTCGGCGTCTTCCTCTGCCTGGCGCTGATGTCCTTCTTCTGGACCGCGGCCTTGCCCCTGGTCGAGGCGCTGACCCTCGCCCATCTGCACCGACAGGCGGAACGCTACGGCGGCATCCGCATCTGGGGATCGATCGGCTTCATCGTTTCGGTCCTCGGCGTCGGTGCCATGCTCGACGCCTACCCGTTGCCTTCGCTGCTCTACGTCGAATCGCTGCTGCTCTGCGGCGTATTTGCCTGCGCCCTGGCCTTGGTCGAGCCGCCGCGGCGTGCGCCGGTCGCGGCGGCCGACGGACTGGCCGCCGGCGCCAGGCGGCGCAAGCTGATCGCCCTGCTCGCTGCGAGTTTTCTGATGGCTGCCGCCCACGGTCCCTTCTACGTCTTCTATTCGATCCACCTGGCGGCCCACGGTTACGACAAGACGCTGATCGGCGCCCTGTGGTCTCTCGGTGTGCTGGCCGAGATTCTGGTGTTCCTCTACATGCCGGCGCTGCTGCGCCGCTACAGCCTGCGCGGCCTGCTGCTGTTCTCGTTCGGCTGCGCCGTGTTGCGCTTCCTCGCGGTCGGCTGGGGTGCTTCGCTGCTGCTGCTGATGGTGCTGGTGCAGCTCTTGCACGGAGCCACCTTCGGCATCAGCCACGCCGCCGCCATGGCGGCGATGCACCGCTGGTTTCCCGAGCGCCAGCAGGCGCGCGTGCAGGCGCTCTACGGCAGCGTCTCCCTCGGCGCCGGCGGCATGCTCGGCAGCCTCGGCAGCGGCCAAGCCTGGCAATGGTTCGGCCCCGAAGCCTGCTTCGCGCTGGGGGCGCTGTTCGCGGCGACCGGTCTGGTCGTGGTCTGGCGCGTTATGCGCGAGGACTGACGGCCTTGCCGCTGGCCTCGCCTATGCGATAATTTGGCCGGTGTCGGCGCGGTTCCGGCGCGCTGTCAATTTCTTGAGAGAGCAGGGTGATGAAGAGAGTCGGACTGGTGGGATGGCGAGGCATGGTCGGATCCGTGCTGATGCAACGCATGCGCGAAGAGAACGATTTCGCCCTGATCGAGCCGGTCTTCTTTTCTACCTCCGACGTTGGCGGTGTCGTCCCCGAATCGGCGGCCGGCAGCCAGCACGCCGGTCGCCCGCTCAAGGACGCGAAGAGCGTCAGCGAGCTGGCGAATATGGACGTCATCATCACCTGCCAGGGCGGCGACTACACCAACGAGGTCTTTCCCAAGTTGCGCGCTGCCGGCTGGAAGGGCTACTGGATCGACGCCGCTTCGGCCCTGCGCATGCAAGCGGATGCGGTGATCATCCTCGATCCGGTCAACCGCAAGGTGATCGACGCGGCCATGGCGCGCGGCGTTGTGAACTATATCGGCGGCAACTGCACCGTCAGCCTGATGCTGATGGCGCTGGGCGGGCTGTTCGAAGCGGGGTTGGTCGAGTGGCTGACCTCGATGACCTATCAGGCCGCCTCGGGCGCCGG
>JAHFRE010000082.1:11165-14985 GCA_023258955.1 Sterolibacterium sp.
TGAACTATATCGGCGGCAACTGCACCGTCAGCCTGATGCTGATGGCGCTGGGCGGGCTGTTCGAAGCGGGGTTGGTCGAGTGGCTGACCTCGATGACCTATCAGGCCGCCTCGGGCGCCGGCGCCCAGAACATGCGCGAGCTGCTGCAACAGATGGGCGAAGTGCACGGCGTCGCGCGCGAGCTGCTGCAGCAGCCGGCCTCGGCCATCCTCGAGATCGACCGCCGGGTCGCCGCGGCGCTGCGCTCGGACGCGGTCACCACCACCAATTTCGGCGTACCGCTGGCCGGTTCGCTGATCCCCTGGATCGACAAGGACCTGGGCAACGGCCAAAGCAAAGAGGAGTGGAAGGGCTCGGCCGAGACCAACAAGATACTGGGACGAGAGGACCAGCCCCTGCCGATCGACGGCCTCTGCGTGCGCGTCGGCGCCATGCGCTGCCATTCGCAGGCGCTGACCATCAAGCTGAAGCGGGACGTGCCCCTGGCCGACATCGAAGCGCTGCTGGCGGCCCACAACCAGTGGGTGCGGGTGATTCCCAATCAGCGCGAGGCCAGCATCCGGGAGCTGTCGCCGGTCGCGGTGACGGGCAGGCTGCAGGTGCCGATCGGACGCTTGCGCAAGCTGTCGATGGGGCCGGACTACCTGTCGGCGTTTACCGTTGGCGATCAATTGCTTTGGGGCGCGGCCGAACCCCTGCGGCGGATGTTGCGGGTTCTCCTCGACTAGCACCCGACTTATTCTGAATGCATTATGAGGGTCGTGCTTAACTTGCATAGCTAAGCTTATGATGTTATTTTAGTTGTTCATGAGATTCCCCAGGGGGGGGCCTGTGCATCGATCGACCCTGCGAAAGACACTCAAGCCCGGCCTGTCGGCGATTGCGCTGACGCTGCTGTTGGCCATGCCGATTTGTGCAGGCGCGGCCGGGCTGGGCAAATTGACGGTTCTTTCGGTTCTCGGCCAGCCCTTGCGCGCCGAGGTCGAACTGAGCGCCAGCGGCGAAGAACTCGGCTCCCTATCTGCCCGTCTGGCCACACCCGAGGCCTTCAAGCAGGCCGGCATCGAATACATTCCCGCCGTGGGCGGCATCCGCTTCTCCCTCGACAAGCGCCCCAGCGGCCAGCCCTATCTGCGCCTGAGTTCGGAACGCGCGATCAACGAAGCGTTTCTCGACATCCTGGTCGAAATGAGTTGGTCCTCCGGCCGCTTGGTGCGCGAATACACCTTCCTGCTCGATCCGCCCGAGGCCGCGCCCAAGGTGGCTGCGCCGGTGAGTCTGCCCGAAGCGCCGCGCGAGACACCTGCCGCGCAAGCGACGCCTGTGCCGCCGCCGCGCGAAGCGCTGCGTCCGCCGGGACCGCCGTTGGCCGTGCCCGCTGTCGAGGCGCCGCCGCCGCGGCCACAGCCGAAACCGCGGGTGACCGAGGTCAAGCCACCGCTGACGCGTACCGTCAAGACCGGCGATACGCTGGGCAAGATCGCGCAGCAGGCGAGGCCCGAGGGTGTCAGCCTCGATCAGATGCTGGTGGCGCTGTTCCGCAGCAACGAAGACGCGTTCGACGCGCACAACATGAACCGGCTCAGGGCGGGCCGCATACTCAACCTCCCCGAGGTAGCGACGATCCAGGCGGTCGACGCCAGCGACGCGAAAAAGACGGTGGTGGCGCAGGCGTCGGACTTCAACGCCTACCGCAAGAAGCTCGCGGCTTCCGTCGCCGCGGCACCGGTGAAGGAGGCGGCGCCGCAACAGGCCGCCAGCGGCAAGATCACGCCCAAGGTGCAGGACAAGGCACCGGCACCGATGGCGGGCAAGGATAAGCTCGAGGTCTCCAAGTCGGCCTCGCCCAAGGAAGCGAAGCTGGCAGGCGACGCCAGCAAGCGCATCGCCTCGCTCGAGGAGGATCTGCTCTCGCGCGGCAAAGCGCTGAAGGAGGCCAACGACCGCATCGCCGCGCTGGAAAAGAACGTCAGCGATCTGAAGAAGCTGATGGAGCTGAAGAGCCAGAGCATGGCCCTGGCGCAACAGCAGGCGCAATCTGCCAAAGCGGCCAAGCCCGAGCCGGTGGCACCTGCGGCGGCGAAGCCCGAAGCGCCGAAGGTCGAAGCGCCGAAGGTCGAAGCGCCGAAGGTCGAAGCGCCGAAGGTCGAAGCGCCGAAGGTCGAACCGCCGAAGGTCGAAGCGCCGAAGGTCGAAGCGCCGAAGGCGGATGAAGCGAAGCCGGCGCCGCCAGCACCGCCCAAACCCGTCGTCAAACCCGTTCCGCCGCCGCCGCCGCCCAGCTTCGTCGACGACAATCCCGAGGTGGTCTATGGCGGCGCCGGTGCGCTCGCCCTGCTGCTCGCCTATCTTGGCTACGCCGCCAAGCGCCGCAAGGCGCTCGCCGCCGGCGGCGTCGACCCCGGCACGACGGGCCGCAGCAACGAACCCATCGTGTCCACCCGCTCGGTGATCGCCAGCACCGGCGGTCAGAGCGTCGACACCACCGACAGTTCGCTGCTCACCGATTTCAGCCAGGGCGCGGTCGCCGCAGTCGACAGCGACGAAGGCGTTGATCCGGTTGCCGAGGCCGATGTCTACATGGCCTACGGTCGCGATACCCAGGCCGAAGAGATCCTGCTCGAAGCGCTGAAGATGGATCCCGCCCGCCACGCGATCCGGCTCAAGCTGCTGGAGATCTACGCCGCGCGCAAGAGCATGAAGCAGTTCGAGGGCGTGGCCACTGAACTTTACAGCCGTACCGGCGGCGTTGGACCCGATTGGGATAAGGCCGCGATTCTGGTGCAGAAGGTCGATCCGGAGAATCCCCTCTATGGGCGGCGGCCGGCAGAACTGGGCGAACCACCGGCACCGGCCTTGCCCGAAGAAGCGGTTGCGGCGCCAGCGCTGAGCGAGGAACCACCGGCACCTGAGTTCGTCGAGCCGGCAGAGGAGGCGCCAGCGGCAGAAGAGGTGCCGATGTCGCTGGACTTCGACCTCGACCTCGGCGGCTCGGAAACACCCGCCGCGGTGGCCGATGAACAGCCGGCCGTGCTCGACTTCGATCTGACACCGGCGCAGGGGGATCGCATCGAGCCGGCGATGGCGGCCGACATTCCGCTTGAGCCTGTCGCCGACATCGGCCTGGTCGAGCCCGACGCGACGATCGAGCCCGAGCCGGTTGCCGTCGCGGCGGCGGAAGACCTCGGCCTCGAGTTTTCGACTTCGACCGCCGAGGCGACGCCGCTCGAGGGCCATCGCGACGACGATGGCGGCAAGCTGCCGGAGTTCGACTTCGATCTCGGCCACAAGGACGAAACGCCGGTCGCCGCTGTCGCGCCGAGTTTTGATCTCTCCGGCATCGACCTCGAATTGGGCGCACCCGCAGCGGAAGAAACACTTGCGCCCACTACCCCGGCGCCGGCGCCAGAACCCGTTGCCGAGGCGGCCCCTGCCGCCGCCGCGGTCAATGAGGAGGTGGCGACCAAGCTCGAATTGGCGCACGCCTACGAAGAAATGGGCGACAAGGAAGGCGCGCGCGAGCTGCTCGAAGAAGTCATCAAAGAGGGCAGCGCCGAGCAGCAGGAAGCCGCTCGCGTCAAGTTGGCACAGCTGGGCTGAGGCAACCCCGACCGGCGTGGATAGCGCCGGCGCAACGCCATGAGCAGAATCGTCCTCTGCCTCGAATACGACGGCAGCAGCTTTTGCGGGTGGCAGGCCCAGCCGCACGGCAACACCGTTCAGGATGCCCTCGAGCGCGCCCTCGCCCAGGTCGCGGCGCACAGCGTGCGCGTGCATTGCGCCGGCCGCACCGACGCCGGCGTGCATGCCCTGGCGCAGG
>JAHFRE010000287.1 GCA_023258955.1 Sterolibacterium sp.
TTGGCAAAGCTGGTCGTCATCTATCCGGGTTCGGCTGGGTTTCCCGCGCCGAAAATTGGCGCTGGTGAAAAACGGCGGATTTTAGCATGGCGGATGCGTTCGCCGCGTCTGTTGCTGGCCAGGCAGCGGCGTTTGAATCCGCCTGGGTTTTGTGCTTAAATCGCCCGGCGGAGCAGCCGCAAAAAGGCTGCCGGCAAGGCCCGCTCACTCGCTGCGGAAATGGGCCGCCGCAACTATGGAGGAATTCATCTTGAGCAAGCGAGTTGTGCATGCGACCCTGTTCGCAGCCCTGAGCGTCGTTGCCGCCGCAGCCAGCGCGCAAAACACCAGCAACAACGGCTACCTGACCGATGCCCGCGGCAACGTCGTCAAGACCGCGTTCGGGCTATGCGTGCGCACCGCCTATTGGACGCCGGCGATGGCGACCGAAGAATGCGACGCCGCGCTGGTCAAGAAAGAGGCACCGGCGCCGGTGGTCGCCGCGCCCCCACCGGCGGCCCCCGCCGCACCGCTGCCGCCACCGGCGCCGGCAGCGCCCAAGGTGGTCACGGTCGTCTTGAAGGGCAGCCTGTTCGATTTCAACAAGGCGACGCTGAAGCCCGCAGCAAAGGCGCAGCTCGACCAAGAGGTGCTGGCCAAGCTCGCCAACCTGGGCAAGATCAAGCAGGTGATCGTCTCCGGCCACGCCGATCGCATCGGCAAAGCCGCCGCCAACCAGAAACTGTCCGAGAAGCGCGCCGACGCGGTCAAGGCCTATCTGGTCGCCAAGGGTATCGACGGCCAGTTGATCGACACCTTCGGCTTCGGTTCGACGCAACCGGCGCAAGGCGTGCCCAAGTGCGACGACAAGCTGCCGCGCAAGAAGCTGATCGTCTGCCTGGAACCCCATCGGCGCGCGGTCGTCGAAATCCAGGCCGCAGCCAAGTAGGTCCCCAACCCCGACCGACAAACCCCGCCTGGCGCGGGGTTTTTTCATGGATACGATCGCAAACATAGATCTGCTGATCGAGGCGCGCTGGATCGTTCCGGTCGAGCCCCACGACGTTGCGCTGGAACACCACGCCCTGGCGATCGACGCCGGCCGCATCGTCGCCCTCCTCCCCGCGGCGCTCGCCAAGGCCCGCTACCAGCCGCGGCGGCGGGTCGAATTGGGGCAGCACGTGCTGCTTCCCGGCCTCATCAACCTGCACACCCACGCCGCGATGACCTTGCTGCGCGGCTACGCCGACGACATGGCGCTGATGGACTGGCTCAATCAGCGCATCTGGCCGGCCGAGCGCGCCCACGTCAGCCACGACTTCGTCCACGACGGCACGCTGCTCGCTGCCGCCGAGATGCTGCGCGGCGGCATCACCTGTTTCAGCGACATGTATTTTCACCCCGAGGCGGCCGCAGCCGCCGCGATTGAAATGGGTATCCGGGCAGCGTTGGGCATGGTGGTGATCGAGTTTCCCAGCGGCTACGCCGCCGACGCCGACGACTATCTGGCCAAGGGCCTGGCGGCGCGCGACGTCCTGCGCGACGAAGCGCTGATCAGCTTCTGCATGGCGCCGCACGCGCCCTATACGGTGAGCGACCGCAGCCTGGAACGCATCATGACCTTGGCCAACCAGCTCGACCTGCCGATCCACATGCACCTGCATGAAACGCGTGAGGAAATCGCCGACAGCCTCAAGCAGTGCGGCCTGCGTCCCTTGGCCCGGCTGCAGCGCCTGGGCTTCCTCGGCCCCAACCTGATCGCGGTGCACGCGGTGCACCTCGAACCCGACGAGATCGCCTTGCTCGCCGAGCAAGGTTGCGCCGTCGCCCACTGCCCGACCTCGAACATGAAGCTGGCCAGCGGCATCGCCCCGGTCACGGCACTGCGGCAACAGGGCGTGCGCGTCGGTCTGGGCTCGGACGGCGCCGCGAGCAACAATCGCCTCGATCTGTTGCGGGAAATGCACCAGGCGGCGCTGCTGGCAAAGGTGGCAAGCGGCGACGCCACCGCCCTCAGCGCCCATCAGGTGCTGCGCATGGCGACGCTGGATGGCGCCTCGGCGCTCGGACTCGACGAGCGCATCGGCTCCCTGGTCGTCGGCAAGGAGGCCGATCTGTGCGCCGTCCGCCTCGACGATGCGATCCTCGCCCCCTGCTACAACCCGGTTTCGCACCTGGTCTATTGCGCGGGCCGGGAGCAGGTCAGCCACGTCTGGGTCGGCGGCATCGAGCGGGTGGCGGACGGACTGTTGTGTGCAGGCAACACTCGATTGCTTGACTTGGCTCATACGTGGCATAATGCTTTAACCAGTTGAACTGGATAGCCGGGCGCGCGAGAAATGTCGCTCTGCCATCCGGCGAAGCCAAAAACGGCAGTGTTCTTGAAAGAGGGGATCATGAAAATACAAACCGCAAAACTCTCCCTGTTGCTGGGCACCTTGGTACTCAGCGCCTCTGCCTTGGCCGCCGACACGGTGGACACCTCGGCCTACGTCGTCGATGCACGAGGCGTCGTCGTCAAGACGGCTTTCGGCCTGTGCGTGCGCACCAGCTACTGGACCCCGGCGATGGCCATCGCCGAATGCGATCCGGATCTGGTGAAGAAGCCCGAGCCGCCAGCGGCACCGATGGCGCCCCCGGCACCGCCACCGCCGGTTCCCGCCCCCGCGCCCAAGCCGGCCGCGGAGAAGGTGACCCTGGCCGCAGACACGCTGTTCGACTTCGACAAGGCGGTGCTGCGCCCCGAAGGCAAGGCCAAGCTCGACGAATTGGCGACCAAGATCAAGGATCTGAAGCTCGAAGTCATCATCGCCGTCGGCCACGCCGATCGCTTCGGCAGCGACAAGTACAACCAGGTGCTGTCGGAGAATCGCGCCGCCTCGGTCAAGGCCTATCTGGTCAGCAAGGGACTAGAGCCGAACCGCGTCTACACCGAGGGCAAGGGCAAGAAGCAGCCGGTGACCAAGCCTGATCAGTGCAAGGGTGCCAAGAGCAAGAAGGTCATCGCCTGCCTGCAGCCGGATCGCCGCGTCGAAATCGAAGTCATCGGCACGCGGATGACGAAGTAGGCAGCCAACTCAAGAAAAAGCCCTGCGCTGCAGGGCTTTTTTTTTCGCGGGAGCACAGCCATGGGCCAGGCAGAGAACGTCGATCCGGGCGAACTGGAAAAGTTCGGCGAGCTCGCCCATCGCTGGTGGGATCCGCGCTCCGAATTCAAGCCGTTGCACGATATCAACCCGCTGCGCCTGGACTGGATAGACGCGGCAACGTCACTCGCTGGCAAGCGGGTGCTCGACGTCGGCTGCGGCGGCGGCATCCTCTCCGAGAGCATGGCCGACCGGGGAGCGACGGTGACCGGCATCGACCTGTCGGAGCGCCCGCTGGCGGTGGCCCGCCTGCACCTGCTGGAGAGCGGCCGCCAGGTCGACTACCGGCAGGTGTCGGCCGAAGACCTGGCACGGCAGATGCCGGCCAGCTTCGACGTCGTCTGCTGCCTGGAAATGCTCGAACACGTCCCCGATCCGGCGAGCACCGTGCGCGCCTGCGCTGATCTGCTCAAGCCGGGCGGCGCCGCCTTCTTCTCCACCATCAATCGCAATCCCAAAGCCTATCTGTTCGCGGTGATCGGCGCCGAGTATCTGCTGCGCCTGCTGCCGCGCGGTACCCACGATTACGCCCGCTTTCTGCGTCCCGCCGAGCTGGCACGGGCCTGCCGCGGAGCGGGGCTCGCCGTCGAGGAGATCGTCGGCATGAGCTACAACCCGCTCACCAAGATCTACAAGCTCGGCCGCGACAGCAGCGTGAACTACCTGCTGCGCGCCCGCCGCGATGCCTAGGAGCGCGGTCCTCTTCGACCTCGACGGCACCCTCGCCGACACGGCGCCTGACCTCGGCGCGGCGCTGAACCAGCTGCTCGAGGAAGAGGGGCAGGCGGCGCTGCCGCTGGCCCAGCTGCGGCCGCACGTCTCGGGCGGTGCGCGGGCCCTGCTGCAGCTGGGCTTCGGCATCGCCCCGGGCGATCCGGCGCAACCCGCGCTGGCGGAACGCTTTCTGGCGCACTACGCGCGCGCCCTGTGCGTCGCGACCGAACTCTTTCCCGGCGTCCCGGCCCTGCTCGACCGCCTCGACGCCCGCGGCATCAAGTGGGGCATCGTCACCAACAAGGCACAACGCTTCACCCTGCCCCTGGTCGAGCGCCTGGGGCTGCGCTCCCGCGCTGCCTGCGTGGTCAGCGGTGACACGGCGGCGCGCCCCAAGCCGCATCCCGATCCGCTGCTGCTCGCCTGCGCGCAGATGCAGGTCGATGCCAGCCGCGCCTGCTATGTCGGCGACGACCAGCGCGACATCGTCGCCGGCCGCGCCGCAGGGATGCTCACCATCGTCGCCGCCTACGGCTATCTCGGTGGCGAGGAACACTACACGGCCTGGCAAGCCGACGCGGTCATCGCCGAACCGAACGATCTGCTGCGCCTGATTGCCTGATCGCCACTGAGCGCCCCTTGTACTTTGGCCCGGTCGCCCGCATAATCGAACCACGGTTGTAATTCCGGTGAACTGGATGCGTTCTGGACGCGGGTTCGATTCCCGCCACCTCCACCACTGGGGGGGTGTACTGGCTTCGACAGGGCGAATGAAGGTGAGCAGGCAACCCGTCAGGTGACGACGTTAATGACACAAATCTCTAAACGCCAATGATGAGCGTTTCGCTATCGCTGCGTAAGC
>JAHFRE010000288.1 GCA_023258955.1 Sterolibacterium sp.
CATCAAGCGCGTCGCCCTGGAGCTCGGCGGCAAGTCGGCCGCCATCGTCCTCGACGGCGCCGACCTGAAGGCAGCGGTGAAGGGTGTGGTCGGCAACTGCTGCATGAACTCCGGCCAGACCTGCACCGCGCAGACCCGTTTGCTGGTGCCCGCCGCCCACCTCGACGAGGCGGGGCGCATCGCGGTGGAAGTCGCCCAGGCCTATCGCCTCGGCGATCCGCTCGACCCGGAGACGACGTTGGGACCGCTGGCCTCGAAGCAGCAGCAGCAACGGGTGCGCGAGTTCATCGACCGCGGTGTGGCCGAAGGCGCAGCGTTGCTGACCGGCGGCGCCGAAGCGCCCGCCGGGGTGAACCCGGCCGGCTACTTCGTCGCGCCGACGGTGTTCGGCCGGGTGCGCTGGGACGCCAGCATCGCCCAGGAAGAGATTTTCGGTCCGGTGCTGTCGATCATCGCCTACCAAGACGAGGACGACGCCGTGCGCATCGCCAACAGCACGCCCTACGGTCTGGCCGGCGGCGTCTGGGCGGCGAGCGACGCCGACGCCGAGCGGGTGGCGCGCCGGCTGCGCACCGGACAGGTGGACATCAACGGCGCTCCGTTCAACATTTACGCGCCCTTCGGCGGCTACAAGCAATCGGGCAACGGGCGCGAGCTGGGCAGGTACGGGCTCGAGGAATTTCTCGAATACAAGTCGCTGCAGTTCAAGCCGGCGGCGAAGGCTTGAAGGCCCCGCTGCCGAGCGCCCCGGCGGCGTCGCCAAGTTCTTTACATAGATAACACTATCGATATACTGATTCCTGGTCAGTAGCAGGCGCCCCAACATGCCCGCAGCAGTCGTCGCCTTCCGTCCCCGGTGAACCGAACCCACCACCTTTCCCTGCAGACGCAGCTCGGCGTTCTGTTCCTGGTGCTGCTGTTGCTGCCGACCACGCTGCTCGCCTGGCTGTGCTTCGAGTACGCCTTCGATGTCACCCGGGCCGAACGCATCAAGGCCGTCGGCCGGGTCGCCGATGCCCGCCACGAGGAGCTGGTGATGGTCTTCCGCCGCGCCACGGCGCGCGCTGCGGGAATGCTGGCCGACCTGGAACGCAAGTGCGGCGATCTGCGCCACCGCCCCGACTGCGCGCACCAAGGCCTGTCTTCCTTCATCAGCAGCGAAGGCGCACTCGGGGCCGCGATCGGTGGCGGTGGCGGCCCCGGCATCACGGCGGGCGCATCGGCCGTCGCCGCCGATGCCATTCCGACCTTGATGCCCGGCCAGTTGGCGCAGTTCGGCCAACGCGACGGCGACTCGCCGCGCAACTACTTCGTCGTCGTCGATGAGCCGCAGAAGCAGATCCGCCTGGCCATCACCTACCCGGTGGCGACGATCCAGTCCATCTTCAGCTCGCATCCCGACCTCGGCGCCTCGGGAGAGACCTTTCTCACCGACGCCCAGGGCTTCTTCATCACCCAGCCGCGCTACCAATCCACCCAGGGCCACAGCCATCCGATCGCCGCCACGCCGATGCGCCGCTGCCTGACGCCGGAGAGCGCCGAGACGCTCGATATCGACTACCGTGACGTGGCGATCATCCACGGCTTTCGCTACGTGAAAGCGATCGGTGGCGGCTGCATCATGGCCCACGTCGATCAGGCCGAGGCCTTCGCCTCGTTGAACCGGCTGAAGCTCGGCTTCCTCGTCGCCATGCTCGGTCTTTCCGCCTTGGCCGCGCTCGTCGCCAGGTATTTCGCGCGCCAGCTGACCCGCCCGCTGAGCGAACTGACCCGGGTGACCGCCGCCATCGCCAACGGCAACCACGCGGTGCGGGCGCTGCCGACCGGTTACCGCGAAGTCCTCGAACTGGCCACCGCCTTCAACGCCATGGCCGAACAATTGACCGCGGCCAATGCCCAGCTCGAGAGCCGGGTGCAGCAGCGGACCGAATCGCTGTCCCTGATGTCGAGCGTATTCCAGCGCAGCGGCGAAGGCATCTGCATCACCGATGCGGACAACAACATCGTCACGGTCAACTGGGCGTTCACCGAACTGACCGGCTATGGCGAGGACGAACTGCGCGGACGCAATCCGCGCATGCTCGCCGCGGGAACGACGCCGCGCGAGGTATACATCGACATGTGGCAGGCCTTGACCCGGGGCGGCTACTGGCAGGGCGAAGTCTGGGACCGGCACAAGGACGGGCGGGTGTTTCCGGTCTGGCTGGCGATCACGGCGCTGCGCGGCGAATACGGCAGGGTCACCCACTACTTCGGCAGCTTCAACGACGATTCGCAGCGCAAGCGGATCGAACAGGCGCTGCGCGAGAGCGAGGAACGCTGGCAGTTCGCCATCGATGGTGCCGGTGACGGCGTCTGGGACTGGAATCTGGATAGCGGCCGCATCGTCTTCTCGCGGCGCTATCTGACCATGCTCGGCTACGCCGACAGCGTCGAATGGAACTGTCTCGACGACTGGAAGGACCACGTCAATCCGCAGGAGATGCAGCTGGCGATGACCACCCTCGAGGCCTATCTCGATGGCAAGATCGCCCACTACGCCACCGAATACCGGATGCGCCGCGCCGATGGCGACTGGGCCTGGATTCTGGCGCGCGGCAAGATCGTCAGCCGCGCCGCCGACGGCAGACCGCTGCGCCTGATCGGCACCCACACCGACATCACCCAGCGCAAGCGAGCCGAGGACGAATTGCGCGCCGGCCACGAGACCCTGGTCAGCATCCTCGAGACCACCCGCGACGGTTACTGGCGTTTCGACCGACAGGGCAGGTTGTTCGACGTCAACCCCACCTACTGCCAACAATCGGGCTACCGGCGCGAGGAGCTGCTGCAGATGCGGATCAGCGATCTGGAAGCGGTGGAGAGCCCGGCCGAGACCGCGGCGCACATCGCGCGCATCATGACGACCGGGGCGGACCTGTTCGAGTCCGTGCACAAGCGCAAGGACGGCTCGCTGTGGCAGGTCGAGATCAGCACCTCCTATCGCGACCATGAGTCCGGGCAGTTCTTCGCCTTTCTGCGCGACATCAGCGAACGCAAGCATTCGCAGGAACTGGTGCAGTTGCTGGCGTTCTACGATCCCTTGACCAAGCTGCCCAATCGGCGCCTGCTCAACGACCGCCTGGCCCAGGCCATGGCAGCGAGCAAGCGCAACGCCTGCTACGCGGCGCTGATGTTTCTCGACCTCGACAACTTCAAGCCGGTCAATGACCAGCACGGGCACGAGGTCGGCGACCTGCTGTTGGTCGAGGCGGCGGATCGGCTCAAGCGCTGCGTGCGGCAGATGGACACCGTGGCGCGCTTCGGCGGCGACGAATTCGTGGTGATGCTGGTCGACTTGGAGGCGGACAGGTCGGCGGCGCTGCTGCAGGCGCAAGCGGTCGCGGAAAAGATTCGCGCCATCCTCTGCGAGCCGTATCTGCTGAAGGTGGCGCACGCGGGCGAGGCCGACACCACGATCGAACACCGTTGCGCGGCGAGCATCGGCGTGACCCTGTTCGCCGATCACCTGGCCAGCCAGGAAGAGGTCCTCAAGTGGGCTGACGCCGCGATGTACCAGGCCAAGCAGAGCGGGCGCAATGCGATCCGCTTTCATCGCTGAGACGGCGCCTCGCTCCATGACGCCAACCACCCATCTGCGCCAGGCGGCGCTGCTGCTGGTCCTGCTGGCCATCGCCGGCAGCGCCTACTATTGGTGGCGCCTGACCGAAGGCGAGCAACGTCTGCGCCAGGCTACCGTCGCCCAGGCCAACAGCCGCGCCGCGCAACTGGCCGAAGCGGAAGCCGACCACGTCGAGGCATGGATGGCCGCCATCGATCTGACGCTCAAGCAATTCCGCGACGCCGTGGCCAGGGGCGAGCAGGCGACGGCGATCAAGGTGGCGCGCTCGGCGCTGGCCGAATTCCCCCCCGGGGCCTTGCTCCACTTTGCCGTCATCGACGCCCGCGGCAAGATCAGCTACAGCACCGAAGAGGCAACGCAGACGTTCGACGTCGGCGATCGCGACTACTTCAAGTTCCATCGCGCCGGCGGCAGCGATCGACTGTTCATCGACAAGCCGATGGTCGCTCGCCGCAACGACCAGTGGCTGGTGCTGCTGACGCGGCCGATATTCCGCGGCCAGCGCTTCGCCGGCGTCGCTCTGCTGTCTTTGTCGCCCGAATACCTGGCGGCGCGTATCGGCGACGTCGGCATGGCGACCGACGACGTGATCACGCTGTTCTACGCCGACGGCAGCTATCTGGCGCGCAGCCACAACGTGCTCGAGGTGCTCGGCAAGAAGCTGCCCCCAGACCGACCGTTCCTGGGAGCAGACGGGCCAAGGGCGGGACACTTCCGCGCCGTCAGCAACAGCGACGGGGTGGTGCGGTTGTATGCCTGGGCCAGGCTCGATGGCCTGCCCCTGGCGATCAACGTCGGCCTCGACGAACGAGCCATCCTCGCGCCGGTCGAGCGCGAGGTCGCCGTCGGCCGACAGCGCAGCCTGATCGGCATAGCCTTGCTCCTGGGTTTGGTCGCGGTCATCGCTGCGCTGTTGACGCGGGTCGCCAGGCAGCAGGAAGGTTTGGCGCGCAGCGAGGTCATGCTGCGCTCCACCCTCGACTCGACCGCCGACGGCATTCTGGTGGTGGCCGCGGCGGGCAACATCGTGCAGAAGAACCGTCAGTTCGACCGCCTCTGGCAACTGCCGGAGGAAC
>JAHFRE010000289.1 GCA_023258955.1 Sterolibacterium sp.
CAAGCACGTGCAGGTGGAGATTCCCCTGGCCGACACCCTGGCCGGGGCCGAGGCGGTGCTGGCGCAGCAGCAGCAGTCCGGACTGATCGCCATGTGCGGCCACACCCGCCGCTTCAACCCCAGCCACCAATGGGTGCACAAGAAGATCGTCGCCGGCGAACTGAACATCCAGCAGCTCGACGTGCAGACCTACTTCTTCCGCCGCAAGAACATGAACGCCCTGGGCCAGCCGCGCAGCTGGACCGACCACCTGCTGTGGCACCACGCCGCCCACACCATCGATCTGTTTGCCTGGCAGACCGGCTCCCCGATCGTCCTCGCCAACGCGCTGCAGGGACCGATCCATCCGGAGCTGGGCATCGCCATGGACATGTCGATCCAGTTGCAGGCGGCCAGCGGCGCCATCTGCACCCTGTCGCTGTCGTTCAACAACGACGGACCCTTGGGCACCTTCTTCCGCTACATCGGCGACAGCGGCACCTACATCGCGCGCTACGACGACCTGATCGACGGCAAGGACAACAAGATCGACGTGAGCCAGGTCGACGTCTCGATGAACGGCATCGAGTTGCAGGACCGCGAGTTCTTCGCCGCCATCCGCGAGGGGCGCGAGCCCAACGCCAGCGCCGCCCAAGTGCTACCCTGCTACCGGACGATGGATGCCCTCGAACGACAGATGAAACACAAGCTGGAGCGGCCATGAGAACCCAGGTTGCCATCGTCGGCGCCGGCCCGTCCGGGCTGATCCTCGGCCAGCTGCTGGCCAAGGCGGGCATAGACAACGTCATTCTCGAGGCGCAGACGCCCGAATACGTGCTCGGGCGCATCCGCGCCGGGGTGCTCGAACAGGTGGCGGTCGATCTGCTCGACGAGGCCGGGGTCGGCGCGCGCATGCACGCCGAAGGCCTGCCCCACGGCGGCTTCACCTTGCTGCTCGACGGCGTGCGCCACCGCATCGATCTGGCCGGACTCACCGGCGGCCGAGAAGTGATGGTCTACGGCCAGACCGAGCTGACCCGCGACCTGATGCAGGCCCGCGCCGCCGCCGGCCTCACCACCGTGTACGAGGCCAAGGCGGTCAGCGTGCACGGCTTCGACGGCACCCAGCCGCGACTGCGCTACACCAAGGACGGAATCACCCAGGAGCTCGCCTGCGACTTCATCGCCGGCTGCGACGGCTTTCACGGCGTCTGCCGCGCCAGCGTGCCGACCGGGGCGATCCGCAACTTCGAGCGCGCCTACCCGATCGGCTGGCTGGGACTGCTCTCCGATACGCCGCCGGTCGCCGACGAACTGATCTACGCCCGCCACGAGCGCGGCTTCGCGCTGTGCAGCATGCGCTCCAAGACGCGCAGCCGCTACTATCTGCAGTGCGCGCTGACGGAGAAGGTCGAGCAGTGGTCGGACCAGCGATTTTGGGACGAGCTGCGCCTGCGCCTCGACCCGCAGGCCGCCGAGGCACTGGTCACGGGTCCCTCGCTGGAGAAGAGCATCGCCCCGTTGAGGAGCTTCGTCGCCGAGCCGATGCGCTTCGGTCGCCTGTTCCTCGCCGGCGACGCCGCCCACATCGTGCCGCCCACCGGCGCCAAGGGCCTCAACCTGGCCGCCTCCGACGTGCGCTACCTGTCGCGCGCGCTGATCGAGTTCTACGCCGGCAGCGCCGCCGGCATCGACAGCTATTCCGAGCGCTGCCTGCGCCGGGTGTGGAAGGCCGAGCGCTTCTCCTGGTGGATGACCACGCTGCTGCACAACTTCCCCGACGCCGACCCCTTCGACCAGCGGGTGCGCCAGGCCGAGCTCGACTACGTGGTGCACTCTGTCGCCGGCCGCACCACCCTGGCGGAGAACTACGTCGGCCTGCCCTTCGACGACGATTGAGACCATATCGCCCACGCTACGTCAAAATTACTTATCCCCTCCCAAGATCGCGTGATCGTGACCGCGTCCAGCTCGGATAGACTGGCCGGCCGAAGACCATCGATAAGACAAAGCGGAGGAAGACCATGTCACGGATCTTGAACAGTCTGGCGGCTGCGGCCCTGGTGCTGGCCGCCAGCCTGGCGTTCGCCCAGGAGGCCTTGCTGAAACCCTTCGTGCTCGCATCGCGAGGTCCTGGCGACGCAGCGCAGAAGTTCGAAGCGGTCAAGGCCGCGTTGACCGCTTCGGGTTTCACGATCGCTGGCATGTACTCGCCCTATCCTGGCGCGGCGGTGATCGTCGTGACCAACGAGGAGATGCGCAACAACGCCGCCAAATCAGCACGCGGCGGCTTCGGCGCAGCGCAGCGCATCGCCGTAACCCAGGTGAAGGACGAGGTCCAAGTCTCCTACACCAACCCGGCCTACATGGCCAACGCCTATCGGCTGAGCAGCGAGCTCAAAGACACCTCGGCCAAGCTGCAGGCGGCCCTGGGCAGGGTCGAGGAGTTCGGCGCCCAGGGCTTGAGCGCGGCCAAGCTGCGAAAGTACCACTACACCATCGGCATGGAGTATTTCGACGAACCGAGCGAACTGGCCTCCTACGCGAGCTTCGACGAGGCGGTCAAGGCGGTTGAGGCCGGCCTCACCGCCGGCAGATACGGCGTGACCAAGGTCTACCGGGTCGACGTCGCCGGCAAGAACGAGGCAGTATTCGGTGTCGCCATGAAGGGCGCGGGGGAGGGCAAATACATGGACGAGCGCTACCTGATGAGCGAGATCGATTTCAAGGACGTCAAGTCGACCGCCCACCTACCCTACGATATACTGGTCTCCGACAACAAGGTCTATGCGCTCTACGCGCGCTTTCGCATCGCCATCGACTTCCCCGATTTGGCCATGATGGGTTCCAACAGCTTCATGAACATCATGAGCGCGCCCGAGGCGATTCGCAAAGCGCTGCTCCAGACCGTCGGAGGCAAGGACTAGCGTCGAGGCAAACATGACCCAGGTCCCGCTCGAGGAGGTCAAGAACACCACCTGCTATATGTGCGCCTGCCGCTGCGGCATCCGCGTGCATCTGCGCGACGGCGAGGTGCGCTACATCGACGGCAACCCAGATCACCCGTTGAACCAGGGGGTAATCTGCGCCAAGGGCTCGGCCGGCATCATGAAGCAGTACTCGCCGGCGCGGCTGACCCGGCCGCTGCGGCGCAAGGCCGGCGCGGAACGCGGCGCCGGCGAGTTCGAGCCGATCTCGTGGGAGGAAGCCTTCAGCATCCTCGCCGAGCGACTGGCGAAGATCCGCGCCACCGATCCGAAGAAGTTTGCCCTGTTCACCGGCCGCGACCAGATGCAGGCGTTGACCGGCCTGTTCGCCCGTCAGTTCGGCACGCCCAACTACGCTGCGCACGGCGGCCTCTGCTCGGTGAACATGGCGGCCGGCATGATCTACACGATCGGCGGTTCCTTCTGGGAATTCGGCGGGCCCGATCTCGACCGCGCCAAGCTGTTCGTGATGCTGGGCACGGCCGAGGACCACCACTCCAATCCGCTGAAGATCGCCATCGCCAAGTTCAAACGCGGCGGCGGCCGTTTCGTTTCGATCAATCCGATACGCACCGGCTATTCCGCCATCGCCGACGAGTGGGTGCCGATCCATCCCGGCACCGACGGCGCCCTGCTGCTCGCCCTCATCCACGAGATCCTCGAGCGCGGCCTCTACGACCGGGACTTCCTGGTGCGCTACACCAACGCCGGCCAATTGGTGAACCAGGACCAGAGCGACGACGAGTTCGGCATGTTCGTGCGCACCGAGGTGCCGGCCGAAGAGGCCTGCTACGACCCGCAGAACAAGCTGTGGTGGGACCGCAATACCAACCGGCCGGTGCTGACCCACGCCCCCGGCGCCGACCCCTTCCTGCTCGGCGAGTTCAAACTGTCCGACGGCACCGCGGTCAAGCCCGCCTTCCAGCTGCTGCAGGAGCGGGTCAAGGATTACACGCCGGACTGGGCGGCGCAGATCACCGGCATTCCTGCTGCGACCATCACGCGGCTGGCGCACGAGATGGGAGTGACGGCGCGCGACCAGAAGATCGAACTGCCGATACCCTGGACCGATTGCTGGGGCGTCGAGCACGACACGGTCACCGGCAACCCGGTCGCCTTCCACGCCATGCGCGGCCTGGCCGCCCACTCCAACGGCTTCCACAGCATCCGCGCGCTGGCGATCCTGATGAGCCTGCTCGGCACCATCGATCGGCCCGGCGGCTTCCGCCACAAAGCGCCGTTTCCCCGGCCGATCCCGCCCTGCGCGCGCACCCCGACCTCGCCGCTGGCGGTGCGGCCGAACACGCCCTTGGACGGCATGGCCCTGGGCTGGCCCTCGGACCCCGACGACCTGTTCGTGCATGAAGACGGCACGCCGGTGCGCATCGACAAGGCCTTCTCTTGGGAGTACCCGCTGTCGGTGCACGGCCTCATGCACAACGTCGTCACCAACGCCTGGCGCGGCGACCCCTACCGCATCGACACGCTGATGATCTTCATGGCCAACATGGCCTGGAACTCGACCATGAACACGGTCGAAGTGAGGAAGATGCTGAACGACAAGGACGAAGACGGGGAGTACAAGATCCCCTTCATCGTCGTCGCCGACGCCTTCCAGTCGGAGATGACGGCCTTCGCCGACCTGATCCTGCCCGACACCACCTACCTCGAGCGCCACGACGTGATGTCGATGCTCGACCGGCCGATCTCGGAGTTCGACGGACCGGTCGAT
>JAHFRE010000083.1 GCA_023258955.1 Sterolibacterium sp.
ATGGTGGCGCTGCCGGTATAGCCCA
Organism: Sterolibacterium sp.; assembly: GCA_023258955.1. Lineage (GTDB taxonomy): Bacteria > Pseudomonadota > Gammaproteobacteria > Burkholderiales > Rhodocyclaceae > CAIYYX01. The sequence goes on from JAHFRE010000083.1 coordinate 26, forward strand.
TGGCGGCACGCAAGCCGCCGACGAGCTGATGAATGACGTTGCCGACCGGGCCCTTGTAGGGCACGCGGCCCTCGATCCCTTCCGGCACCAATTTTTCGATATTGGCTTCGTTCTCTTGGAAGTAGCGATCGGCAGAGCCCTGCTCCATTGCGCCCAGGCTGCCCATGCCGCGGTAGGATTTGTAGGAACGCCCCTGAAAGAGCACCGTTTCCCCCGGTGCCTCCTCGGTGCCGGCGAACAGTCCGCCCATCATGACGGCGTGCGCCCCGGCAGCCAGGGCCTTGGATATGTCTCCCGAAAAACGTATTCCGCCGTCGGCGATCAGCGGCACGCCACTCGCGGCAAGCGCGGTCGCGACGTTGTCGATGGCGGTGATCTGCGGCATGCCGACGCCGGCGACGATGCGCGTGGTGCAGATGGAACCGGGGCCGATGCCCACCTTGACCGCGTCGGCGCCGTGATCGACCAGGGCTTGCGCGGCGGCACCAGTAGCAATATTGCCGCCGATGACATCCACCTGCGGAAAGTTCTTCTTCACCCATAGCACCCGTTCGAGCACGCCCTGCGAATGGCCGTGGGCGGTGTCGACCACCAACACGTCGACGCCGGCTTCCACCAACTGGGCGGCGCGCTCCTCGGTGCCTGGCCCGACACCGATGGCGGCGCCGACGCGCAAATGCCCGTAGGCGTCCTTGCAGGCATCCGGATACTCGCTCGACTTCAAGATGTCCTTGACGGTGACCAACCCGCGCAGTTCGTAGTCGCCGGTGATTACCAGCACCCGCTCGAGGCGGTGCTTGTGCATCAGCGACTTCGCTTCCTCGGTCGAGGTGCCTTCGCGCACCGTGATCAGGCGCTCACGCGGCGTCATGATGTTCTGCACCGGTTGGTCGAGATTGGTCTCGAAACGCAGGTCGCGGTTGGTGACGATGCCGACCACCCGGTTGCCGTCCAGCACCGGTAGGCCGGAGATCCTGTGCTGGCGCGTCAGCGCCAGAACTTCGCGCACGCTCATGGTCGGCGGAATGGTGATCGGATCCTTGAGCACCCCCGACTCGAAGCGTTTGACCTTGGCCACCTCGGCGGCTTGTGCCTTGGGTGTCAGGTTCTTGTGCAGGATGCCGATGCCCCCCTCCTGCGCCATGGCAATCGCCAGGCTGGCCTCGGTCACGGTGTCCATCGCGGCCGAGACCAGCGGCAGATTCAGCGCGATGTTGCGCGTCAAGCGCGTGGCCAGGGTAACGTCGCGCGGCAGGATGGCGGAATGTGCCGGGACCAGCAGCACATCGTCGAACGTCAGCGCCTTGGTGATGACTCGCATCTTCTCTCTTTCCTGATGGCTGCCGGACAGCCACTCGACAAACGCGCATTCTATCGGAAAGCATAGATTTGAAAGTCAGACGATCGTCAGCCAGGCTGGCGCCCCATGTCATGACCACCTTGACAGGATGGCTAAATTCCCATACTGTCCAAATGGACTGTCTATTTAATGACCGGATGCTCTGATATTTCGCCATGTTTTCGAGCAAGGAACTCATAGACCAAGCGGGCATTTCAAGGGCGACGCTGAACAACTACATCGCCCTCGGCGTGCTGCCCAGGCCCTTGATCAAGCGGCCTGGGGCCCAAGCGCAGGGACCGCGCCAGCTTGGCTATTTTCCCGAAAGCAGCCTGGACCGGATCCGGCGGATACGCCAACTCAAACTGGAGGGTTGCAGCATGGCCGAGATCGTCAAGCGCATGAGCGGCACGGTTCAGGAAGCGCCGGCGCTGGTACCGCCCAAGTTGGACAGTCCGCCGCCAGCGGCCGAAAGCCTGCGCGTCACCATAGACAACATCGCCTACCCCGCCTATATGGTGAATCCGAATTTTGAGCTGGTGTGGTTCAACGCCCAGGCCAAACAAGAGATTCTGCCCGGCATCAGCACCCTTCCGGCCGCGGGTGAAGAGAGAAGCATCTTTCGCCTGATGGCCGGCGAGCAGCTCGCCGGGGAACTATTGCGCTTTCACGTCGCGTTGGCCAAGACGCGCCTGTCGCCAACGCATTTCGCCGCTCTCTGCGAAGGAGCCAACGGCGACGTCTTCAAGCGCCTGCAAGGCTATTACGCCGAGGCCGCGGCGGCAGCACCCAAGCCGGTGATCGATCTCGTCGTCCGCCACGCCGATGCCAACGGCGAACGATGCTATCGCGCCTACGCCTCGTTCTTTCGCGAAGGGGTGTTCGTAGTTCTGACGCCGGAGAACGAACAGGCCGACTCGATGCTTGCACTGCTCGCGCGGCGCGACGAAGTCATTCGCCGCTTGCTGCAAAAGCGCCTGCCGGTGCTGACCCATCTGGCGGTGCTGGTGGCCGACCTGCAAAGCTCGGTGAAGATATGCTCCGAACTGCCACCCGAGGAATACTTCCGCTTGATCAACGAAATCTGGACGGCGATGGGCCCGATCTTCCGCAAGTACAACGGCACCTACGGCAAGCACGTCGGCGACGGCATGGTCTATTATTTCTTCCCGCAGCCGGACAGCGACTACCTGATGAACGCCCTGCGCTGCGCCCAGGAAATTCGCCGCGAGATGACGCGCATCAGCAAGGCGTGGCAGATATCCAAGAATTGGTTCAACGAACTCTATCTCAACACTGGCATCAGTGAAGGCCAGGAGTGGCTCGGCACCTTCCAGTCGTCGACCAGCGTCGAATTTGTGGTGCTCGGCGACAGCATCAACCAAGCGGCGCGGATCTCGGATTTTGCGCGGCACGGTGCCATCTGGGCGACCAAGGCGCTGATCACCAAGCTGCCCAGCGACTTGCGCGAAAAGCTGCGCTTCGGGATCCACCACCGTAGCGGCGACGGTCGCGACGTGTTCGTCGATTCCAGCTTCGGCATGGTGTCCACCCTGCACGATCCGGTCAAGGGGGGCGCCGAAAAGCTCAAGGACATCGCCCTGCTACCCATCGCCGAGGTGTTGGAGATCGCCGCTTGACCTGTACCAAATCGAGCCGCTTACGTATCATGAACGCGCTGATCCCTTGTCGGTAACGGAGAGTTCCTTGCGCGCCTCACCCCTGCTGCTCTTCATCCTCCTGGTTCCGGCCAGTCTCGCCCAGATCTACTCCTGGCGCGACGCCAATGGTGAGATGCACTACTCCGACCAACCGCCGACGGGAGTAGCCAGGCCGCGAATATTGGAAACCACCAAAGCGCCGGCCGAGGATGGCGAAACGGCACGGCGCAAGCTGGCGCAAGAGGAAATGGATTTTCGCAAACGACAACTCGATGCGGCCGAGGCCGATGCCAAGGCGGCAAAGAGCGCAGCCGAGCTAGCCGACCGACAGGATAACTGCCGCAAGGCCAAGGCCTATCTGCAGACGCTGGAATCTGGCATACGCATCTCGCGCAGCAGCGACAAGGGCGAACCCGTCTTCCTGGACGAGCAGGGCCGCCAGCAGGAAATCAGCGCAGCCCGGCGCGCTGCCGACTCCTGGTGCAAGTGAGGCGCTCGGTCCGCTCCTACTTCTTCCTTCTTGCGCGCAGACGTCGCGCTTCCTTGGGATCGATGAGCAGGGGGCGATAGATCTCAACTCGGTCCTGGTCGGTGAGCGGGGTAGCCAGTTGTGCGAGTTTGCCAAAGATGCCGACGGCAGCGTGCGCCAAATCGATGTCGGGGTGACGCGCGAGCAGGCCGGAGGCGAGCAGCGCCTGCTCGACGGTGCTGCCCGGCGCCAATTGCAGCCTGACCACATCCTGCTGCGTCGCCGTGGCGTAGGCGACATCGACGACCAGAGCTTCAGCCATGGAGTTGTCTCGCACGCTTGACGAAGGATTCAACCAGGGTGTTGGCGATATGGTTGAACACTGGTCCCAGGGCCTTTTCCAACAGTCGGCTGGAAAACTCGTAGTGCAGGCTGAACTCCACCTTGCAGGCGGTCTCGCCCAGCGGTGTGAAGCGCCAGCCGCCGTCCATGCGCTTGAACGGCCCATCGTCGAGCGAGATGGCCATCGATAGGGGATAGCGTTTGGCGTTGGTCGTAGCGAAGTGCGTCTTCAGTCCGTGGTAGTTGATGTCCAGCCTGGCGCTGGTCCGGCTGTCCGAGCGGTCGAACACCTCCATACCGGCGCACCAGGGCAGAAATTTTGGATATTCCTCGACCCTGTCCACCAGTTCGAACATCTGCGGCGCACTGTGCTCGATCAAAACCGATTTTTCAACGACGGCCATTGGCGACTGCCGGGGTAAAATCGAACATTCTACCGTGCCGCAAATCCATGAGCATCACTGAAAACAAGAAGGCGTTCCACGAATACTTCATCGAGGACCGGTTCGAAGCCGGCATCGCCCTCCAGGGCTGGGAGGTGAAGGCGATCCGCGCCGGCCGCGCCCAGATCAAGGAAGCCTACGTATTGCTGAAGAACGAGGAGGCGTTTCTGCTTGGCGCCCACATCGCTCCGCTCACCACGGCATCGACCCACGTCCTGCCCGACCCTGTGCGCACGCGCAAGCTGCTGTTGCACAGCGCCGAGATCGCCAAGCTGATCGGCAAGGTGGAGCGCGCCGGTTACGCCCTGGTACCACTCGATCTGCACTACGCCAAGGGACGCATCAAGCTCGCCATCGGACTGGCCAAGGGCAAGAAGCAGTACGACAAGCGAGAAACGGAGAAGCAGCGCGACTGGGAGCGGGAAAAGGCGCGCCTGATGCGCAGCAAGGCCTAGATGTCCGCTTCGACTCTGCTTTGGCTGATCGCCGGTTGCATGATGCTGCAGCCGCTGTCGACCGACCTCTACCTCCCCTCGCTGCCGCACATCGCCGGCTATTTTGCGGCGACGCCGGCGGCCGTGCAGCAGACGCTGACCATGTTCGTGGTCGGTTTCGGCACGGCGCAACTGCTGGGCGGCCCCCTCTCCGATCGCTACGGCCGCCGTCCGGTGCTGCTGGCCGGGCTCGCCACCTACCTCGGCGCCAGCATCGCCTGCAGCCTGGCGCCCACGCTGCCCCTGCTCGTCTTCAGCCGCTTCGTGCAAGCCTGCGGTTGCTGCGTGGCGGTCGTCGTCGCCCGCGCCATCGTGCGTGACGTCTATACGCCGGCGCAGGGCGCGCGCGCCATCGCCAAGGCATCCACCATGCTGGCGGTGGTGCCCATGTTCGGCGCGCTGGTCGGCGGCTACCTGCAGGTGTCGCTCGGCTGGCGCTCCACCTTCGGCGCCCACGCGCTATTCTGCGCTGCGCTCGCTTGGGCGGCGTGGAGCCGACTCGACGAGACCAACAGCAACAAGAATCCGCAGGCGACCCGCGTCGGCAACCTGCTCTCCGCCTACGCCCTGGTCGCCAGGAACCCCTCCTTCTGGGCCTACACTCTGCCAGCCTCCTTTTCCTACGCCGCGATGTTTGCCTTCCTCGCCGGTGCCTCTTTCGTCCTGATCAAGGTGATGGGCGTGGCGACGGAGAACTACGGCTACTGCCACGCGCTGGCGGTGGTCGGCTACCTGAGCGGAACGCTGGTCTGCCGGCGCCTGCTCGGCCGGATCGGACTCACGCGCACCTTTGGCGTCGGCACAGGCCTGTCGCTTTTTTCCGCAGCGCTTTTTCTCGCCCTGGTGCTCGCCGGCTATGCGCACTGGTCGGTCGTGGTGCTGGCCATGTTCCTTACCATGTGCGCCCACGGCGTCAATTTTCCCTGCGCCCAATCAGGCTCCATCGCACCCTTTCCCGGGCACGCCGGCACCGCCGCCGGCCTGATGGGCGCCATCAACATGCTGGCGGCGTGGCCCGCGGGCGCTGCGGTGGGTGCGAGCTTCGACGGGACGCTGCTGCCGCTGGCACTGATCGGTGGCTGCGCCTCGACCCTGGCGTTCGTCAGCGCGAAGGCGCTGGCGCGTTATCGCGCTTGATGACGGTCCGCCTCCGGATGTGCGCGCCGAGCGGCTTGGCGCGGCTCAGTTGGTTTGCCTGGCCGCATCGATCAGATACCAGCCGGTGTCGTAGGCCGGGCCGGTCACGAATTCGACCCGGCTACCATTGCGTACCACCGGCACGTTGGCCTTGCGCGCACCGGTGGCATCCAGCGCGGTAACGACCAGGTTGGCGGTGGTGGTGATGCGCACGGTAGCCGGCACGGCCTCGATGCGCGGCGCGTCGTCACCCCAGGAATAGCGTCCGGAACCCGGCGTGCGCGGATATTCGCCGGGCACCGTGAAGTGCCCGGCGATGGAAAAGAGCATGCGGCTCGCCGGCAGGTTTTCGCGGTCGTTGAGCGAAATCAGCGACACCACCGCATAGTTGTTGATGGTGTTGCCGACCGCCACCTCGATTCCGGAGCCGAGCGAGACGGTGACGTTGCGGAAGAAGCCGATGGCGGTCTTGCTACGCGCGCTGTCCACTGTGATGCGGTCCAGCGGTTTCCAGCGGATCTCACCCGAGGTGCTGGTATATACGCCGTCGGCCGCCGCCGCACCGCCGGTGACGATCTGCTCTTGCGATACGCTGTCGACCATCTGCACGTACATGTTGCGGGTGTAAGGCGCGCGAACGTTGCCCCCGTAGCTGTAGTTGGTGAGGTTCAAGGAGTTCGCTGTGGCCATGGTATTGAGCCAGGATTGGCGTGTCTTCTTCAGCACCTGCGGCGCTCCCGGCGTCGTGTCGCCGCGACGAAACGCCAGCGCTGCCGCCACCCGGGTCAGCCCATTGATGGTCATGTTGTACCAACCGGGATAGGTCTGCGGGTTGGTGTACAAGTTCATGCCGTGGTAGTTGAACAGGAAGATGGCGTCCAGATCCTGGAAGCCCGCGTAGGCGGCCATCAGCGGTTCCGCCTCAGCGGCGTACTGATTGCCGTCGCGATAGGTGTATTCGGTGATGATGTTGGGCTTGTTGAGATCCTTGCCGACGAACATGGCGTACATGCCGGCATCTTTCAGATCGGCGTAGTGCAACGCCGAGCGGTTCTGCACATCGAACACCGGCCGCCCGTTACCGGGCGTATTGGTCAACCCGGTGTTGGTGCCGAGATCGCCGAAATAGCTGTGCACGTCGACCATGTCCATGCCGTCCCGGCTGAACGGTTGGTTGTAGTTGTTCTGGGTGTCATAGACCAGCGCGGTCACGCCCAGAGTATGTTTGAGAAAGGCCGACATGTCCTGCTTGTAGGCTGATTCGGTATCGGCCATGAAGTCCGCCCAATCCTTGAACAACTGCGGCGGAATCTTGGTCGCATCGGCATGAAGCGGCGCATGCACGTCCGACCAAGCACCGATCGTCTGCAGCCAGGCCCTGCCAGCCGCTGCCGTCGTGGCATATTTCCGTTGCGCCCAGACTCGCCAAAGCGCCTCGAGCGGCTGGCCGTACTTGCTCGCAAACGCACGCTCGGTCAGGTAGCGATCGACGGTGCCGTTGGCCCAGCGGTGGGTCAGCGAATTCTCGTTGTTGATCTCGAGCGCGAAGACGCCAGGGTCGGCCTTGTAGGCCTTGCTGCTGTACGGATTGACGTGGTTGAGGAAGGCGGCGGCAAAGTCCTTCTGCGACTGAATCAGCGACGGCAGGTAGTTGTCCAGCCCCTCGCAGGCCTGGATGCAATCGGGCGACTGCGGATAGATACGTGCGGCGTGCAGCGGAAACGAAACGTAGATGCCTGCGAGCTGCAAGCGGTAGATAAAGAAGTCCAGCCGATCCAAGGCTTCGGCATTGAACGATTGGTCGCTATTCAATATGCCCTGTGGCTTGTAGGTGACGGAAAAGGTGTTGGGCACTGCCAGTAGCGCATCGAAGCCAAAGATGCGCACGGCGTTGAAGCCTTCTTTGGCCAGGCGCGTGGCGAGGACCGGGGCCTGCTCCTTGCTCGGCATAAATGCGCCGATCGGCATGTTGATGCCGTAGAGACGGATGCGCCGTCCAGCCAACGCCAGATGGCCGCTGGCGATCGTGATCGGTCCATTGGCGCCGGCCGCCGTCGCGTTGAGGTAGGCCAGACTGATCGGCGTGTTCGCGCTTTCTATCCCCGGAAAGGTATGGCGAATGAAGAATTTGCCGATGGCGCCAGCAGCCGCCGGATCGGCACCGGTCGATCGCAGATCGACTGGCGTCCCGAATATCGCCGACTTGGTTTGAGACTTGATCGGCCCCGCATCGATCGCGCTCGCCGGCGCCGCAGCGATCTCTGCGTCACGCAACGCGACCGACGCGACCGGAATCGCTGCGGCGGCAATATCCTCGGTCGGTGCCGCGCTCACGGGCTGGTCGCGCGGCAGCAGGCCGCGATCCGCCGGATCGGCTTCGAGCGTGCCAGGGGCCTCAGGCGCGCCAGCCGGCAGTGGCGCCAACAGGGCGACCGGAGTGGCGACGCTGCCAGCGTCTTGGCCCGCCCCGCCACAACCTGGCGTCATCGTCGTGGCGGTCAGGATGACCAGGCTCACCAGGGTCCAATGCGGAATTCTGGTCCGGACGAAGGATTGGTCGACCGGGGGTTGGGATGGGTTCATGGCATTCCTTGGCAATGGCTCGAACGACGAAGACTAAGGTGGCGAAACCTCGACGATCGAGGAAGCTTCGCTGACAGGCTCAATCCTCGCACCCACCGCGGCGCGGGTACAACGTGATTAGTACCCTTGACAGCGCCTTGAAAACCTCGATACAACGCTCGCCCATCAACTCTGGGGCGAGGTTGTACCAGGGATTATATGCCTATGGCATCGACAGGCAAGGGGTGCGCGCGCCGTGGCGCGTCGCTGCGCTACCCGGTCAGCCGCGGGCGCGGCCGAGGATGCCCGACAGCGCCTCCTGGATGTCGGCGGGCAGAACGATGGTCTTGGCGTTGGCTGAGTCGGCGAGCTTGGACATCGCCGCCAGATATTTTTCGCCGAGCATGTAGCGCATCGGCGCGTCCTGGCTACCGATGGCGTCGGCGACGCGGCGGATCGCCTCGGCCGAGGCTTCGGCCAAGGTCACCGTCGCCTCGGCGTCGCGCCTGGCCGCTTCCAGGCGCGCCTCCGCCTGCAGGATGGCCGATTGCTTGGTGCCCTCGGCCTTGGTCACCATGGCCTTGCGCTCGCGTTCCGCCGAGGCCTGGGCCTCCATCGCCCGCACCATCGACTCCGAGGGCTTGATGTCCTGGATCTCCACCGACTTGACCGTCAGGCCCCAGTCGATCGCTTCGTCGGCGATGCTCTCGCGCAGCCGCGCCTTGATCTTGTCGCGGCTGGACAGCGCCTGATCGAGGTCCATGTCGCCAGCGATCGAGCGCAGGGTGGTCATGATCATGTTGCGAATCGCCTCGGAAAAATCGGTGACGCCATAGACCGCCTTGATTGGATCGGTGATCTTGATAAAGGCGATGGCGTTGATCAGGATCACGGCGTTGTCGCGCGTGATCACCTCCTGCTCCTGCACGTCGAGGATGATGTCCTTGGTCACCAAGCGGTAGGCGACGCGATCGAGATAGGGGACGATGAGGTTGAGACCGGGACGCAGGGTGCTGCTGTACTTGCCCAGACGCTCGGCGACCCACTCCTCGCCCTGGGGCACGATGCGCACCCCCTTGGCCAGGGTGACCACGGCGAAGACGAGCAGCGCCACGACGAACACGAAACCAGCACCCATGACTTCCTCCACAGTTCTGCCCGCCGCTTCAGGCTTTGCCGACCCGCAGCAGGCTGCCCTCGATCGCCAAGACTTTGATCCGCTCGCCGGCGGCGATGCTCTCTTCGGCGATGCAGTCCCAGGCATCGCTGCCGAGGATGGGCTTCTGAAAGCGCACCGCGCCTTTTTCGAAGGGGGCCACCGGCCGCGTCAGCAGACCGATTTCGCCGATCACGTAGTCTTCGGACATGCCGATGCGGGTCTTGTGCGCGTTGGGCCGGAAGATCTTGAACCAGGCCACGACCAGGGCCAGCGACAGCAACAACCAGGCGCTCAACTGGGCCGTCGCTCCCATTTCCGGCAGCAGCGCCGTCGCCAGCGCCACCAGCATGGCACCGAGACCGAACCAGACCAGGACGAAGGCCGGCACCGCCAGTTCGGCGAGCAACAGCGCGATGCCTGAGACCGCCCAATGCCACCATTCGAGCTGCATTGCATCCTCCGACCAGGGTAAAGCGAAAACCCTATCTTAACGCTTCGCGGCGGCGGCGAGTCGCTTCTGCCGGACTTCCTCGAACAGGCAGACGCTCGCCGCGGCGGCGACGTTCAAGGATTCGCTGCCCGCTGCCATCGGAATGCTGGCGCGGCGCGTCGCCAAGCTGAGCAATTCGGCGCTGACGCCGGCGCCTTCGTTGCCGACCAGCCAAGCCACCGGCCCGGTCAGGTCGAGCTGAAACAGATCTTCGCCGGCGCTGGCGGTCGCCGCGACCACGCTTCCCGCAAACGTCGCCGCCACCCGCTGCAGATCCGCCTGCTCGGTGAGCACCAGATCGAAGTGGGCGCCTTGCGCCGCGCGCAGCGCGCGCGGCATCCAGGCGGCGGCGCAACCGCTGCCCAGATAGACGTCGCGGATGCCGGCGGCGGCGGCACTGCGCAAGATGGCGCCGACGTTGCCGGCGTCCTGGATCGCGTCGAGCAGCAGACAGGAGGCGCCCGGGGTCGCGGCCGTGGCTGCGCCGGGAATGCGCACCAGGGCCATGACACCGGCCGGCGTCACGAGCTGCGACAGACTCGCGAACAGGCTGTCCTTGAGCTGCAGGCAGTCGACGCGGCCAGCCGCGCAAAGACGTTCGACCAGCGCCGCGATCTCCGCCTGGGCCAGGCCGTGCTCGCTGACGACGAGCGCTTCTGGCGGACCGATCTTGTCGGCGTAGGCAGCCACCAGGTGGCTGCCGTCGATCAGGCAGAGGCCCCGTCGGCGCTGCTCGCGGCTATCGCCGACCAGGGCGCGCAGCGCCTTGAATTGCACGTTGGCGCGCGAAGCGATCGACTTCACCGCTTTGCTGCCGGCGCTTCGCCGAGGGCGCGCCGCACCGGGGCAAAGCTGCGGCGATGCACCGGGCTGGCGCCGAAACGCTGCAGACAGGCCAGGTGGACCGCCGTCGGATAGCCCTTGTGCCGGTCGAAGCCGTACTCAGGATGGGCATCGTGCAGACGCAGCATCTCGGCGTCGCGCGCCGTCTTGGCGAGGATGGATGCGGCCGAGATCGCCGCCACCCGTGCATCGCCGCCGACGATGGCGCGCGCCGGAACATCGACCTCGGGACAGTGCAGGCCGTCGACCTCGATCGCATCGGCGGCGGGCGCCAGCAACAGCACGGCGCGGCGCATCGCCAGGAGGCTGGCGCGCAGGATGTTCAGCGTGTCGATCTCGTCGACGCTGGCGCTGGCGACGGCCCAGGCCAGCGCCCGCTCGTGGATCAGTGCGGCGAGTGCCTCGCGCCGCTTGGCCGAGAGCTTCTTCGAGTCGGCGAGACCGGCGATGGCCTGGTGCGGATCGAGAATCACCGCCGCCGCGTAGACCGCCCCGGCGAGCGGTCCGCGGCCCGCCTCGTCGACGCCGGCGACGAGCAGCGCCTTCACGCCCGGCCCGCGAGCAGCGGCAGGATCGCTGCCGCGGCTTTGCTCGCCGTATCCTGGCGCAGGCTGCGATGCATCTCCGTGAAGGCCAAACGCAGGCGTTCCGGCAGCACCGGATCGGCGACCAGATTGCCCAGCGCCTGGGCCAGGTTTTCCGCTGTCGCCGCCTCCTGCAGGAACTCCGGCACCAGAAAGCGGCCGGCGAGAATGTTCGGCAGACCGACCCAGGGTTGGCGCTGCATGCGCCGCATCAGCCGCCAGGACCAGGGTGACATCTTGTAGGTGATGACCATCGGCTTCTTGAACAGGGCGGCTTCAAGGGTGGCGGTGCCGCTCGCCACCAGCACCGCGTCGGCTGCCGCCATGGCGTCGTGGGCGTGGCCGAAGAGCAGCGTCAGCGGCAGGTCTTGGGCGCCGTTGTCCCAAAGCGCCTGCTCGAACTGGTTGCGCGTCTCGCGCGTGACCAGCGGCACCAGAAATCGGGCACGCGGATAGCGCTCGAGCAGACGCTTGGCCGTGGCGATGAAGGTGGGCGCCATGTAGCGCAGCTCGGCCTGGCGGCTGCCCGGCAGCAGGGCGAAGACGAAGCCGTCGGGCTCGAGATTCAGGCGGTCGCGCGCCGCCTGCTGCGCCGGTTCCAGCGGGATGATGTCGGCGAGCGGATGGCCGACGTAATCCGCGGACAGGCCGTGCTTTTGGTAGAGCGCCGGCTCGAAGGGAAACAGGCAGAGCAGGCGGTGCACCGAGCGGACGACGTTGCGGATGCGTCCGGCCCGCCAGGCCCAGACCGAAGGACTGACAAAATGGATGGTGGGGATGCCCGCAGCCTTGGTGCGGCCCTCGAGCCAGAGATTGAAATCCGGCGCGTCGATGGCGATGAATGCGTCGGGCGGATCGGCGAGCAGCCGCTTCAGCAGCGCCCGTCTGATACCGCTGAGCTCACGATAGTGGCGCAGGACCTCGGCGTAACCGCGCACCGCCAGTTTCTCTGCCGGCCACCAGGCGTCAAGACCTGCCGCCTGCATCTTGGGACCGCCGATACCGAAGAAGCGCGCTTCGGGAAGATGCGCCTTGAGGGCGCCGATCAGGTGGCTGGCCAGCAGGTCACCGGAAGCCTCACCCGCCACCATGGCGATTCGCGCTGGCCCGCTCATGGTCCGCCCCTAGCGGATGATGCCCCGTCCCGGTTCGGCGAGGAACCGGCACAGCGCTTCCAGTTCGGCCGATTCCTTGGCGGCGGCGGCGATGGCTGTCTGCGCCTCGACCAACTTGAGGCCCGAGCGATAGAGCGTCTTGTAGGCGCGCTTGATCGCCGCGATCGCCGGCGCGCCGTAGCCGCGCCGCTTCAGGCCCTCGCTGTTGATGCCGTGCGGTACCGCCGGGCTGCCCGAGGCGGTGACGTAGGGCGGCAGATCCTGCAGTAGCACGGTCGCCACGCCGGTGATGCTGTGCGCACCGACGCGCACGAACTGATGGACGCCGGTGAAGCCGCCGAGGATCGCCCAATCGCCGACGACGACGTGGCCCGCCAATTGCGCGTTGTTGGCGAAGATGGTGTTGTTGCCGACCTGGCAATCGTGGGCCAGATGCACGTAGGCCATGATCCAGTTGTCATCGCCCAGGCGGGTGACGCCGGCGTCCTGCGCCGTGCCGCAATTGAAGGTGCAGAACTCGCGGATCTGGTTGCGGTCGCCGATCTCGAGCCGCGTCGGCTCTCCGGAATACTTCTTGTCCTGCGGCTGCGCCCCGAGCGAAGCGAACTGGAAGACACGGTTTTCCCGGCCCAGGCGGGTGTGGCCCTCGATCACTACGTGCGCTCCGATCCGCGTCGCCTCGCCCAGTTCGACGTGCTCGCCGATGATGCTGTAGGCGCCTATTTCGACGCCGGCCGCCAGCCTCGCCCCGGGGTGCACGATGGCGGTGGGATGGATCGCGCCGGTCATGGCAGGTTGCGCAGGGTACACATGAGTTCGGCCACCGCAGCGACCTTGCCGTCGACCAGCGCTTGGCCGGAGAACTTCCAGATGCCGCGGGCGGCGCGACCTTTGCTCACGTGCAGGTGCAACTGGTCACCGGCCAGCACCGGCCTCTTGAAGCGCGCGTTGTCGATGCCGACGAAGTAGTAGACCGACTTGTCGTCGGCCTTGCTGCCGACGGTCAGGAAGGACAGTATCGCCGCGGCCTGGGCCAGCGCTTCGATGATCAACACCCCCGGCATCACCGGGTGGTGGGGAAAGTGCCCGGGAAAGAACGGCTCGTTGATGCTGACGTTCTTCAGTGCGACGATGCGCTGGTCGGGGATGCACTCGAGCACGCGGTCGACCAGCAGAAAGGGATAGCGGTGCGGCAGGTATTCGAGGATGCGGTGGATGTCCATCGCGTTGAGGCTCGTCGCCGGCGCCGCTGTTTGCTCGCCGCGATCGGGATCGGAGGGCTGGTTCATGGTCGTTCCTTTTGCGTGATGCGCGCCAGTTCCGCTTCGAGGGCGCGTATTTTATCCGCCAGCGACTCGAGGTGGCGCAGATGGACGAAGTTTTTCAGCCATTCACCGTGCTCCAGCAGGGGCACGGTGGCGGTGTAGGTGCCGGGCTTCTTGATCGATTTGGCGACCAGGGTGCCGGCGGAAATGTTGACGTCGTCGACGATCGACAGGTGGCCCAGGATCACCGCGGCACCGCCGACCGTGCAGCGGCGCCCGATGCGGGCGCTGCCGGCGACGCCGACGCAGCCGGCAAAAGCGCTGTGGGCGCCGATCTTCACGTTGTGGCCGATCTGGATCTGATTGTCGAGCTTGACCCCGTCCTCGATCACCGTGTCGTCGAGGGCGCCGCGATCGACCGTGGTGCCGGCGCCGATCTCGACGTCGTCACCGATGAGGACGCGGCCGATCTGCGGAATCTTCAGCCAGGAGCCGTCGTCTTCGCGCGCGAATCCGAAGCCGTCGGCGCCGATCACGGCGCCGCTGTGCAGGATGGCACGCTCGCCGACCACAGCTCCGGGATAGAGCGTGACCTGCGCGTGCAGCAGCGAATCGGCGCCGATGCGCACGCCGTCGCCGACGACGCAGTTGGCACCGATTTCGACACCTTCGCCGATCACGCAAGCCGTGCCGATGACGGCACCGGCACCGACGCTGACGCTATCGGGCAGGAGCGAATCGATGCTGGCGCTGGGGTGACGCAGCGCCGCGACGCGCTTTCGCGGGTTGAGCCACTGCGACAGGCGCGCAAAGTAAAGGTAGGGCTGGTCGCTAGCGATGCTGGCCACCGGACAATCGGCTGCCGCTGGCGCCGCGAGGATGACCACGCCGGCGCGGGTGGTGGTCAGAGCGGCGCGATATTTGGGATTGGCGAGGAAGGCGGCCTCGCCCGGTCCGGCCTGCTCCAGCGAAGCGACCTGAGCGATCGCGATGTCGCCGTCGC
>JAHFRE010000084.1 GCA_023258955.1 Sterolibacterium sp.
CGGCGCTGAAGGCCCTGGCCGAGCACGGCATCACGGTCAAGGTCCTCACCGGCGACAACGAGCTGGTGACGGCGAAGATCTGCCGCGAAGTCGGACTAGACGCCGAGACCATCCTCTGCGGCGCCGATATCGACGCCCTCGACGACGCCGCGCTGGCGCGCGCGGTGGCGGTGCACCACGTCTTCGCCAGGCTGACGCCGATGCACAAGGAACGCATCGTCAGCACGCTCAAGGCCGGCGGCAACGTCGTTGGCTTCATGGGCGACGGCATCAACGATGCGCCGGCGCTGCGCACCGCCGACATCGGCATCTCGGTGGACTCGGCGGTAGACATCGCCAAGGAGGCGGCCGACATCATCCTGCTGGAGAAGAGCTTGATGGTCCTGGAGGAGGGGGTGGTCGAGGGCCGCAAGACCTTCGCCAACATGTTGAAGTACATCAAGATGACCGCCAGCTCCAACTTCGGCAACGTCTTCTCGGTGCTGATCGCCAGCGCCTTCATCCCGTTCCTGCCGATGCTGCCGATGCATCTCCTGGTGCAGAACCTGCTCTACGACATCTCGCAGATCGCCATCCCCTTCGACCACGTCGACGATGAACTGGTCAAGGCGCCGCAGCGCTGGAACCCCGGCGATATCGGCCGCTTCATGATCTTCTTCGGCCCGGTCAGTTCGGTCTTCGACCTCCTGACCTTCGCCGCCATGTGGTACGTCTTCGGCGCCAACACACCGGAACAGCAGACGCTGTTCCAGTCGGGCTGGTTCATCGAAGGCCTGATGACCCAGACCCTGGTGGTGCACATGATCCGCACCCAGAAGATCCCCTTCATCCAGAGCCAGCCGGGACTGCCGCTGCTGGTGGCCACCGGCCTGATCATGGCGGTGGGCATCTTCATCCCGATGGGACCGATCGCCCACTATTTCAAGCTGCAGGCGCTGCCCCTGTCCTATTTCGCCCTGTTGGTCGCCATCCTCACCGGCTACATGTTGCTCACCCAACTGATGAAGAACTACTACACCCGCCGCTACGGCTGGCAGTGAACAACCGGCTGCGCGGCCCGGCGTATGATGCGCGGATCATGCGCTGGCTGCTCCTGGTCCTGCTCGTTTGTTCCGCTGCCGCTTGCGCCCAGAACCCGGTCGAGGTCGCCGGCGTGCGCTTCGAGCCGCGGGCGCGCATCGGTGAGGCCGAAGCGCGCCTGAACGGCGCCGGGGTGCGCAGCATTCTTGGGTTCAAGCTCTACGCCATCGGCCTCTATCTGCCGCAACAGCAACAGACGCTGGCGGCGGCGTTGCGCAGCCAGGGTGCCAAGCGCATTGAGGTGGTGCCGTTGTTCGCGCTCAACGCCGAGCTGTTCGCGCTCGGCCTGGTCAAGGGCCTGCGCCGCAATCTCTCCGACAGCGAGTACGCCGAACTGCAGCAGCGCATCGACAAGCTGCGCACCACGGTGCGCACCATGGACGACGCCGCTGCCCACTCGCTGATCCAGATCGACTGGCTGCCCGCAGCCGGCGCCGCGGGCGGGGTCACCCGGCTCAGCATCGATGGTCTGCAGCGGGGTGAAGACATCGGCGGCGAGGATTTCTTCCAGGCCGTGCTCAAGGTGTGGCTGGGCGAAAAGGTGCACGACGCGCGCCTGCGCGATGCGCTGCTCGGGCGCGCGTCGGGCTAGCGGCGCCTGGCGCCGCCAGCGCTCAGAAGCTCAAGAGATGGCGAGCTCCTGGGTCTTGGCGCCGGCCTTCTTCGGCAGCGTCAGTTCCAGCATGCCGTCGGCGTACTTTGCCTTGGCGGCGCCGGCGTCGACCTCCTGTTCGAGGCTGAAGCTGCGGTACACCTTGCCGAAGTAGCGCTCGCTGCTGAGCAGCTTGGTGCCCTCCTTGGTCTCCTTTTCCTGCTTGACCTCGGCGCTGATGGACACGCGCTTGCCTTCGACCTGCACGTGGATGTCTTCCTTGCTCACGCCCGGTATCTCGGCCTTGACGATGTAGGCTTTGTCCTGCTCGGCAAGGTCCAAGCGGATCTGCGGCTCGCTCTCGAAATTGCGCAGCACCGGACGCAGGCTGAATTCGGGGAACCACTCGTCCATGCTGAACAGGGGGTCGGCGCGCGCGATTCTGCTGAAGGGATTGAAACGGGTAATGTTGGCCATGGCAATCTCCTGTTGGTTGAAACTATGACAAGAGTATTGCGCGGGGCCTGCCTTGGCAATACTCGGAGCGCCGTATTTTTTCCTACCGTCGTTTGGGTAGGTGCAAATCTTGATCGCGGATATGCGGCTTGATGGCGCCTACGACGTGCATCTCGCAGGCCTGGCAGTCGAACTTCAGGGTGAGCTGCTCTTCGCCGTTGACGAGTTGCATCGGTTCTGCCCGCACTTCACCCTGGACACCGGTCACGCCCTTGGCTTGGCGCGGGCAAAGGCTCATCGCATAGCGCAGGCAATGCCGGGTGATCATCAACGACACGGCGCCGACCTCCTGGTGCGCCTCGTAGGCGGGCGCGATCAGCTCGACCCCGTGCCGGGCGTAGAAGGCGCGCGCCGACGCGTTGAACACGTTGGCGAGGTAAGAGAGGCTCGCCTGCGGATAGCTGGGTGCGGGTTGGCTGGCGGCCAGGCGTCGCGGCCGCGCGTAGGCCGCACGGCGCGCCGCCTGCAGCACTGCCACGCAATCGCGGCGCAGCTTGTTGGCCAGTGAGTCGGGCAGGAAGCCCCCCTGAGCGCAGCGAATCTCCAGCGCCTGCAGCCGAAATTCGGAGTCGCCCAGCCGTTGCAGTTGATTGCGCAAACGCTGCTCGACCGCCTGTGGATCCTGCGCCGGCCGAAGTTCGAAGCGCAGGCTGGCCTGCGCGGCGATGCCGTCGCTATCGGTCAGCGTCAGCCTGTAGCCGTCGTCGCTCTCGGCGAACAGTGCGCTGACGGCGATGCGCCGCTCGGCCGACTTCCTGGCCAGCGCCTTTTCCCAGACGTGATCGCGGTTGCGGCGGATGATCGCTCCCTTGCGCAAGCCCGGCAGGGCGGCGAGCGGTTGCGCCGGCCAAACTCGCCAGAGGCCGGCAGCGGTTTCTTCGGCACGGTTGGCCTGGACACCGACCACCTCGCGGCCGTGCAGCCAGCTCAAGCCGTCGCCGTTGGCGAGGGGAGCGCCAGACGCCAGCTCGAACCAGTCGGCGCCGACGCTGGTGACGCCGCCCAGCTCCTGGCCGACATGACCGGGGGCGGCGAAGGCGCCGATGTCCGAGCGGCGGCCGTGGGTGAAATAGTCGGTGCTGCCGCGATGGAAGGTCTTGCCCGGGTCCGGGCTGAACAACAGTTGGACCTTGCCGCTGGAGCTGGCGGCGAGTTCCGGCCGCCGCTCGAGGATGCGGTCGAGCAACTGCCGGTAGTGGCCGGTGATATTCTTGACGTAGTCCTCTTCCTTGTAGCGACCCTCGATCTTGAAGCTGTCCACGCCGGCGTCAATCAGCGCCTCGAGGTTGGCGCTCTGGTCGTTGTCCTTGAGCGACAGCAGGTGCTGCTCGAAGGCGACCACCCGGCCTTGGCCGTCCTTCAGGGTATAGGGCAGGCGGCAGGCCTGCGAGCAGTCGCCGCGGTTGGCGCTGCGCCCGGTGTGCGCGTGGCTGATGTAGCACTGGCCGGAATAGGCGACGCACAGCGCCCCGTGCACGAAGTGCTCGAGCGCGGTGGTGCTCGGCACGGCGGCGCGAATCTGCGCTACCTCGGCCAGGGTCAGCTCGCGCGCCAGGACCAGTTGCGAGAAGCCGGCCTGGGCCAGGAAGCGGGCCTTGTCGGGGCTGCGGATATCGCACTGGGTGGAGGCGTGCAGGGCCAGCGGCGGCAGCTCGAGCTCGAGCAGACCCATGTCCTGGACGATCAGCGCGTCGACCCCGGCGTCCCAGCATTCGCGGGCCAGACGCTGCGCCGGTTCGAGCTCCTCGTCGCGCAGGATGGTGTTCAGCGCAAGGTAGATGCGGGCGTGGTAGCGATGGGCGTATTCGGCCAGGGCGGCGATGTCGGCGACGCTGTTGCCGGCGGCGGCTCTGGCGCCAAAGGCCGGGCCGCCGATATACACCGCGTCGGCGCCGTGGTCTATGGCGGCGCGGCCGATCGCCGCGGTCTTCGCCGGGGCGAGCAGTTCGATGCGGCGGCGGCCGCTGGCGATTTGTTCGAGCATTTCCCCCACCTTAGCACGTTACCCTGTACAATCCGCGGCTCGCAGCGCTCTGCAGTTGGAACTGGCGCAGCGAAAACGCAAGTCCTCCTGCCCCATGGCGCCGATGTTCGCGACGCCGATTCGGCACGACGTGCCGAAATCTCTTCGAATCTCTCACAGCTTTTCGTTGGGTTGGCCTTGCACCGTAACGTGGCTTGGGATCTTCCCGAGCCCGGCAACCTTTGTGAAAGAGCGAAGATGACATTCAATGAATTGGGCCTAGGCCCCTCCCTGCTGAAGAACCTCAGCGACGCCGGCTACACCGCCGCGACGCCGGTCCAGGCGCAGACCATCGCCGCGGCGCTGGCCGGCGGCGACCTGCTGGTCTCCTCGCAGACCGGTTCGGGCAAGACCGCGGCCTTTCTGCTGCCGCTGCTGCAGAAGCTCACCCCGAACGCCTCGGTGGCGCGCAAAAGCCGCGCCCGCTTTGCGCCGGCGGAGCCCAAAGCCCTGGTGCTGGCGCCGACCCGCGAGCTGGCGCTGCAGGTGATGGCCGCCGCCGAGAAGTACGGCGTGCGCGGTCAGGGCCTGAAGGCGGTGGCCATCCTCGGCGGCATGCCCTACCCGAAGCAGATGCAGTTGCTGGCGCAGAACCCGGAGATCCTGGTGGCGACGCCGGGCCGCTTGATCGACCACATGGCCTCGGGCAAGATCAGTTTTGCGCAGCTGGAGGTCCTGATTCTGGACGAAGCCGACCGCATGCTCGACATGGGTTTCATCGAGGACATCGAGAAGATCGTCGCCGCGACCCCGGCGACCCGCCAGACCCTGCTCTTCTCGGCCACGCTCGACGGCCTGGTCGGCAAGGTCGCGCAACGCATCACGCGCGAGGCCCGGGTGATCCGGGTGGCGTCGAGCGCCGCCGCCCGCGCCAAGATCGAGCAACGCCTGCACCGGGTCGACGATTCCCAGCACAAGGGCCGCCTGCTCGACTACCTGCTGCGCGACGCGGCGATCGACCAGGCGCTGGTATTCACGGCGACCAAGCGCGACGCCGATCGCGTCGCCGGCGAGCTGTCGGTGGCCGGCTTCGCCGCCGCCGCCCTGCACGGCGACATGCACCAGAGCGTGCGCAACCGCACCCTGGACGCGCTGCGCAGCGGCCGCCTGCGCGTGCTCGTCGCCACCGACGTGGCGGCGCGCGGTATCGACGTGCCGACCATCTCCCACGTCATCAACTACGACCTGCCGCATTCGCCCGAGGACTACGTGCACCGCATCGGCCGCACCGGCCGCGCCGGCAGGGCCGGCCTGGCCGTCTCCCTGGTCGGCCACGCCGAGGGCATCACCGTGAGGAACATCGAGCGCTTCACCCGGCAGCCGATCGCCGTCGACGTCGTCGCCGGCTACGAGGCGAAGAAGAGCGCCGTCCCAGTGCGCGCCAAGCCGCGCCGCGCGCCGCCGCGCGGCGCCCCGCGCAGCGAGGGTCGTTACGCCAAGCCGGCGCCGAAGGCGGCGGCGAACTCGGGCGCAAAGCGCGAACGCTACGCCGGCCGCTGAGCGAAGGCCTGGCCCGACGGCTTGGCGCCGTCGGCGGCTTGCCTTCGCGCCGCCGCCGCGCGCGGCGCCGGCTTGTCCGGCGACGGCAAACGGCGGACAATCGTTGCCCAAAGGCGAGCATCCATCGCCGGCAGGGGAACCCTGGCTAGCGAAACCGCCAGGCTGAGGCGCAACGAGGAGGCGGGCGGCGATGCTGCACGGTTGGGGCACACTGGGCAGATGCCTACCCTTGTTCTGGGTAAACACGTGATCGCCCTGGTCGTCTTCGTTGCGGCGCAAAGCCTGCTGATCGTCATCTTGCTGCTCGCGCGGCGGCGCCGCGCCGAGGACATCGACAAAGGCAAGCGGTCAGCGGAGTTGCTGCAGCAACAGGTGCAGTTCTCCGAGGACATCGTCAACAGCCTGCCTGGCATATTCTACATGCTCGACCCGGAGGGGCATTTCATCCGGGCGAACCAGCAATTCCTCGATGTCTCGGGCTATTCAAGGGACGAACTGGCCGGGATGACGGCCCTGGACCTGTTCCGGGGAGAAGACAAACGGCTGATCGCGCAATCGATTGGAGAAGCCTTCGCCCACGGCGACGTCTGGGTTGAAGCGCCGTTTGCCGTCAAGTCGGGCGCGATGATTCCCTATTATTTCACCGGGCACCGAACTCGCATCGGCGACCGAACCTATCTCGTGGGTCTTGGTACCGATATCAGCGAGCGCAAGGCGCAGGAAGAGCGCACCCGCCAAGTCATGCTGGAAATGGATACGATCCTGCGCAACGCCGTGGTCGGCATCGCCTACCTGAAGAAGCGCAGCATCGTTTCCTGCAACCGCCGTCTCGAGGAGATCTTCGGCTATGACCCGGGCGAGCTGATCGGCCAGACGACGGCGCAGCTCTACGACAGCAACGAGACCTTCATCGGCGTCGGCGAGCGCGCCTACGCCGATCTCGACAAGCACAACAATTACAGCGAGGAAATGCGCTTCAGGAAGAAGGACGGCAGCCTGTTCTGGGGCACGCTGAGCGGCTGCGCCATCGACCCGGCACAACCGCACGAAGGCAGCATCTGGATCTACGCCGACATCTCCGAGCGCCGGGCCGCGGAAGAGGCCTTGCGCGAGAGCCGCGAGCGCTTTGATCTGGCGGTACACGGCTCCTCCGACGGCATCTGGGACTGGAACATCGCCACCGGCGAGACATACGTCTCCGAGCGCTGGTGCGAGATGCTCGGCTATCGTCCCGACGAGATCGCCTTCGACGACAAGGGGTGGTCGCACTGGATCCATCCACAGGACAAGGTGGCGGCGCTGGCCAAGATGCGTGCGCACTTCAAGGGCAGGGCGCCCTACGCTTCGGAATACCGCATGCGGACCAAGAGCGGCGAGTACCGCTGGTTTCTCAACCGCGGCCAGGCCATCTGGAACGAACAAGGCAGGGCTGTCCGCGTCGCCGGTTCGACCACCGACATCACCGAACGCAAGCGGGCCGAAGAGGAGCTCAAGCTCGCCGCCAATGTGTTCACGCACGCCCGCGAAGGCATCATGATCACCGACGCCGATGGCGTCATCATCGACGTCAACGATACCTTCCGCAACATCACCGGCTACAGCCGCGCCGAGGTGCTGGGCAAAAATCCGCGCCTGCTCCGCTCGGGTCGCCAGGGGCGGGAGTTCTACGTCGCCATGTGGCGCGATCTGACCGGCAAGGGCCACTGGTACGGCGAACTGTGGAACCGGCGCAAGGACGGCGAGGTGTACGCGGCGATGCTCACCATCAGCGCCGTGCGCGATGAAGGCGGCAAGATCCAGCAGTACGTCGGGCTGTTCTCCGACATCACGCCGCTGAAGGAGCACGAGCAGCAGCTGGAAAACATCGCCCACTACGATGCCCTGACCACTCTGCCCAATCGGGTCCTGCTCGCCGATCGCCTGCAGCAGGCGATGGCCCAGGCGCAACGGCGCGGACAGCCGCTGGTGGTGGCCTATCTCGACCTCGACGGCTTCAAGGAAATCAACGACAAGCATGGCCACGACGCCGGCGACCAGTTCCTCGTCGCCATCGCCTCGCGCATGAAGCAGGCGTTGCGCGAAGGCGACACCCTGGCCCGCCTGGGCGGCGACGAGTTCGTGGCGGTGCTGCTCGATCTGGCCGATGCGGCGGCGACCACGCCGATGATGCAGCGCCTGCTCGCCGCCGCCGCCGAACCGCTGCAGGTCGACGAACTCCTGCTGCAGGTTTCGGCCAGCATCGGCATCACCTTCTATCCCCAGGAGGAAGAGGTCGATGCCGATCAAATGTTGCGCCAGGCCGACCAGGCGATGTACCAGGCCAAGCTCGCCGGCAAGAACCGCTATCACCTGTTCGACGCCGAACACGACCGCAGCGTCCGCGGGCACCACGAGAGCGTCGAACGCATCCGCCTGGCGCTGACCGAGCAGGAGTTCGTGCTCTACTACCAGCCCAAGGTGAATATGCGCAGCGGCCGGGTCATCGGTGCCGAGGCGCTGATCAGATGGCAGCACCCCGAGCGCGGACTGCTCGCGCCGGCGGTGTTCCTGCCGGTGATCGAGGACAATCCGCTGGCGATCAAGCTCGGCGAGTGGGTGATCGCCGCGGCCCTGACCCAGATCGAGGCCTGGCACGCCGCCGGGCTGAACATGCCGGTGAGCGTCAATGTCGGTGCGCGGCAGTTGCAGCACCCGGACTTTGTCGACCGCCTGCGCGCCATGCTGGCTGCCCATCCGCAGGTGGGGCCGGAAGACCTAGAAATCGAGGTGCTGGAAACCAGCGCCCTCGAGGACGTGACGCGGGCGTCGCAGGTGATCAGCGCCTGCCGCGACATCGGCGTCAGCTTTGCCCTGGACGACTTTGGCACCGGCTATTCGTCCTTGACCTATCTGAAACGCTTGCCGGTGACCCTGCTCAAGATCGACCAGAGTTTCGTGCACGACATGCTCGACGATCCGGACGACCTGGCGATACTCGAAGGGGTACTCGGCCTGGCGGCGGCCTTCCATCGCGACGCGATCGCCGAGGGTGTCGAGACCGTCGAACACGGCGCCATGCTGCTGCAACTGGGCTGCGAGCTGGCGCAGGGCTACGGCATCGCTCGGCCGATGCCGGCGGAGGAGTTGCCCGGCTGGGCGGCCTCCTGGCGCCCCGATCCGGTCTGGCGCGAGCTGCGCGCGGTGAGCCGGGACGATTTGCCGGTGATCATCGCCAGGGTCGAACACCGGGCCTGGGTGCGGGCGGTCGAGGAGTATTTCCGCGAAGAGCGGGAGCAGCCGCCGCCGCTCGACCACCGCCGCTGCAACCTCGGCCGCTGGCTGGACAGCGAGGGTCGGCAGCGCTTTGGCACAACGGCGCCCTTTCTGGCGATCGAACCGTTGCACCGGGAGGTGCACGCGCTGGTCAGGGATATGTGCAAGCTGCGCGCGGACGGCGCCAAGGAGCGAGCGTTGGCCGGGCTGGGTGAGCTGCACGGCTTGCGCGACAGGCTGCTCGACGAACTGGGCAGGCTGGAGCTGGAGCTTTGGCGCTAGGCGGCAGCGGCTGCTGCGCTGCACGACGGATCCGGCGGGGCGGAACTATCGGCGGCGGCGGCCATCGAAAGCTGAGATGCCCGTTGGATAAGCCGGTGCCACCGTTCTGGCGGCGACCATTTCGAGAGGAGATGCCATGCACGTCCAAGCCTATTTGTACTTCGACGGCCGCTGCGAGCAGGCGATCGACTTCTATCGGCGCGCGCTCGGCGCCGAGGTCGAGATGCTGATGCGCTACAAGGAAAGTCCCGAACCGCTGCCGCCGGGCATGGTTCCGCCCGGCATGGAGAACAAGGTGATGCACGCCAGCTTGCGCATCGGCGAGACCAGCGTGATGGCGGCCGACGACTGCACTGGTAACCAGCGCGGCTACCAGGGTATTCAGCTGTGTCTGGGGGTGGCCGACGGCGCCGAGGCCGAGCGCCGCTTCGCCGCGCTGGCCGAGGGCGGACAGGTCAAAATGCCGCTGACCAAGACCTTCTTCTCGCCGAGCTTCGGCATGCTGGCCGATCGCTTCGGCGTGTCCTGGATGGTGATCGCCACACCGCGTTAGGCGGAGAGCGGCAACCTGGCTTGGGGGGAAGCAGCCATGGGCCAAGAGGTAATGCTGTTGCTGGGAACCCGCAAGGGTGCTTTCATCCTCAGAGGCGAATCGGATCGGCGCGACTGGCGACTGGACGGTCCGCATTTTCTCGGTTCGGCGGTGCACCACCTGGTGCTCGATCGGCGCGATCAGAAGACCCTGCTCGCGGCGGCGAAACCCGGCCATCTGGGGCACAGCGTCTTTCGCTCGGAGGACGGCGGCGCCCATTGGCGCGAGGCGCAGCGACCACCGGCCTTCGCCCGGGCAGAGAGCGCGCAGACCGGGGCCAGCGTGGACCACATCTTCTGGCTCGCGCCGGGCCACGCCGACGAGGCCGGGGTCTGGTACGCCGGCACCTCGCCGCCCGGCCTCTTCCGCTCGGAGGACGGCGGCAATGCCTGGCAGGAGGTCGAGGGCTTCAACAGCCGCTACCTGCCCGGCATCCGCAGCCACATCGGCGACGTGCCGGGCGGCGCCATCCTGCACTCGATCTGCGTCGACCCGCGCGATCCGCGCCACCTTTACCTGGCCATCTCGACCGGCGGCGTGTTCGAGAGCGGCGACGGCGGCGACAGCTGGCGTCCCCTGAACCAGGGGGTGGCGGCCGAATTCCTGCCCGATCCGGAGGCGCAACTGGGCCACGATCCGCACCGCCTGGTCCAGCATCCGCGCGCACCGGACCGCCTCTACCAGCAAAACCACTGCGGCATCTACCGCCTGGACCGGCCCGAGGAGCGCTGGCGTCGCATCGGCGCAGCGATGCCGTCTGAGGTGGGCGACGTCGGCTTCCCCATCGTCCTCCATCCGCGCGACCCGGAGACGCTGTGGGTCGTGCCCATGGACGCGGCGGCCAACTGGCCACGCACCTCGCCCGGCGGTCGGCCGGCCGTCTATCGCAGTCGCGACGGCGGCGCCAGCTGGCTGCGCCAGGACACCGGCCTGCCTCGCGCGCAGGCCTGGTGGACGATCAAACGGCAGGCCTTCTGCGCCGACGCCGGCGAACCGCTGGGCTTGTACTTCGGCACCAGCAGCGGCGAGGTCTGGGCCAGCGCCGACGAGGGGAGCAGCTGGCGGCGTCTGGCCGAACATCTGCCGGAGATCCTGGCGCTGGAAGCCGCCTGAACGGACCGCGATGCGCGTCACGGTCCCCAGTCCGCTGCACGACTACACGGAGGGACGCGCGGCGATCGAGGGCGAAGGCGAGACCCTGGCCGCACTGCTCGATGACCTGGACCGTCGCCATCCCGGGCTGCGCTTTAGAGTGGTGGACGAGCAGGGCAGGATCCGTCCGCACATCCGATTCTTCGTCAATCGGCAGGCGGCGACCCGACTCGATCAGCGCCTCGCGGCGAGCGACGAACTGCTGATCGTCGCCGCCTTGAGCGGCGGTTAGCGCGCGCCGAGCAAGGCCCGCGTCGCGACCGCCAGCAGCAAGGCCAGGCCCGCCGCAGCGAGCCACAGCCCTTGTGCGTAGCCGCAGGCGACGATCAGGCCGCCCGCCACCAGCAGCGATGCGTGCACGCCACTGCAACGGCCGAGAGCGGTGCGCAGACGCTCGTGCCAGGCGTCCTGCCGGCCGGGTCGCAGCCAGACCGGCAGCAGCTGCATCGCGGCGCCGCTGACCAGGGGCGCCAGAAAGGCCAGGACGAAGCCGGCCAGCGCGCCGCTCGCAGGCAGGCGAGCGAGGCCGTGGCCGACGCCGGCGATCAGCAGGCCGATCAGGCCGACGCAGGCCGCGCCCAGCGCCGCCGAGGCGCCGTGCACACGCCCGATCTGGTCGGCGTAATCGAAAAGCCAGACCCGGCCCATGCGCGCCAGCGGCACGCAGAACAGCGCTGCGCCCGCCGCAGCCAGGAAGCCGGAGAAGCCGGCGCCGAGGGCGAGCAGGGCGGCGCCGGCGAGCGCGAACTTCAGGTCCTGCGCCAGACGGCTGGCGGCCTGCTTGTCCCAGCGTCCGGCGGCGGTGGGCAGGAGCACCTGCAGCGTTCCGATCGCGGTGAGGCCGACGAAGCCGAGCAGATTCGCGTGCAGATGCACCAGACGCAGCGCGGCGAAGCGCTCCGGCCACAGCAGGAGCAAGGGCACGCAGGCGAGTGCCAGCAACAGGAAGCCGAGGGCGGCGACGTACCAGGCCAGCCCCGGATGGGCCGCGCCGAGGCTGCGCCGCGACCGCAACAGGGTCCACACCAGCAGCGTCGCCGCCGCCTTGGCGGCGAGGAGGGCGCCGACGATGGTCAGGGCGATGCCGGCGACGGGATTGCGCGCAATGCCGCCGAGCATGCTGGCGACCATCGCCGCGCCACCGAGCCAGGCCAGCGCCGCCATGGACTCGATGGCGCGTGGGGCGCCGTCGCTGCGTGTCAGCACGGGTACGAAATAGGCCATCGCCGCCAGGATCAGCGGCATGATGCCCAGCGCCAGCGTCAGGTGCGCGGCGAGCGCCGTCGGCACCTCGCCGAACAACCAGAGCAGCAGGGTGCAGACCATCATGGCGATGGCGTTGGCAGCCAGCAGCGGCAACAGCTTCACGCCGACTTCCTCTTGCCCCTGGCGCCGCTGCCGGCACCGAACAGCTTGGCCAGGTAGTGGCCGGTATGGCTGCCCGGCGTCTTGGCCACCACCTCGGGCGTGCCGCTGGCGATGATGCGCCCGCCGCCGTCGCCGCCGGCGGGACCCAGGTCGATGATCCAGTCGGCGGTCTTGATCACGTCGAGATTGTGTTCGATGACGACCACGGTGTTGCCGTGGTCGCGCAGCCGGTGCAGCACCGACAGCAGCATCTCGATGTCGGCGAAGTGCAGCCCGGTGGTCGGTTCGTCTAGGATGTACAGGGTGCGTCCGGTGTCGCGCTTGGACAGCTCCAGCGCCAGCTTGACCCGCTGCGCCTCGCCGCCGGACAGCGTGGTGGCGCTCTGGCCGAGGGTGATGTAGGAGAGCCCGACATCGACCAGGGTCTGCAGCTTGCGCGCCACCACCGGCACGGCGCCGAAGAATTGGTGCGCGATCTCGACCGTCATTGCCAGGATCTCGTGGATGTTCTTGCCTTTGTAGCGCACCTCGAGGGTCTCGCGGTTGTAGCGCTTGCCGTGGCAGACGTCGCAGGGCACGAAGATGTCGGGCAGAAAGTGCATCTCCACCTTGATCATGCCGTCGCCCTGACAGGCTTCGCAGCGACCGCCCTTGACGTTGAAGGAGAACCTTCCCGGCCCGTAGCCGCGCTCGCGCGACTGGGGCACGCCGGCGAACAGTTCGCGGATCGGCGTGAGCAGGCCGGTGTAGGTGGCGGGGTTGGAGCGCGGCGTGCGACCGATCGGACTCTGGTCTACGCTGATCACCTTGTCGAAGAATTCGAGGCCGTTGATCTCGTCGTGCGCCGCCGGCTCCAGCGCGCTGCCGTAGAGGTGACGCGCCGCGGCGGCGTAGAGGGTGTCGTTGATCAGCGTGCTCTTGCCCGAGCCGGAAACACCCGTCACGCAGGTCAATAGCGCCACCGGCAGCTCCAGCGTCACCGCCTTCAGATTGTTGCCGCGGGCGCCGCTGATGGTCAGCATGCGCTGCGGATCAGGCTTGCTGCGCGGCTTGGCTATGTCGATCTTGCGCCTGCCCGAAAGATAGGCGCCGGTCAGCGATTGCGGATGGGCGGCGATCTGCGCCGGGGTGCCGCTGGCCACCACATGGCCGCCGTGCTCGCCGGCGCCGGGCCCCATGTCCACCACGTGGTCGGCGCTGTTGATCGCCTCCTGGTCGTGCTCAACCACGATCACCGTGTTGCCCAGGTCGCGCAGGCTGGCCAGGGTCGCCAGCAGGCGCGCGTTGTCGCGCTGGTGCAGGCCGATCGACGGTTCGTCGAGGACGTACATGACCCCGGTCAGTCCCGAGCCGATCTGGCTGGCCAGGCGAATGCGCTGCGACTCGCCGCCGGAGAGGGTTTCCGCCGAACGCTCGAGCGACAGGTAGTCGAGGCCGACGTCGATCAGGAAGCTCAAGCGGCTGACGATCTCCTTGACGATCTTCTCCGCCACCTGGGCCTTGTGGCCGGAGAGCTTAAGTTCGCCGAAGAAGCTGCGACAGGTGCCCAGCGCCATGCCGCTCACCTGCGGCAAGGCACAGCCGCCGACCAGCACGTGGCGCGCCTCCTGGCGCAGCCTGGCGCCGGCGCATTCGGGGCAGGGTTTGTGGTTCAGGTACTTGGACAGTTCCTCGCGCACCAGCAGCGAATCGGTCTCCTTGTAGCGGCGCTCGAGGTTGGGAATGATGCCCTCGAACACGTGCTCGCGCTGCATGGCGCGGCCCGACTCCGACATGTACTGGAAGGGGATCTTGTCGCGGCCGGAGCCGTAGAGCACCACCTGCCGCACCGCGGCCGGCAGTTCCTCGAACGGTCGGCCGGTGTCGAAGCCGTAGTGCCGGGCGAGGCTCTCCAGCATCTGGAAATAGAACTGGTTGCGCTTGTCCCAGCCGCGGATGCCGCCGGCGGCGAGCGACAGATGCGGATAGGCGACGACCCGGGCCGGATCGAAGAACTGGATGCTGCCCAGGCCGTCGCACTCCGGGCAGGCGCCCATCGGGTTGTTGAAGGAGAACAGGCGCGGTTCGAGTTCCTGCAGGGCGTAGGAACACTGCGGGCAGGCGAAGCGGGCCGAGAACATGTGCTCAACGCCGCTGTCCATCTCCAGCGCGACGGCACGCCCCTCGGCGTGGGTGAGCGCGGTCTCGAAGGACTCGGCCAGGCGTTGGCGCATGTCGGGTCGCACCTTGAGGCGGTCGACCACCACGTCGATGCTGTGCTTGCTGTTCTTGGCCAGTTTGGGCAGCGACTCCATCTCGTACACCTTGCCGTCCACGCGCAGGCGAACGAAGCCCTGGGCGCGCAGTTCGGCGAACAGATCCAATTGCTCGCCCTTGCGGTTGGCGACCACCGGCGCCAGGATCATCAGCTTGGTGTCCTCGGGCAGGGCCAGCGCGTGGTCCACCATCTGCGCGATGCTCTGCGCCTCCAGCGCCAGGCCGTGCTCGGGGCAGTAGGGGGTGCCGGCGCGGGCGTAGAGCAGGCGCAGGTAGTCGTGGATTTCGGTGACCGTGCCGACGGTCGAGCG
>JAHFRE010000290.1 GCA_023258955.1 Sterolibacterium sp.
CATGATCGTCGACGATTCGGCGGTGGTGCGCCAGGTGATCAAGGAGAATCTCGAGCGCGAACCCGACATCGAAGTGATCGCCGCCGCTTCCGATCCGCTGTTCGCGCTGGAGAAGATGAAGAAGGACTGGCCCGACGTGATCACCCTCGACGTCGAAATGCCGCGCATGGACGGCATCACCTTTCTGCGCAAGATCATGAGCGAACACCCGACACCGGTAATCATCTGTTCCTCGCTGACCGAAAAAGGCGCCGAGACCAGCCTGCAGGCGCTCGCCGCGGGGGCTGTGGCGATCATCACCAAGCCGAAGATGGGGGTCAAGCAATTCCTCGAAGAGGCTTCCAACGACCTGGTCACGGCGGTGCGCGCGGCGGCACGTTCCAACGTGCGCAACCTGTCGCCCAACCGCGCACCCGTGGCGCCGCCGCCCAAGCTTAGCGCCGATGCGGTGCTCGCCGCCCGCGCCGCGTCGACCACGGCGATGGCCAAGACCACCGAGGGCATCGTCGCCATCGGCACCTCGACCGGCGGCACCCAGGCCCTGGAGGTGGTGCTGACCATGCTACCGGCGGTCTGCAGCGGCATCGTCATCGTGCAGCACATGCCGGAGAAATTCACCGCCATGTTCTCGCAGCGCTTGAACGATCTGTGCCAGATCGAGGTGAAGGAAGCGGCCAACGGCGATCGCGTCGTCCCCGGCCGCGCCCTGATCGCACCAGGCGGCCGCCACATGATGCTCAAGCGCAGCGGCGCCCAATACATCGTCGAGGTGATGGACGGTCCGCTGGTCAACCGGCACAAGCCCTCGGTCGACGTGTTGTTCCGCTCGGTGGCGCAGGTGGCGGGAAAAAACGCGCTGGGCATCATCATGACCGGGATGGGCGACGACGGCGCCAGGGGCCTGCTGGAGATGCACGCGGCGGGCGCCCCGACCATCGCCCAGGACGAGGCGACCTGCGTCGTCTACGGCATGCCCAAGGAAGCGGTGAAGGTCGGTGCGGTGGACAAGACCATGCCGCTGCAGTTGATCGCCCGCGAGATCGTTGCATTCAGCTGACAACGACCGTGCCGCCGGGCGCGATACCGAATTGTTTTGATCTAGCTCAATATGCTGGCGGCAACCGAGCCTATGCTCATGTTGCAGTACAGCAATGGGGAAGCACGCCGCAGCGCCTGCGCGGTCGGGTCTGCAGGCGCGAATAAGAATATTGCATCAAGGGGAATCGCCGTGTCAGCGCCTCAGCACGCAGAGATCACCGACGCCGTCCTGGGGCGCAACAGCAGGGACTCGACGCGTTTGCTGCAGATCCTGCGCCAAATCCTCGAGGCCATCGGCCACCTGCCGAAGACGGTCCTGGTCCAGATCGCGCGCGAACTCAAACTGCCCTACGGTCGGGTCGCCGGTGTCGCCGGCTTCTACCACTTCCTCGGCCTCGAAGCGCATGGACACTACCGCGTGCTGTGGAGCGACAACATCATCGAGCAGATGCAGGGCAGCGTCGAACTCTGTGAGGAGATGTGCCGCCGTTTGTGGATAGAGCCGGGGCGGGTCTCCGAAGACGGGCTGGTCAGCGTCGGCTACACCTCCTGCATCGGCATGGGCGACCAGGGTCCGGCACTGCTGGTCAATGGCCGCACGGTGACAGCGATGACGCGCGAACGGGTCGCCACCATGGTCGATTTGATCCGCGCCAAAGCACCGGTGGCAAGCTGGCCACGGGAGTGGTTCGCCGTCACCGACAACATCCGGCGGCGCGGCATCCTGCTCGACCACGGCCTCGACGCCGGCGCCGCCCTCAAGGCGGCCATGGCACGCGGTCCGGCGGCGATGCTGGCGGAGATCGTCGCCGCAAAGCTGCGCGGTCGAGGTGGCGCCGGCTTCAGCACCGGACAGAAGTGGCAGGCCTGCCGCGACGCCGCGGGCGAAGCCCACTACGTGGTGTGCAACGCCGACGAGGGCGAGCCGGGCACCTTCAAGGACCGCGTGCTGCTCACCGGCTACGCCGACCTGGTGTTCGAGGGCATGAGCATCGCCGGCTATTGCGTCGGTGCGGCGCGCGGACTGCTCTATCTGCGCGGCGAATACCAGTATCTGCACGAGCATCTCGAAGCAACCCTGGCCGCGCGGCGATCGGCCGGCCTGCTGGGCAAGAACATCGGCGGCAGCGGCTTCGACTTCGACATCGAAATCCACCTCGGCGCCGGCGCCTACGTCTGCGGCGAAGAATCGGCGCTGATCGAATCGCTGGAGGGCAAGCGCGGCACGCCGCGCATCCGTCCGCCCTTCCCGGTGACGCACGGCTACCTCGGTCATCCGACGACGGTGAACAACGTCGAGACCCTGGCCTGCGCCTGCCTGATCGCCATCCGCGGTGGCGCCTGGTACGCCGCGATCGGCACGGAAAAATCCGCCGGCACCAAACTCATGTCGATATCCGGCGACTGCGCCCGGCCCGGCATCTACGAGTATCCGTTCGGCGTCACCGTGGCCCAGGTGCTCGCCGACTGCGGTGCCAGCGACACCCAGGCGGTGCAGGTGTCCGGGCCCTCCGGGATCTGCGTTGCGGCCGACGAATTCGGCCGCCGCCTGGCCTTCGAGGACCTGCCCAGCGCCGGCGCCTTCATGGTCTTCGACGACGGCCGCGACATGTTCGAGGTGGCGCGCAACTTCGCCCACTTCTTCGCCGAGGAGAGCTGCGGCTTTTGCACCCCCTGCCGCGTCGGCACCTCGCTGGTGAAGAACCTGATGGACAAGCTCAACGCGCGCCACGGCTCGCCCCACGACATCAACGAGCTGTTCAAGCTGCAGCGGCTGATGCAATCGGCGGCCCATTGCGGCCTCGGCCACACCGCCTGCAACCCGGTGGTCGACACGCTGAACAAATTTCGCCCGGCCTACGAGCGACGCCTGCATTCCATGGAATACGAGCCGGCTTTCGATCTCGACTACGCGCTTTCCCAGGCGCGGCAGATGACCGGCCGCGACGACGCCGGCGCCCACCTGGAGAACGCATCGTGAGCTTTCTCCTCGACGGTGAAGAAGTCCCCTTCATCCCCGGTCAGACCATCATGGAGGCGGCGCGCGCCGCCGGCAAGTACATCCCGCACCTGTGCTGGGATCACGAGTTCGCGCCGCACGGTTCCTGCAAGCTGTGCACCGTCAAGGTCGACGGCCGCTTCGGCGCCGCCTGCACCGTGGCCGCCCACGAGGGCATGAACGTAGACAATCGCAGCGCCGAGCTCGACGACAAGCGGCGCACCCTGCTGCAGATGCTGTTCGTCGAGGGCAACCACTTCTGCCCCTCCTGCGAAAAGAGCGGCGATTGCAAGCTGCAGGCCACCGCCTACGAATTGAAGATGATGAGCCCGCATTTCGACCACTTCTTTCCCGATCGACCGGTCGACGCTTCCCATCCCGAACTGCTGCTCGACTTCAATCGCTGCATCCTCTGCGAACTGTGCGTGCGAGCGAGCCGCGACACGGACGGCAAGAACGTCTTCGCCCTCTCCGGGCGCGGCATCAAGACGCATTTGATCGTCAACAGCCCCAGCGGCCGGCTCGCCGATACCGACATGGCCGCCACCGATCGCGCCGCCAGCGTCTGCCCGGTCGGCGTCATCCTGAGAAAGCGGCGCGGCTTCAAGGTCGCCATCGGCAACCGCACCTACGACAAGGCGCCGATCAGCGAGCAGCCGCAATGAAGAGCAAAGTCAAAATCGCCACGACCTCGCTGGCGGGCTGCTTCGGCTGCCACATGTCGCTGCTCGACATCGACCTGCGCCTGCTCGATCTGGTGCAACTGGTCGACTTCGATCGCTCGCCGATCAACGACATCAAGCGCGTCGGCGCCTGCGACGTCGGCCTGATCGAGGGCGGCGTGTGCAACGCCGAGAACATCGAAATCCTGCGCGACTACCGCAAGCACTGCAAGATCCTGGTCGCCGTCGGCGCCTGCGCGGTCAATGGCGGCCTGCCGGCACAACGCAACCATCTCGATCTGCGCGACATCCTCGAAGAGGTCTACCAGACCAGCCCGGGTTTGGCGCCGGGAAGCGCGATTCCCAACGATCCGGAACTGCCCCTGCCCTTGAACAAGGT
The DNA here is from genome assembly GCA_023258955.1 of Sterolibacterium sp. Taxonomy (GTDB): domain Bacteria; phylum Pseudomonadota; class Gammaproteobacteria; order Burkholderiales; family Rhodocyclaceae; genus CAIYYX01. The sequence continues at coordinate 4,100 of JAHFRE010000290.1, forward strand.
GCACCCGATCCACGAGATCGTGCGCGTGGACTACTTCGTTCCCGGATGTCCGCCGCCGGCCGACGCGCTCTGGAAATTCCTCACCGACCTCATCGCCGGCCGCACCCCGGTGCTCGGCCACGGCCTGCTCCACTACGACTGAGAACAGCATGGGCTCACCCCTAGAAACCGCCGCCCACCCCGAAGGCCTGCGCCGCGTCGCCATCGATCCGGTGTCGCGAGTCGAAGGCCACGGCAAGGTCAGCATCCTGCTCGACGCCCAGGATCGGGTACAGCAGGTGCGGCTGCACATCGTCGAATTCCGCGGCTTCGAGAAGTTCATCCAGGGCCGGCCCTACTGGGAAGTGCCGGTGATGGTGCAGCGCCTCTGCGGCATCTGCCCGGTCTCCCACCACCTCGCCGCCTCGAAGGCGATGGACATCGTGGTCGGCGCCAGAAAGCTCACCGAGACGGCGGAGAAGCTGCGCCGCCTGATGCACTACGGCCAGATCCTGCAATCGCACGCCCTGCACTTCTTCCACCTCGCCTCACCCGATCTGCTCTTCGGCTTCGACTCCGATGTCTCGCGGCG
>JAHFRE010000085.1 GCA_023258955.1 Sterolibacterium sp.
CGATCTTGGCGATATCCAGCACATCGTTGATGACCGCCAGCAGGTGGTTTGCCGCCGAGTCGATCTTCGCCAGTCGGTCAGCCTGCTCGGGTGTCGGATCGGATCTCTGCAACAGGTGGGTCAGGCCGAGCACCGCATTCATCGGCGTGCGAATCTCATGGCTCATGTTGGCCAAGAACGCGCTCTTGGCCATGTTGGCGGCGTCCGCGTCGGCTTTGGCCGCGGTCAGCACGGCTTCGGTGCGCCTTCGCTCGCTGATGTCCTGGATCGAGGCGGTGTAGTATTCGACCGAATTGTCGGGCCTGCGATGGCAGGAGACGTCGATGCTGACAAACATCGGATTGCCGCTCGCGTGCACGAATCGCTTCTCGATCGAATAGCGATCGAGTCTTCCTGTGGCGACGCGGTCGAAGAAGTCCAGACACTTTTGCACGTCCTCTGGATGGGTCAGGTCCACCCAGGTCATCGTCGCCAGCTCGGCCTCGCTGTAGCCGAGCATTTCGCACAGTCGGCGATTGACTTTCAGCCATCCCTTGTCCGGCGAGGTGATGGCGACGCCGAGCAGGGTCGATTCGAAGTAACTGTGTACCAGCGCTTCGCTGGCCGCCGCACGCTCATCCACGGCGTAGCTGATCATGCCGGCGGCGACGGGGTTGGCGTATCTGCCCGAGCCGATCCACTCGCCCGCAAGCTCCTTCATCTTGCGCTTGCCGTCAGCACGTCGAAGCGTATCAGACACAGGGGCAAGGCCGTTCGCCGCTTGTCCGTGCAGTACGCCAACTGCCGGTGCAGGGCGTCGGCCAAGGCGGCCTGGTCGATGGGACAGGTCGCCGTCAACGTCAGCGAACAACTGGCGCAGTGGCGGAAATCTGCTCCCACCTGGGTCACGCAGCAGTTCTGGTGAACCGTGGTCAACCTTCGCCCGACGCCGCAACTGCCTGTTTCGTCGCAGGCGAGACAGTATTCGGTCAGGCGCCGCGCCTTGTATCTCGCCCGGACGCGGTGGACCCGCTCTTCGGAGAACAGCTGCTGCACCGTGCCGTTTGCCTCGCCATCCATTGTCATCGCTCGACCTCTCTGCGCCTGATCGCACTAACGAACCAGGTTGGCCTTCAGCAAGCTGCACTCGCTCGACCAACCGACGCCGCGATCACAGACGTAGAGCGGTTCGCTCCTGCAAACAGCGCACAGCTCGGCCTTGACGCCGTTCACCAGATCGGCGCCGGTGTCGACGCTCTTGGAACCGATCCGGGCGATCGTCAGGGCCAGCTCGAGTCGAGCCTTGTGCCGCTCGTCGATGGCTTTCCGCGCCATGCAACCGCGGATGGCGTCGGCGAGGCTCAAGGCTTCCAGGCGGTATACGGCAGGCATTTTTCTCACTGCTTTCGAGTTGTTCTTATTGCTGCAACTGTAACGTTTGTGCCATGTCAAAGCAATATCGCGCGGGATATATGTAGTTCGTTATAGTCGCTGAAGACCGATTCGCGGCCAGTGGCGGTGTCGCACGTCGTTACTAGACACATATCATATTGGTCATGTCGTCACCTTTGTCATATGACGATCTTCCAAATCCCAATTCACCCACGGGCGAGCGTACAGACCCTGGGTGCGAGGGCGCAGATACCAGACCAACGAGGGGCGACGCCGGCGATGAAACCTACCGTCAGTCCGAAATCTGCGCAACGCCCTCGAGCCGGGCGCGGCCATCTGTCCTTCGGCCCTTGCTGTATGCCGCGATCAGGGCCAGCAGGTCGTCGATTTGGATCGGCTTGTAGTACAGGGCGATGCCCCGGTCGGCCATGACTCTGATCAGCGCCGGATCGGTGTCGCCGGTGATGACGATCGCTGGCAGATCCTCGCCGAAGATTCGCCTCATGGTGACGATGACTTCGTAGCCGGTCTCGTTGGCGGCGAGACGGTAGTCCGATAGGAGAATGTCCGGTGTGCGATCGGCAAGCAGTGCCAGCAGCGCCTTGCCGCTGCTGGCAGCGATCACGCTGTGGCCATGGCTCTCCAGACTGAGAACGAGCGCGTCGAGGACCTTCGGATTATCCTCGACCACGGCGATCGTCAGTGTCGGTGCGGCGGCAAGCCTGCCGGCCGGCGCTTCGAGCCGCTCCTGGGCTTGCCCCAGAGGCAGCTCGATGGCGAACATGGAGCCGCGACCGGGTCGCGAGTGCAGGCGGATCTGCAGCCCCAGCAAGGCGGCGGTCTTGGCGACGATGGCCAAGCCCAGGCCGCTGCCCCGGTTGCGCGCATCGTCGCCGAGTTGCCTGAATTCTTCGAAGATGACTTCGGTCTTGTCTTCGGGAATGCCGACACCGCTATCCCAGACCTCGATCCAATTCTTTCCCTTGTGCCGGCGACAGGCGACGAGCAGGCCGCCCTGGTCGGTAAAGCGGATGGCGTTGGCAACGAGATTGTCGAGTATCCGCTGCATCAGTTGCCGATCGGTCCGCACCACCATGCCGCTGCTGCGTAGCCGCACGCGCAAGCCCTTCAGATCGGCTTCGGCGGAATAGACCGCGACGAGTTTTTCGAGCACCTCGTCGACGTTGAAGTCGGACGGCTTGGGGTTCACCACGCCGGCGTCGAGCTTGCTCACGTCAAGGATGTCGGTCAGCATGGCGCTGAGGCTGGTGACGCAACCTTCGATCCGCAGCAACATATCGCTCTTGCCCGGTGGCACGCTTTTCTTCAACAGACCCACGTAGAGCGACAGCGCTGCCAGGGGCTGACGCAGATCGTGGCTCGCCGCCGCCAGGAAGCGCGACTTGGCGTTGTTGGCCTTCTCGGCCGAGCTCTTGCTGAGCTGCAACTCGGCGAACAGCCGCCGCTGCTCGGTGACGTCGATGGCGATGCCACCGAGCAGCGGCGGCCTTCCCTGCCGCGTAATCCTGAACTTGTGCGTTCGGTAGTGCCTCTTCTCTCCCTGCGCGCCGGTAAGCTCTTCCTCCGTCACGTGGCTGCCGTTGGCGAGCGCGAACTGGTCGTCCACCCTCATCCTGGCCAACTCGGCCGCAGGGACGAACTGTTCTTGCGTCTTGTCGCGCCAGTCCTCTATGCCATGGAAGCGCTCCATATTGCGGTTGGCGAAGACGAGGTCGCCGCCTTCATCCTTGATGAAGGCGATCGCCGGCAGCCTTTCCATGAAATGCACAAAGCGGTTCTCGCTCTCTAGCAGCGCCAGCCGTTGCCGCTCGCGTTCGCTGATGTCGCTGTGCTCGATCACCACCCCGCCCTGGTCCACGCCCAAGAGCGGCGTCACGGTCATGCTGAACCAGCGCTGCTCGGTCGGCGAATGGCAGGGGTATTCGATGCTGAACGTGGACAGGTAACCGTTCAATACGCCGCGGATGCCGTCGAGGGCACGCTGCGCGCCATCCACATCGAGGTTCGCGGCCATCTGGCAAGCGGCCAGATAATCGCGACCGACGTCGACCCGCCCGGTCGCGTCGTCGGCGCTGTTGGCCGCGGCGAATCGCCGCCACGGCTCGTTGACCTGGATGATGATGCCGTCGCGGTCGAGCACGGCGATTTCGGAACCGACAGAATTCAAGACGGCGTGCTTGAACGCCTCGCTGTCGCGCAATTCGGCCCGGCTGCGGTGCAAATCTTGCAGCAGACGGTCAAAGCGCGTGATGACTTCGCCGATTTCATCCTGGTGCACGACCGGCAGGGACGGCATCGAATCGTCGCCGTCACCCACCCGCTGCAGCCCGGTGACGGTCGCAGCCAAGGGCGCGAGCTGCCGCGTCAGCATCCACCACACCAAGCCACCCGCGAACAAGGTGAGCACCAACGTCACCTGCAAGACGCTGCGTTGCATGGAATAGACTGGATAGAAGGCTTCCGCCGTTGGCTGTCCGACCGAGATGAACCAGCCCGCGACCGGTATCGCTTGGGCAGAAAGCAATTGCTCGACACCCTTGGAATTCGTAAATACGACAGAGCCCAGCTCACCCGCGACCAAGCGCTCGACCGCCGGAACGGTATTGGGGCTGGCAACCGGCTGCATGATGCGGCTCTTGTCCGTGCCTGTGACGATCAAACGGTACTGGGGGGCGATGATCAGATAGCCGCCACTGTCGCCGTATTGTTGATCGGTGATCTTGTCGAAGAAATTCGCTTTGTCCAGATTCGTGGCGCCTGCCAGCGCACCGATCACCCGGCCGCGGGCATCGCGAATCGGTGCTGCCATGACCACAAACGGCGCCTTCGAAACCTTGCCCAGGACAGGCCGACCGATCGTCGTTCTGCCTCGATCGAGCGCAGCGGCGATGAAATCCCGGTCCGCATAATTGACGCCCACGCGTCGCGCTTCGCCGGGTACCGACGCCAGGGTCGTACCATCGGCGCCGACGATGAATGCACCATCGTTGAAGCGGTTGCGCAGCAGCAGGTCCGCGTCCAGATAGCGCTGCAGCGCGGCGGCATTGCTGACACCGGTTGACGAGAGCTGCTTGGCGACGACGTTGAGTACCGCGAGTCGGTCTTCCAACTCGGCGTTGATAGTCGCAGCAGCCGCCTGCGCAGCCGACACTTGCGCCGCGCTCAAGGCACGTTGCAGATCGCCGCGGAGGTAGGAACTGACCCAGATGGCGAGCATCCAGATCATGACGAGGAACAAGCCGAGCGTAAGTACCGTCAGCCGCGTCTTGAGCGAGCGGGAATACAGGGACAACAGCTTGCGCATCATCTTGGACTGGCCGATCGATGATCGGCGATCTGTGCAGCCGGCACCGCGCCCTCCCCTTCGAGCATCCATCGCAGTGACAATGCACTATGCCTAAAGGCATATGCATAGTGCATTGTCAGACTGCAATCTAGCAGATTGCGACGCCGATGGGTAGAAGGGTAGATCAATTCACCCCATGCATTTAGTCATATGACATTGATGTCGAGGTATGAGAACAGCCGCGGATCGCCGGACGGAACGGCTGGCGGCTTCACAGCGGTTGCGCCGGCGTGGCACAATGGGCGGGCAACCATCCGATGAGGGCAATAAGCCATGCGCCGGTCGTGCCGCCCGCTCGCCTACGTTGCCCTCGTCGCCTGTGTTCCCGCCCTGCTCTCGGGCTGCGGGCAGCGGCTGGAGCCACCCGGGCAACGCGGCGAACTGCTGGTCGCGGTGCGCCAGACCCCCGCCTACTACGAACAGACCGACGGCGCCGCCAAGGGTTTCGATCATGATCTGGTCGAACTGTTCGCCCGCGATCTCGGCCTGCCGACGCGCTTCGTGGTGGCGCGCGACAACGTCGATCTGCTGCGCCTGGTCAAGCAGGGCCGGGTACATTTTGCCGCGGCCGTGGCGCTCGCCGCCGACCCCGAACTACGCTACTCGACCGTCCTGCGCGAGTCGGGACAGTTGATCGTGCAGCACGCCGAGGCGCCGCCGGCGAACGACCTCAACGCCCTGGCCGGCAAGCGCATCGAGGCGCTGGCCGGTTCACCCCAGATCGCCGCGCTGCAGGCCATGGGCGATGGCAATCCGCCCTTCGTGATCGCGGCCCGCGACGACATCAACGAGATCGAACTGCTCGAGCGTGTCGCCAGCCACAAGAGCGAACTGGCGGCGACGGACACGACGCACTACAAGATCGCCATCAATTTTTTCCCCCAGGTCGAGGAGGCGCAGGAACTCCAGGGCAGGGTGCGGCTGGCCTGGGCCTTCGCCGCCGACGGCGATATCCAGCTCTACGCGCAGGTGCAGAAATTCATCCAGCGCATCCGCGCCGACGGCACGTTGGAGCGGGTGCACGACCGCTACTTCGGCCACATCCATCGCATCAACAGCGAGGGTGTGGCCGACTTTCTCGATCGGGTGGCGCGGGTGTTGCCGCGTTTCCGCGGCGAGTTCATCGCCGCGCAGGAGGTCACCGGCATCGACTGGCGTCTGCTCGCCGCGCTCGCCTACCAGGAATCGCGCTGGGATCCGCTGGCGACCTCGCCCACCGGTGTGCGCGGCATGATGATGCTCACCGAAGACACCGCCGATCAGTTGAAGGTGAAGAACCGGCTCGATGCCCGGCAGAGCATCCGCGCCGGCGCCCGCTATCTGGCAGAGTTGATCGAGCAGGTGCCGGCCACGGTCAAGGAACCCGACCGCACCTGGCTGGCGCTGGCCGCCTATAACCTGGGACAGGGCCACATGAACGGCGCCCGCGCCATCGCTGCCGGACTCAAGCGCGACGCCAACTCCTGGTACGAGATGAAGCAGGTGCTGCCGCTGTTATCGCGGCAGAAATACTACGAGCGGCTGAAGAGCGGACGCGGCCGCGGCGGCGAGGCGGTGATCATGGTCGAGAACGTGCGCACCTTCCAGGACATCCTGGCGCGCTACGAACCAGCGCACCAGGGCCGCGACTACACGCCGCCGATGTTCTCCATCCCGCCCATGTACGAGCGCAGCGACTCGGGCACGGCGACGCTGCCGTTGCCGTTCTGATAGTTCTCCAGCACCGCCACCAGGGTGCGGCCGACGGCCAGGCCGGAGCCGTTCAGGGTGTGCAGCAGTTCCGGCTTGGCGCCCTTTTCGGCGCGGTAGCGGGCCTGCAGGCGGCGCGCCTGGAATGCCTCGAAGTTGGAGCAGGAGGAGATCTCGCGGTAGGCGTTCTGCGCCGGCAGCCACACCTCCAGATCGTAGGTCTTGGCCGCCGAGAAGCCCATATCGGCGGTGCATAGCGCCACTTTGCGATAGGGAAGATCGAGCTTCTGCAGGATTGCCTCCGCGTGACCGGTGAGTTCTTCGAGCGCCTGCCAGGAGTCTTCGGGCCTGACGATCTGCACCAGTTCGACCTTGTCGAATTGGTGCTGGCGGATCATGCCGCGCGTGTCGCGGCCGTAAGAGCCGGCCTCGGAGCGGAAACAGGGGGAGTGGCAGACGAACTTGAGCGGCAGGTCTTCGGCCGCGACGATGGCGTCGCGCACGATGTTGGTCACCGGCACCTCGGCCGTGGGAATCAGGTAGAGGTGGCTGCCGTCGCTGCGCGGCACGCGGAACAGGTCTTCCTCGAACTTGGGCAACTGGCCGGTGCCGAACATGCTCTGCGGGTTCACCAGATAGGGAACGTACACCTCGGTGTAGCCGTGCTCGCGGGTGTGCGTGTCGAGCATGAATTGGGCGAGAACGCGGTGCAGGCGGGCGATCGGGCCCGACATCAGCGCGAAGCGGCTGCCGGCGATCTTGGTCGCCGTCTCGAAGTCGAGGCCGCCCAGGGCGGCGCCGAGGTCGACGTGATCCTTGGGCGCGAAATCGAAGCTGCGCGGCGCACCCCAGCGCAGCACCTCGGCGTTGTCGGCCTCCGATGTGCCGTGCGGCACGCTCGCGTGCGGCAGATTGGGAATCAGCGCCAGATAGTCGTTGATGCGGGCGAGCAAGGCGGAGAGCTTGAGCTCGCAATCGGTGAGTTCGGCACCGAGGCCGGCGACCTCGGCCAGCAGCGCCTCGGCGCTGTCGCCTCGGCTCTTCAACTGGCCTATCTGCTTGGACAGCGCGTTGCGCTTGGCCTGCAGGTCCTGGGTGCGGGTCTGCAGCGCTTTGCGCTCTTCCTCGAGCAGGCGGAAGCGCTCGCTGTCGAGGACCACACCGCGGCTCGCCAGGCGCGTTGCGACGCCGTCGAGATCGTTTCTCAAGCTGAGTATGTCGAGCATGCTCTGTGTCCTATGTTCTCTTCTTCGTCTGCCGATCGAGCTCGGCCAGGTGCGCCAGCTTTTCTGCGATGCGCGCTTCCAGCCCGCGCGGCGTCGGCTTGTACCATTCGACGCGGGGCATGCCCTCGGGAAAGTAGTTCTCGCCGGCGGCATAGGCCTCCGCTTCGTCGTGGGCGTAGCGGTACTCGGCGCCGAAACCGAGCTCCTTCATCAGCTTGGTCGGGGCGTTGCGCAAGTGTTCCGGCACCGGCCGCGACTTGTCCTGTTTGATATGCGCGCGCGCGGCATTATACGCGGCGTAGACCGCGTTCGACTTGGCGGCGCAGGCCAGGTAGATGACGGTCTCGGCCAGGGCCAGCTCGCCCTCGGGACTGCCCAAGCGCTCGTAGGTGGCGCAAGCGTTCAGGGCCAGCTCGAGGGCACGCGGGTCGGCCAGGCCGATGTCCTCGCTGGCCATGCGCAGCATACGCCGCCCCAGGTAGAGGGGATCAGCGCCGCCGTCCAACATGCGCACCAGCCAGTAGAGCGCGGCGTCGGGGCTCGATCCGCGCACCGCCTTGTGCAGCGCCGAGATCTGGTCGTAGAAAGCGTCGCCGCCCTTGTCGAAGCGGCGCAGGTCGGCGGCCAGCGCGCTATCGACGAAGGCGGCGTCGATCTGGCTCGAGCCGGCGGCGCGCGCTGCGACCTGCAGTTGCTCGAGCACGTTGAGCAGGCGCCGTGCATCGCCGTCGGCGTAGCCAACCAGGCGCTCGCGGGCGGCCTCGGCGAAGACGAGGTCGGGCATGGCGCGCGCGCAAGCACGGGCGAACAACTGGGTCAACTCTGCCTCGTCGAGGCTCTGCAGCACGTAGACCGCGGCACGCGAGAGCAGCGCCGAGTTCACTTCGAAGGAAGGATTCTCGGTCGTCGCACCGACGAAGGTCAGCAGGCCCCGCTCGACGAAGGGCAGGAAAGCGTCCTGCTGCGCCTTGTTGAAGCGGTGCACCTCGTCGACGAAGAGCAGGGTGCGCCGGCCCGACTGGGCCAGGGTCAGCTCGGCGCGCGCCACCGCTTCGCGGATCTCCTTGACCCCGGAGAGCACCGCCGACAGCGCGATGAACTCGGCGTCGAAGGCGTCGGCCATCAGCCGCGCCAGCGTCGTCTTGCCCACCCCGGGCGGGCCCCAGAGGATCATCGAGTGCGGCTGCTGCGATTCGAAAGCCAGGCGCAGCGGCTTGCCCGGGCCGAGCAAGTGCGCCTGGCCGATCACCTCGTCGAGCGCACGCGGCCGTAGCGCCTCGGCCAGCGGCGCGTGGGGCACGGCGGCGGGCAGCAGGTCTTTCATTCCTTCAAGACGTCGGCGCCTTTGGGCGGCACGAACTGGAACAGCTTGGGATCGAGCACCGGGTTGCGTTCGATGCGGCTGAAGGTCAACGTCGTCGTCTGGCCGAAGTTGTCGACCACTTCCATCTGCTGCGGCCCTTGCTCCTTGAAACCGATGCGCACCCGCTCGAAGCCGCCTTCGGCTGCCCGCGGCCTGGCCTCGACCCATTCGAGGCCGTCGTGGCTGCCGGCGTCGCTGACCACAAAATCCCTCTCCAGGTGGCCGTCACCGGCAAGCAGGGTGGCCGGGCTGGCACCGAGGGCGCGGTCGAGCTTGCGCACCGAGACCTGGTTGAGATCGGCGTCGTAGACCCACAAGCGTTCGCCGTCGCCGACCAGCAGCTGGGCGTAGGGTTGCTCGTAGCTCAAGCGGAATTTTCCGGGGCGGGCAAAGGCGAAGCTGCCCTGCGACAGCTGCGGCTTGCGCCCCGACTTGGGCAGCACGCTCTGGCTGAAATGGGCGCGGGCGGTCTGCACCTTGGCGACGAAGGCCTGCAGCTGCTCCGGGCCGGAAGCGTCGGCGGCGCCGCAGGCAAGCAGCGCGCAGCAAAGACAGAGCGAACGTTTCATCGGTGGCGTGGCAGTGGGGGACAGCCAGACTATAGCGCGACTTGGCCCCCGCTCGAGCGCCCGCTCACTCCGAGCGCTCGGGCACCAGCACCTCGCGGCTGCCGGCGCCGTTCATCGCCGAGACCAGGCCGGAGCGCTCCATCTGTTCGATCAGGCGGGCGGCGCGGTTGTAGCCGATGCGCAGATGGCGCTGCACCAGGGAGATCGAGGGACGACGGGTCTTCAGCACGATCTCCACCGCCTGGTCGTACATCGCGTCGCTCTCGCCGTCGCCATCGTCGACCTCCCCACCCTGCCCCGCCTCGCCTGAGGGCGCATCGAGGATGTCGGCGATGTACTCGGGCTCGCCGACCTTCTTCAGGTGCTCGGCGACGCGGTGCACCTCGTCGTCGGAAACGAAGGCGCCGTGCACCCGCAGCGGCAGCGTGCCCGGGGTCAGGAACAGCATGTCGCCCTGCCCGAGCAGGGCTTCGGCGCCCATCTGGTCGAGGATGGTGCGCGAATCGATGCGCGAGGATACCTGGAAGGAGATGCGGGTCGGGATGTTGGCCTTGATCAGGCCGGTGATCACATCGACCGAGGGCCGCTGCGTCGCCAGGATCAGATGGATGCCCGAGGCGCGCGCCTTCTGCGCCAGGCGCGCGATCAACTCCTCGACCTTCTTGCCGACCACCATCATCAGGTCGGCCAGTTCGTCGATGATGACCACGATGTAGGGCATCGCCGCCAGGGGTTCGGGCGACTCCGGGGTCAGCGAGAAGGGATTTGCGATCGACGTTCCTGCCTTCTTGGCCTCGATGATCTTGGCGTTGTAGCCGGACAGATTGCGCACGCCCAGCGCCGAGAGCAGCTTGTAGCGCCGCTCCATCTCGCCGACGCACCAGTTCAGCGCGTTGGCCGCCTTGTTCATATCGGTGACCACCGGCGCCAAGAGATGCGGAATGCCCTCGTACACCGACAGCTCGAGCATCTTCGGGTCGATCATGATCAGGCGCACGGCCTGCGGCTCGGATTTGTAGACCAGGGACAGGATCATGGCGTTGATGCCCACCGATTTGCCCGAACCGGTGGTGCCGGCGACCAGGAGGTGGGGCATCTTCGCCAGGTCGACCACCATCGGCGCACCGGCGATGTCCTTGCCCAGCGCCACCGCCAGCGGCGAGTGCAGACCGTGGTAGGCCTTGGAGCCGATGATCTCGGACAGGCGCACGGTCTGCCGCTTGGCGTTGGGCAGTTCCAGCGCCATGAAGGGCTTGCCCGGCACCGACTCGACCACGCGGATGCTGACCAGCGACAGGGCGCGCGCCAGATCCTTGGCCAGGCCAACGATCTGGCTGCCCTTGACGCCGACCGCCGGGTCGATTTCGTAGCGGGTCACCACCGGTCCGGGATGGGCGGAGAGCACCCTGACCTCGACGCCGAAGTCGGCGAGCTTGCGCTCGATCAGGCGCGAGGTGAACTCCATGGTCTCGCTGTCGGGCAGATCCTCTGGCTTGTGCGAAGCTTCGTCGAGCAGGTGCAGCGGCGGCAACGCCCCGCCCGGCGCGTCGAAGAACAGCGGCGCCTGGCGCTCCTTGTCGATCCGCGCCTCGAGCTTGGCCGCCTTGGGCACTTCGGCCACCGCCGCTTCGATCTTCACCGGCGGATCTTCCTCGATCTTCTTGCGCTCGACCTCGACCACGGCCTCGCGCTTTTCGGCGGCGGCGCGTCCGATGCGCCGGTCCTGCCAGGTCTGCAGCAATCGCGCCGCGCCGAGGCAGAGGACCTCCAGCGCAGCGCCCAGCAGCTCCGACAGGCGCAGCCAGGACAGGCCGGTGAGCAGGCTCAAGCCGGCGGCGAACAGCACCAGCATGATCAGCGTGCCGCCGCCGTAACCCAGATAGCGGGCGGCCAGCCGCCCGACCTCGTGGCCGAGCATGCCGCCCGGAGCAAACGGCAGGGCGATCTTCAGCGTATAGAAACGGGTCGCTTCCAGGGTGCTGCTGGCGGTGAGGAGCAGCAGAAAGCCGGCCAGGGCGATCAGCAGCGGGCGCCGGTCGCCAGGCATCAGGGCGTCGAGGCGGCGATAGCCCCAGGCCACGGCGGCGAACAGGAACAGCACCGACCACCAGGCCGACAGGCCGAACAGATAGAGCAAGAGGTCGGCCAGCCAGGCGCCGAGTCTGCCGCCGGGGTTGGCCAAAGCCACCGCGCCGGTGGCGTGGGACCAGCCCGGGTCGGCCTTGTCGAAGCCGTAGAGCACCAGGGCGATATAGATCGCCAGGCCGGCCAAGGCCAACCAGCGCGCCTCCTGCAACAGGGCGACGATCTTTTCCGGCAGGGCTGGGCTGGTCTGTTTATCCGCCACGTCGGGGACGGGAATAGGGGAACATGCAAGAAAATAACCCGCCGCGCCCAGGCACCATCGGCAGAAAAGACGGCAAAAAAGCCACAATTCGACCGCGGCTGCAGCTGGCCGGAACGGCTAAGTGTGGCTGGCGCCCGCGCCGGGGTCGATGCCGTCGGTGAGCCAGATCAGGTCGTCCTTCTCGTCGATCAGCCCGCGCAGTTGCAGGTCGCGCATGACGCGGCTGACCATCTCGCGCGAGGCGCCGACCATCTGCGAAATATCCTGGCGGGTGATCCGCCGCGCCACCACCTTGCGCCCGCCGCGGTCCTCGGCCAGATCGAGCAGCACCCGGGCGACGCGGCCATAGACGTCGAGCAGGGAGAGGCTCTCGATCTTGCGGTCGGCGACGCGCAGCCGCTTGACCAGGTCGCGCATCACGTAGAGCGCCACCTCGGCGTTCTCGGCCATGCAGCGCTGAAACGCCGCCTGCGGAATCACCACCAGGCTGCTCTCGTCGGTGGCGCGCACCGTGGCCGAGCGCGGATGGTCGTCGATGACGCCCATCTCGCCGAAGAAGTCGCCGGGGCCGAGCATGCTCAGGATCACCTCGCGGCCCTCCTGGTCGCCCATCAACACCTTGAGGCCACCGGTGAGGATCAGGTAGATGCTGTCGATTTGGTCGCCGGCGTTGACCACGATGCCGTGGCGCGGCACGCTGCGCAGCGTCGCGACCTTGGCCAGGGCGGCCAGCCTTTCCTCGGACAGGGACGCGAACATGGGCAGGGCGCGCAACGCCACCACCGCAACCTTGTTGTCCCGCTTCATCGCCGCCCACCTCCAGACCTCGACCACCCATGCCAACGGCACGATCACCGCCGTCCTTGAACCTGCGGCTGAGTATAATTCGATTCTTTTGCGCTAGGGATGGATGCCATGGCTACACGTCACGTTCGCCTGCTGATTCTCGGCTCCGGTCCGGCCGGCTATACCGCGGCGGTTTATGCCGCGCGCGCCAACCTCCATCCGGTCCTGATCACCGGCATGGCCCAGGGCGGCCAGTTGATGACCACCACCGACGTCGACAACTGGCCCGCCGACGCCGACGGGGTGCAGGGACCGGAGCTGATGGAACGCTTCCAGAAGCACGCCGAGCGCTTCAACACCGAGATCATCTTCGACCACATCCACACCGCCAAGCTGACCGAGAAGCCCTTCACGCTGATCGGCGACGCCGGCAGCTACACCTGCGATTCTCTGATCATCGCCACCGGCGCGTCGGCGCAGTACCTGGGCCTGCCCTCGGAAGAGGCCTTCGCTGGCAAGGGGGTCTCCGCCTGCGCCACCTGCGACGGCTTCTTCTACAAGAACCAAGAGGTGGCGGTGATCGGCGGCGGCAACACCGCGGTCGAGGAGGCGCTCTACCTGGCGAACATCGCCAAGCACGTGACCATCGTGCACCGCCGCGACAAGTTCCGCTCGGAGAAGATCCTGCAGGACAAGCTGTTCGAGAAGCAGGCGGCGGGCAAGGTGACGATCAAGTGGAATTCCCGACTCGATGAAATCCTCGGCGACAAGACCGGGGTGACCGGCATGCGCATCGCCGACGTCAAGTCCGGCGCCACCGAGGACGTCGCACTCCAGGGCGTGTTCATCGCCATCGGCCACAAGCCGAACACCGATCTGTTCGTCGGTCAGCTGGAGATGGAGGGCGGCTACATCATCACCAAGGGCGGCCGGGCCGGCAACGCCACCCAGACCAGCATCCCGGGCGTGTTCGCCGCCGGCGACGTGCAGGACCACATCTATCGCCAGGCGTGCACCAGCGCCGGCTCCGGCTGTCAGGCAGCGCTCGACGCCGAGCGCTTCTTGGACAGCTGAGGCGGTTGCGGCGATGCGCCGCCCGCGCCCGGCTGCGGCGCCCGACGACCTGGCGCTGTTCCGCGCAGCGGTGGCCGACGCCGTGCCGCTCAGCTCGGACCGGGTGCATCACGAGCCGCCGAAGGCCGCGCCCATCCCCCGCCAACGCCAGCGCGACGAGGCGCAAGCGCTGGCCGAGAGCCTGGAACCGGCACCGCTCGACGTGCTGCTCGAAGGCGGCGACGAACTCGCCTATCTGCAGCCCGGTCTGGCGCGCAGCGTCCTGCGCGATCTGCGGCGCGGCCGCTGGATGGTGGAAGAGCAACTGGACCTGCACGGACTCAATCGGGTCGACGCGCGCACGGCGCTGGCCGAATTCGTCGCCGAGTGCCTGGCGCACCAAGCGCGCTGCCTGCGCATCATCCACGGCAAGGGCAGAGGCTCGCCGGGACGGGAACCGGTGCTGAAGGAATTGGTGCGGCGCTGGCTGGCCGGCCGCTCCGAGGTGCTGGCCTATTGCCAGACCCCGGCCGCCGACGGCGGCGGCGGCGCGGTGCTGGTGCTGCTGAAGGCTAGGCGGTGAACCAACGACATGGAGCCCCGCCACCTCTTCGGGTGGTTCCGCCTTCGGCTCCTACAGGGGCGAACCACCGTCACCCCCTTTCTCGGGAAGGGGGCCGGGGGGAAGGTCCTAGTCAGACCGCAGCTTCGTCGGTTTCGCCGGTTCTGATTCTGACAACCTGCTCCACCGAAGTGACGAAGATCTTGCCGTCGCCGATTTTGCCGGTGCGCGCCGCCTTGATGATGGCCTCGATCGCCAGCTCCACCGTCTGGTCGGCGACGACCACTTCGAGCTTGATCTTGGGCAGGAAATCGACCACGTACTCGGCACCGCGATAGAGCTCGGTATGGCCCTTCTGCCGCCCGAAGCCCTTGACCTCGGTGACCGTGAGCCCGGTGACGCCGACCTCGGAGAGCGCTTCGCGCACCTCGTCGAGCTTGAAGGGTTTGATCACTGCCTCGATTTTCT
>JAHFRE010000086.1 GCA_023258955.1 Sterolibacterium sp.
CAGGCGTCGAACTCGAATTCGGCGATCGCTTCGAGCAGGGTCACCGACTGGTGTTTGTTGCGCGACTCGCCCGCTGAGCCCAGGACCACGGTGCCGCGCGCCATGGAATCCTCCACCGAACGCACGATCAGCCGTTCGCCGAGCTGAGCCGCCAGCCGGTCGCGGGCGGCGATCACCTCCGGGTAGTTGTGGCCGGTGTCGATGTGCAGCAGCGGAAAGGGGAAGCGGCCGGGACGGAAGGCCTTCTCGGCCAGACGCAGCAGGCAGATCGAGTCCTTGCCGCCGGAGAACAACAGCGCCGGATTGGCGCACTGACCGGCCACCTCGCGCAGGATGTGGATGGCCTCGGACTCGAGCCAATCCAGATGCGCGAGCGTATGTTGGACGGAGACCATGGGCGTCTACGCGACCCGCCGCAAGGCCGATTCGCGTCGCGCGAGCGCGGCGTCGTTGGCGCCCTGGTAGACCGCGCTGAAGTCCGCGAGCCCGGTCAGCGCCTGGTCGATGCTCTTGTCGGCGCGCACGCTGAAGGCGTCGAAGCCGACCCGCCGCAGATAGAACAGCTGGTCGCGCAACACGTCGCCGATCGCACGCAGCTCGCCGCTGTAGCCGTAACGGCTGCGCAGCAGGCGCGCGGTCGAGTAGCCGCGACCATCGCTGAAGCGGGAGAACTCGATGCCGATGACGCTGAAGTCGTCGAGCGTGTCTTCGATCAGCTCCGGCCCTTCGCCGGCGCCGAGCCAGACGCCGAGCGACCAGCCGTGCTCGTACTGTCGTTCCACCAGTTCGCGGCGCCGCGCCCGCCAAACGGCGACCGGTACCAACAGCGGGCCGACCGGCAGAGCGATCGCCTCGGGGCTGTCGCCGGCGGCGAGCGTGATGATCTTCCAGTTGTCGTCGACGATGCGATCCTGCTTGATGATCTTAGCCATTGCTGACCTTCCTTTCCTCTGCTTGCGTTGTGTAGACGCGCGCCTTGAACGGCTCGAGGCCGATGCGGCGCACGGTATCGATGAAACTTTCGTCGGCGTGACGCTGTTCGACGTAGGTCTCGAGCAGACGCTGCACCACGTCGGGCATCTCGGCCGCGCGGAAGGACGGACCGATCACCTCGCCCAGACTGGCGTCGCGTCCCTGGGCCCCACCGAGCGTCACCTGGTACCACTCCTCGCCGCGCTTGTCGACGCCCAGGACGCCGATGTTGCCGACCGAATGGTGGCCGCATCCGTTCATGCAGCCGGAGATGTTGAGCGATACGTCGCCCACGTCGAACAGGTAATCGAGATCCTCGAAGCGATCGGCGATGGCGCGAGCGATGGGGATGGACTTGGCGTTGGCCAGCGAGCAGAAGTCGCCGCCCGGACAGCAGATGATGTCGCTGAGCAGGCCGATCGTCGGGGTCGCCAGGCCGATCGCTTTGGCCCGGCCCCACAACGCGTAGAGGTCTCGCTGTCTGACGTCGGCGAGGATCAGGTTCTGCTCGTGCGATACCCGCAGCTCGCCGAAGCTGTACTGATCGGCGAGGTCTGCCACCGCCTCCATCTGCTCGGCGCTGATGTCGCCGGGTGCCTGGCCGGGCGCTTTCAAGGACAGGCTGACGATGCTGTAACCGGCAACCTTGTGCGCGGTGACGTTGCGTTCCAACCAGCGGGCGAATGCCTTGTCCCGCTTGCGCGTTTCGAACAGGGTGTCGCGCGGCGTCAGGATCTCGTAGGCGGGGGCGGTGAAGTGTCCCTTGACGCGAGCGATCTCGGCGTCGCTCAAGGTCTCCGGACCGTCTTCCAGGTGCGCCCACTCGGCCTCGACCTGACGGGTGAATTCGGCGACGCCCAGGCTCTTCACCAGAATCTTGATGCGCGCCTTGTGGATGTTGTCGCGGCGACCGTGGCGGTTGTAGACGCGCAAGATGGCCTCGCAATAGCTAAGCAGATGCCGCGCCGGCAAGAACTCGCGCACCACCGAACCGATCATCGGGGCGCGGCCGAGGCCGCCGCCGACCAGCACCGTGAAGCCGGTCGCGCCTGCGGCGTCGTGCGTCAGATGGAGGCCGATGTCGTGGGCGGCGACCACGGCACGATCGGTGCTGGCGGCGTTGACCGCGATCTTGAACTTGCGCGGCAGGTAGGCGAACTCCGGATGGAAGCTCGACCACTGGCGCAGGATTTCGCACCAGGGACGCGGATCTTCGAGCTCGTCGGCGACGACACCGGCGAACTGGTCGGAGGTGATGTTGCGGATGCAGTTGCCCGAGGTCTGGATGGCGTGCATCTCCACCTCCGCGAGGTCGGCGAGCAAGTCGGGGACCTCCGGGAGCTTCAACCAGTTGAATTGCACGTTCTGCCGCGTCGTGACGTGCCCCCAACCGCGATCGTAGCGGCGCGCGATGTAGGCCAGTCGGCGCAGCTGGCGGCTGGCGAGCAGGCCGTAGGGCACGGCGATGCGCAGCATGGGTGCGTGACGCTGCACGTAGAGGCCGTTTTGCAGGCGCAGCGGCCGGAACTCGTCGTCGGTCAAGTCGCCGGCCAGATAGCGGCGGGTCTGATCGCGAAACTGTGCGACACGTTCGTCTACCAGGCGTTGGTCGATCTCGTCGTAGCGGTACATGGCGGCCCTCTCTTGCGTGTTTGTGCGTTGCATCCTAGCCGGTCCACATAGATCGATTAAATACTTTATTATTAGTAGATAATAACTACTGCTTATATGGTGCCCGCTCATGAACTTGCAGCAGATGCGCTACGTGCTCGAGGTTGCCCGTTGCGGCCTCAACATCTCGGAGGCGGCGGCGGCGATGCACACCTCGCAGCCAGGAGTATCGAAGCAGATCCGCGTCCTCGAGGAACAGCTCGGCGTCGACATCTTCGTCCGCCAAGGCAAGCGCCTCACCGGCATCACGGCGCCGGGACGCGAGGTATTGCTGATCGCCGAGCGCATGCTGCGCGACGTGGACAACTTGAAGAGCGTCGGTGCCGAGTTCTCCAGCGAGGCGAGCGGCAAGCTCTCTATCGCCACCACCCACACCCAGGCCCGCTACGTGCTGCCGCGGGTGCTGCACCGCTTCATGCGCGCCCACCCCGGCGTGCGGATTCGCCTGCACCAGGGCAATCCGACCCAGGTCTGCGACTATGTGCGCAGCGGCGAAGCCGACCTCGCCATCGCCACCGAGTCGATCGGCGAGCAGCCGGACATGGTGACTCTTCCCTGCTACCAGTGGAACCGGTCCATCGTCGCGCCGCCGCGGCATCCGCTGCTCAAGCTCAAGCCGTTGACCCTGGAGGAGATCGCCCGCTATCCGATCATCACCTACGACTCGGCGTTCGCCGGCCGCTCGCAGCTCAACAGCGCCTTCAGTGCGCGCGGCATCAGCCCCAACGTCGTGCTCTCGGCCATAGACGCCGACATCATCAAGACCTACGTCGCGCTTGGGCTGGGTGTGGGCATCATCGCCAGCATGGCTTTCGACGCCAAGACCGACAAGGGTCTGCGCGTGGTCGACGCGGCGGACCTATTCGAGTCGGCGACCACGCGCATCGGCATCATGCGCAATACCTATCTGCGCGGCTACGCCTACACCTTCATCGAAATGTTCGCGCCCCAGTTGAGCCGCAAGGCGGTGGCAGCGGTGCTGGCTGGCGAGGAAGGCAACGACCCCGGTCTTTGAGCTTGGTCCAGCGTCTTGTCGGGAGGCGACGCCAATTCGCGGAAACGCCGGGATCGTCGGCTCGGTGCCGCCCCCGCAGTCGCGCTGTTGCCGTTTCGCGGCGCGATCCGCTCGGCCGTCGAAGCTAGCAAACCGATCGATCCCATGGGTCCCGGATAGCTCACTTCCTCCAGCCTCCCGGTATCCACATCGTAGATGAATCCGCGCACGGTGACCGCGTCGGGCCCGCTGGTCGGAATCCATGGATGGCTCATGATCGACGCGATGCCGCGCCGCAGATCCCACTCGAGGCGTTCCGTTTGTCTTGCGTCCCGCGGGCCGTCGAGTGCTTCGAGCGGGCCGCGGAAGGCGTGGAACGAGGAGGGCATCGACGCGGCTTTCTTGCAACTGGTGAAGGCGCGTCTCGTCGCATGGGCGAGCACCACTAGAAGTATCTTAGAAAAAATTGTTCGTTGCCACTACACGATTACAACCACCAGGAGCTCTTGTTTGTCGATAAAACACGTGAGGGTTGTAAATGGCCAAATGGAGCCTTTGAATGGCCAGAAATGGGCAGTGGAGCTACCGGAGAAGTAAAAATGGCCAGATAGAGTCTTTGATTGGCCAGAGATGGGCAATAGAACCATTGGAGATGTAGAAATGGCCAAACGGCGTCTTTGATTGGCCAGAAGTGGGTACTAATATCCTGGCCAATAAAGCAGTCAAACTAAATGCCTGGAGAATGAACTGAGGCGTGGATTTCAGATGATCTAGAGCTAAAAACAGTTTCTGACAACCCTTGAGCAGCGACATTCGAACATCAAAATGATGAAATTTATCCCCAAACAACTCCCTCCCCAAGAGAAACTCTCGATCTGCCAGACCCAATATTTTGCCCTCCCACCCCCCCTTTTTTGCTTAGGTAAACCCCAGGATTTTCCATCATAGTCAATGCGAATGATTCCTATCGAGCAGGTGTCCTGTTTTTAGAAATGAGACAGAGAGGAATACAGCGGGGCCTGTAACAGAGCGGCTTTGCAGGGTGGTTTAAAGTACAATTCGATTAGATCAATACATTGTAAGCTAATTTCCGCACGGGATTATCAGGCAATCCCCTCTTTACCGCAACTGCCCCCAACTCGGTGCCCTCCGCTGGCAGCAACCGTGCCAACATCCGTTGCTTGAATGCTTCTCTGTACAGAGCCATCGTTCATCCTTATTGCCCCCAAGTTGAAGAGCATATCAGGGCGATGACAATTATGCTGCATAGGTTTCGTACATTAGATAATGGTTATCTTACAATATATTTTAGTATCTGCGCATATACTTATTGACAACTTATTTCGACTTTTTCTATCTCATTCTGTGAAAAGTAAATGCCAACTTGAAATGTTGAAGTTCAATATCCGGCGTACAGGGTCTATGTCGCTCCGCATTTCATATGGAGCAGAAAATGGTTGTCCTCCACCGGACTAAAGGATATACTAATGATATCCACCCTAGGGAGATTATGATGAGCCTAGTAGCCAAATGGGGAAACTCCCTCGCTATCCGCTTACCAAAATTCGTACAGAAGGAATGTCGAATTCAGGAAGGCGATGAGGTTGATGTATCCGTCTCGGCATCTGGTGACATCATCATCAAGCCAATCGGACGGAAGAAGCGATTGGAAGCCCTGCTTAATTCAATTACGCCAGAAAATCTCCATAGCGAAATAGATTGGGGCCCGGCAGTAGGAGATGAGGCATGGTAACAGGCGATTACGTTCCGGAACGGGGGGATTTTGTTTGGATAAACTTTTCGCCACAGGTTGGTCACGAACAATCTGGCAAGCGTCCAGCAATCGTGTTAACGGAGGCCGAATACAATGCTAAGACCGGCCTCATGATTGCGTGCCCAATCACAAAACACGCCAAAGGCTACCCATTTGAAGTTGCGGTGCCGAAAGATTCCGCTGTGTTTGGTGTTGTGCTATCAGACCATGTTAAGAACCTTGACTGGCGCGGGCGCAATGCAGAGTTTGTTGGCAAGGCGGGCAATGAATTGGTTGCAAAAGTCATAAATACTTTGGGGCTTCTTATCGGGAATGACCTCTAGCAAAAAGACGCATGCCTACGGCTACCCATTCGAGTAGCCGTTCCTTTTCAGAAGTAAGTAATGTCCTCTAAGACGACCTTCCCTTCACACACAGTCAAATCCTGCATGCCCTATTTGTTGATACTCGACCCAAGAACAAGGCATGTTGCTACAGCAAGAAGCCGATGAATACGTCTCCCGGTCATTAGACGTGCAGCATTTGCCTTCTGAATAATGACTCCCACTTCACTCACTACCACCTTCTTCGGCCCACGGCTAAACCGCTCCTTCCTTTTCTCCTTCACTTCACCCTGGACACTACTGAAGTAGTACTAAACCGCTAACGCGGTAGTCGGTGTGCGGCCCGCCTGGGGTCGGTAGTTAGGATTCACAGAATGCTCCGATCGGAGAAACATGGAGTTGCTGCTTGCAGCACTTCACTCAATCCCGATAAGGAGATTTACCATGACTCCACTACGCCGGCGGATGCTCGAAGACATGGCTGTCCGCAATCTGGCCAAGAATACGCAATTGTCCTATCTTCAACAGATAATCTCCTATGCAAGGCACTTTCACCGGCCGCCGGAAGACCTCGGTTTGGATGAGATTCGTGACTATCAGGTTCATTTGGCGCAGACCCGGATGCTCGCACCGGGCAGTGTCAGCATCGCAACCGCCGCGCTGCGCTTCTTGTACAAAGTGACGCTGAAACGCGACTGGGCCGTGGAAGGGATTCCAATGCCCAAGAAGCCATTCAAGCTGCCGGTGATTCTCAGTCCAGAGGAAGTGGATCAATTCCTGAATTCTATTGGAAGCATCAAGCACCGCGCGATTCTTATTACGGCCTATGCGACAGGCCTGCGTGTTTCCGAAGCCACCCACCTCAAGGTGACCGACATCGACAGCCAGCGGATGATGATCCGAGTTGATCAAGGGAAGGGACGGAACGACCGATATGTGATGCTCTCGCCGCGCTTGCTCGAAGTGTTACGCGCGTACTGGAAGGCAGTCCGCCCGACGCTGTGGCTGTTTCCAGGCGACGTTCCCGGCCAGCCGATCACTCGGGGCGCCGTCGCGTTGGCCTGCCAGAAAGCGCACCGTGTTTCCGGTATTGCAAAACCGATTAGCGTTCACTCGCTTCGGCATGCGTTTGCCTCACATCTGCTTGAACGTGGCACCGATGTCCGTACTATTCAGCTACTGCTCGGTCACCGCAGCCTGGCCACGACCTCGCGCTACTTGAAGGTCGCCACCAGTACCGTGTGCGCCACGACCAGCCCTTTCGACTTGCTACCCAAGGCTGAATCTCCAGCGCCGGCACCGACACCACCTGCTAATTGCTGAGGCTGGCGTTGCGCCCCATCGGGCTCGAGGTGGCGGAAATCTTTCGCCAGGCCGGGCCTGCCTATCGCCTGCAACACGCTGATGCTCTGAGCCGTGGGCAGCGCTGCGTCATGAGTGCAATCGAGCTTTGCCGCACAGAAGCCCTCGGCGGACACGTGGAGCAATGCGACGCCTGCGGTCACCTACGCATCTCGTTCAATAGTTGCCGCAATAGGCATTGCCCAAAGTGTGAGTCCCTCGTGCGCGCCCAATGGTTGGAAGATCGCCAGGCCGACCTTATTCCCGTCGAGTATTTCCACGTTGTATTCACGCTGCCTGAAGAAATTGCTGCGATCGCCTACCAGAACAAGGATGTCGTCTACGAAAGTTTGTTTCACGCCACGGCCGAAACCTTGCGCACGATCGCTGCCGATCCCAAGCACCTGGGCGCCGAAATCGGCTTTATCGCTTTACTGCATACCTGGGGTCAGAATCTGTTGCATCACCCCCATTTGCATTGCGTGGTTCCCGGCGGTGGTTTGAGCGCCGATGGCGAACGTTGGGTCTCCTGCCGCCCGGGCTTCTTCCTGCCGGTGCGCGTTCTCTCGCGGCTTTTTCGTAGGCTATTTCTCGAAAAGCTGCAGACTGCCTTTGACGGCGGACATTTGCGGTTCTTTAACGCCCTTGAACCGCTTCAGGCTCCGGCTGCCTTCGCCAGGTATCTGGCTCCCGTGCGCCAAGCGGAGTGGGTGGTCTACGCAAAGCCACCGTTTGGCGGACCGCAGCACGTCCTCGAGTATCTCGGCCGCTACACGCACCGGGTTGCCATCTCCAACCATCGTCTGATCAGCTTTGTTGATGGCAAGGTCAGGTTTCGTTGGAAGGATTACCGCCACGAATCGCGTCAGAAGGTCATGTGCTTGGACGCGCAGGAGTTCATCCGCCGCTTCCTACTGCATGTTCTCCCGGGAGGGTTTCAACGGATACGACATTACGGCTTCCTGGCCAATCGTTACCGCGCCGTCAAGCTCGCCCGCTGTCGGCAGTTTCTTGACGCACCCGCTCCTGCCGCGATACTCGCTCATGTCCCTCTGGATTATCGCGATCGCTACGAACAGCTCACCGGTAAGTCGTTACGCGACTGCCCGCAATGCGGTCGCGGCCACATGGTTTGCATCGAAACGTTTCTGCCAGGCGCTCTGCCGCGTGCACCGCCGCGCGTACACACATGACCTCGATCGCACAAATCCCGCTGAAGGTTTCCGCTATCGTTTCCCGGAGCCCTGGCCTTCTCTTTGCCCATCACTGCACGATCCGACGCAATACGTACGCGCTGCCGCTGAATGGGCAACCTAATCGCCTGAATTGCCTACCCAATGTCCTACACCCGCCACGAAAATCAGTGCAAGCGCTTCGATTCAACGCCTCCGACGGCTGTCGGCCACCCACTCTGGCGAGACTGCTGATTCAAACCCCATAGCGCCACCGCCGATGTGGCGGTTCAGCACAACGGGATTTTTAGTCTACCGGTCGCGGAAGCACCTCTTCGCTGCGTGTTTATCGCGTCACGCCGCGCCCGCCAGGCTAAAAACTCTCTGCATAATGTCCAAATAGGGATCAATAGAGACTAGCCGCGTCGGTCCCCAATTTCTGACGAAATGCAGAACTGTTAACACCTCTATTTGAATGTGTAATACTGCTCGTTGAGATAGGCGGTCACATTCTCCTCATCTTCTGGACGCCAGCCGGCGCCGGTATTTTTTGCGCAGAGGGCGACGCGCTCGCGCAGCGCCTTCTTGTCGTTAACGAGTCGTGGCGAACGTGTGTAGATCTTGCTGCCGTCGCCGCCCATCTGTTTGACGTGGCAGGACACACATTGCTTGTCATGAAGGGGTTGGCCGAGCTTCGGCTCGCCGGCAGCAACGGCCGCCGTGGCCAGTAGTAGCGTGGACAGGGTTAGGATGTGGCGCATGTCCGTTCCTTTCATAAAACTTTGATCTCTCTTTGGCTCGCTCATCAAGTTCTATAAATGCTAATCCGCTGCGCGGCGCAACAAATCGATGCGTAGCGGCTGGCGAAAACGGGCACCTTGCTGCCCAAGGTGAGACATGAACTTGCGCCGCACGGCTTCGTAGAGTTCTGACGACAGGCGGTGATCGCTGTGGGTCACCTTGATTACGCGAGCCTCGAATTGCTCGAAACTGTCAAAGTGGATCTCGGTATCAAAGAACTCTTCCTCGACCAGATCGAACAGGCCGGTCGAGATCGCCCGGACGATGCTGGCGAATGCTTCTTCGCGCACCGCCTGCTCGTCGTGAAAGAGGCGGACAATTTCGTTGTACTCGCCGGCGAACACCGGCTCCGAAACGTAGAGCAGGCCGCCCGGCCTGAGCACCCGACGAATTTCCGCCATCGCCCGATCCATCTTGTCGAGTGGCACATGATGCAACGACTTGAACATCAGCACGATGTCGAATTGGGCGTCTGGGGCGGGAATCGATTCGGCGCCACCCAGAGCAAAAGTTACCTTCGGCAGGTCGGTGATGCGCAGATTGGCGGCGTGCTGAATGCGGTCCACCTCCATCGCGGTGATCGAAGCGACCTTTCCGGCCTCGGCAATGGTCCGGGTCTTTTCCGCCTTGCCGCATCCCAGTTCCAGCACAGCGGCAGCCTCGAACGGCAATAGCGACTCAAGTACCTCGCGCTCGTCGTGGCAGTCCCTTGCCGACGGATCGCAGATCTTCATTTTCACAATGTCATTCAGTACTACGCGCATCGTCGGTCCTCTGTAGCGGCCGTGAAGGCGGCAGCCAGCCAAAGCCATTGCGGCGGCTCACCTGCAGAATCGCCCAATTATCTTCTGCCTCGCTAGAGTTCCATGGCATCGCCGATCACTAGCGTTCGCCGAGGCGTCTGGCAAACGAAACGGCGTAAGCCGGAGAACGGAACAGCAAGATAGGATCCTTGCTCGGTGCGATGCCGTCGGCCATCAGCAAGGGATCGAAATTGATCGCCTCGCATTCGCCACCCTTCTGCGGCTTGGCGGCCGTCAGCTTCAGCGTTCCCGCCTTGAAGCGCTGCCGGGCAGCCGGCCAAAGGAGGGTCGGATTGTCCTCGGGGTCGCCTGCCTCACCGATCGACACCATCATGTCCCAGGCGACGGGACCGCGCTGGGTACGGGCGATCAGCGCCGGTTCGAGGAAGTTGGCGCCGGCGCTCTTGAGTTCCTCGTCGCTCAACCGCTTTTCGCCGTCCTGCGGTACGAACTGCCAGCGCACCAGCGTCACCCCGTCCTTCTTGTCGACAAATTTGAAGGTGTGGATGCCGAAGTACGAACTGCTGGCGTAGCTCGCGGGGGGATTGTTATTGGCGAGGAATTCGGCCTGCGCCAGATTGTCCGGGTGGCTGGCCTTGAAGGCCTTCATCTTCTCCGGATCGGGTTTGCCCGTTGCCGGATCCGCTCGCATGGCCAGCATCAGGTCGAGGAAGGTTCGCGGCGTCGCGGCACCGAACATCGGCGTGTTGAGCATGGTGATATGGTGCAACTGCCCCTTCGGCAGCTTGAACTCCAGCGCCATGCCGCGCGCGCTCTTCGCCGTGTCAGGTGCCTTGGGGTTGCCCCCTGCCAAGGAAAAGCGAGCGACCACCGGGATCGGCTCGCCGGAAAAGAGGGCCGAGCGTGAGTACTTCGCCGCCTCCGCGGTGCCGACGAATTCGCCTACGGCGCAGCTGCCCTTGGTGTGATTGCGGCGCTCACCGTGGGTGATCCCGAAAGCGCCCTCGATCGCTTCGACCACCTGCGTTGCGCTGACCTCGTCTGCCGCCGCGACGGTCGGCAGGGACGCGAGCAGCAGGCAGGCGGACAAGGTTTGCGACAAGATCTTCATCTTCATTGTGGATTCGTCCTGTAGGAGTCGCGGGCCAGTCCGAGCCAGCCGGGGGTTAAAGCATCAGACGCAGCCGGTCGGCTTGGGCATGCCAGCGTAGCGGGCACCCTGCTTGGCCGGGTTGTAGGGAAACAGTTCGAACAGCTGCTTCTTGTCGGCGAATTCCGCGCCGAGGTCCTTGCCCAGCAGCTTGCTCATGATGCGCAGATTGGGGGCGACACCGTTCTCGGCGTAGTAATCGCGAATCCAGCGCAGCACCTTCCAGTGCTGCTCGGTGAGCGCCATCTGGTCACTTTCGGCCAGACACTGGGCCAGCTCTTCCGACCAGTCTTCCAGATTGGCGAGGAAACCCTCCGCATCGGTCTCTATCGCTCTTCCGTTAATGTTCAGCATGCTGCTCCCCCGTTTCCCAAGATCGGTTGGTGACGAATCGCTAATAGTTGACATTGTTTGTCAAGTTAATTCTATTGTCAACACGCGACCCGTCAGACCACCTGCATCGCCGGATATTGCGGCCCCAAATGGATTTTCCGCGGAAGAAATCTTGGTGGCAGTCAATGCTGTCCGGCGGGGGCTTGCGCTTGGCTGTGCTGTTGCGGCAAAGGTTGGAGCGTCCCGCCTTCCCTAGCCCAGGCGACGACGCCACTTCGCACGTTGTAGACCTTGGCGTATCCCGCCTGGTCGCTCAAGAACTGGCTCAACATCTTGGTCCGGTTTCCCGAACGGCAGATCACGATCAGCGGGTCCGAAGGCTTGGCTATCGCGCGCGCCTTGTCGAGCCAAATCGCTGGATCGGCCCGACCCTGCTCGTCAAAGAAGGTCAGCAAGTGGCTGCCGGGAATGATGCCACTTTGTCGCCATTCCGCGGCTGTACGAATGTCGATGATCGGCACACCCTTTGCGATCAGCCGGCCGAGTTCACCGTTGTCGATATCGATCACCATTGCCTGCGCACTCCCGCCGATTATGAGGCCGCACAGCGCAGCCCACGTTGTCAAAAACTTCATCTTGTGCCCTTTACCTTTCTGTTGTTAGACGCTGCGTCGAAGACCGTTTGCCCGCCTTAAAAGGCTGCTTGCCTCAGCTTTTGTCAGATGCTTCCAGAACAGGTCAATGCTGACCAGCCTCATGGTAGAAATCCGGCGCGCTTTGAACGCCCGCGGTCCGCCTCCGCCCCACTCTTTTCGAACGGCAGCGCTTTCCTCCCCATAGATCAACTCCGGCAACCGCAGCGATGAGCCAGGCCATCGTCCGCGTCGTTGCATCGGGCAGTTTGCCCTTCCGGATCGGCTCGGCCACTGCTGCTCACCGACATGAGTCGGCCCGCAAGAAACACCTCGATCGCTTGCGCCGGGTCGCGCTCCGAGGTCGCCACCACTTGCACACCGCGAGCCGCCATATGCCGGACAAAGCCTTGGCCTGAGCCAGCCGTAACGAGCACCTCGACCGCGTCGAGCGGATGCGCCGCGCGTTGATCAAAACCGTGGATCTCCATGCCGGGATCGAGTTTGAGGCGCTCAATTTCCTTGGGCGCCCCCTTGCCATCGGCTTCGAACACGATGAAGCGTCGGGCACGTCCGGCATGACCGGTTACAGATCGAAAGTCTTGACTGGTGACTGCTATGCGCATGGCGCTGCCTTGTTAGATATTGCGTTGGTCGAATTTACAGCGTCACGCCGTCTGCCCTATTTCAGCCACCCGTCGATCAAGTCGCGGGTCGGAATCCCGCCGGCGTGGACTACCTTCCCGTTGATAACCACACCCGGTGTGCTCATGACGCCATAGCTCATGATCTCCTTGAGGTCCTCGACCTTGGCGATCTCTATCGCTATTCCTTTGGCTTGGGCCGCCTCCTCTATCAGGGCGACGGTGCTGCGGCAGTTGGCGCAACCTGTTCCGAGAACCTTGATTTGCATTTTGTTTCCCCTAATCAGAGCAAAGCGTTGAAGACGTAACCGACGAGCAATATGCCCGCTGCGACGACGCTGGCAAATGTGGCGATGAGGCGCGGTTTCAGGACCTTGCGCAGGATGATCATCTCTGGAAGGGACAGGGCGATGACGCTCATCATGAAGGCCAGCACGGTGCCTAGCGCTGCGCCCTTCCCAAGCAAGGCCTCGACGATGGGAATGATCCCCGCAGCGTTGCTATACATAGGTACACCGATGGCCACAGCCGCCGGCAGAGACCACCAGGGCGCCTCTTTGCCCATGATCGAAGCCATGAAATCCTCGGGCACGTAGCCGTGGATGGCAGCACCGACAGCGATGCCCAGTAAGATGTAAGGCCAGACCTTGCCGACGATGCTCTTCACATGAGCCAAGCCGGAGGCTACGCGCTCGTCCCAGCAGGGCTTCGCCGGGTCAAATGCAGCCGACTGCGTTCCCTGCATGGCGCGTACCCAGTCCTCTAGATGTTCCTCCATGCCCATTCTGCCAATCACCAGCCCGGCGGTGATGGCCACGGTAAGACCAAGACCGAGGTAAAGGGCAGCGACCTTCCAGCCGAAAAGGCCAAACAACAGCGCGAGCGCAATTTCATTTACCATCGGCGCCGCGATCAGAAAGGAGAAGGTGACGCCCAGCGGTACGCCGGCCGACAGAAATCCGATGAATAGCGGCACGGCCGAGCAAGAGCAGAACGGCGTAACGATGCCGAGCGTCGCTGCCATCACATTGCCGAGGCCGAGCCGGCGACCGGAAAGCAGCGCCCGGGTTCGTTCAGGCGCGATGAAGGTGTGGATCACACCCATAACGAACACGATCCCGGTGAGGAGCAACAGGACCTTCGGCGTATCGTAGATGAAAAAATGGACGGCCTCTCCCAAGCGCGTCTGTCGCGTCAATGCCAATAGCGCCAGCGCGCTGTCGGCGAATGGTTCCAGGGCGGCATAGGCCGCGATCCAGACGGCAAGCCCCATGGTGAGTCCGAACCAGGGACCAGGTTGAACGGCATCGGGCGTGTCGGTCGATGCGCTCATCGCTTGCTCAAGCGACTGTGTGCGCCGAACGGGTACCCATCGCCTTCAAGCGCTTCAGATCAGATTTCAGTTGCGCCGCTGCCCCGCGTGACAGCGATACGAGAAGATCCACCACCCAGGCAGGCAACGCTGCCAGTTGATAGTGCATCCAGGTACCCTCGCGGCGTGCGAGAACGAGTCCTGCTTCTTTGATCACGGCCAAGTGACGAGAGACCTTGGGTTGAACCAAGTCGAGCGCCGCCATGAGTTCGCAGACGCAGAGCTCTCCTTTTGCCAGCAGCAGGGCAAGAATGCGCCGTCGTGTCGCGTCAGCCAAGACATCGAAAAGGGTTTGAACTTCCATATGCGCAATATAAGCGATTGCGCATATACGTGTCAAGGCATATAATCACCTTCTAATGCATCTTCTGCCAGTCAACTGCCGTTGGACCGGCATTCATCACCACTGTGGAGTCAAGCCATGAGCAAGTCCTTCGCCGAAATCACCAGTGACGTTTCCAAGGCCCTCGAATCCTTCCGCGGCGCTGCGCCAGAAGCCATGCAGGGGTTCAATGCCATGGCCAAGAGCGCCCTCAAGGCCGGGGCCCTGGGCGCATTGGAGAAAGAGTTGATCGCTCTGGCGATCGGCGTCTCCTCTCGCTGCGATGCCTGCGTCGGGTTTCACGTCAAGGCGCTGATCCGCCTTGGGGTCACGCGAGAGCAGTTGATGGAGACCCTGGCCGTCTGCACCTACATGGGTGGCGGTCCGTCGCTGATGTACGCGGCCGAGGCCATTCGTGCCTATGAAGAATTGCTACCGAAATGACCGGGCCAGATAACCATGAAAGCCTTTCAAGACTATTACCCAGACAACGTTGCCCACTGCTACG
>JAHFRE010000006.1 GCA_023258955.1 Sterolibacterium sp.
CGGTGATGTTGACGATGGCGCCGCGGCTGGCGCGCAGCGCGGGTGCCGCCGCCTGGGAGAGGAACAGCGGCGCTTTCATATTGCTGCCGATCAGGTCGTCCCAGGCAGCCTCGTCGATCCGGCCCAGCGGCGTCGGGAAGAAGGACGAGGCGTTGTTCACCAAGCCGTCGAGACGACCGAAGCGGGCCACGCTGTCGGCGATCAAGCGCGCCGCCGAGCCGCTCTGGCACAGGTCCGCCTGCAGGCAGATGGCCGAATCGGGCCTGACCGCGTTCAAGGTCGCGGCGAGTTCCGTCGCCTCGGCGCGCGAGCCGCGATGGTGGATGGCGACGCGCGCACCGGCCCCGTGCAGCGCGCGCACGATGGCGGCGCCGACGCGCCGGGCGGCGCCGGTCACCAAGACGACGGGGGAGGTCTGATCCACTTCGCCATTATAAAGCCAGCGGCTCAAGCGGCCGGCTCGGCCAGTCTGTCGAGCGCCCGCGCCGCGGCCACCAGGCCGAAGCTGGCGGTGACCGTCACCGCCGAGCCGTAGCCGGCGCAGTTGAGGCCGTGCAGGCCGGCTTCGTCGAGCTCGCAGGCAAGACCGCTCTCCTGCGGTTGCGCCACCGGTTCGGTGGAAAAGACGCAGGCGATGCCGAACTCGCGCTTCGGGTCGCGGCTGAAACCAAAGTCCTTGCGCAGCCGCGCCCGCAGCTTGGCGGCAAGGGGGTCGTGGGTGGTGCGCGACAGGTCGGCGACGGCGATGCGGGTCGGGTCGCGTCGCCCACCAGCACCGCCGGTGGTGATCGCGGCGACCTATAGATTAGCGCGGTATTTGACACAGATTCTCACGATATTTGACACAACCAGGATTTCGACAATGGTGGGTCGCTGAACTCGGCACTTACGGTCAAGAATTGTCCGGATGGCCTAGCTTACGTTAGGCAGCAACCTTGTGATGCGGTATACCGCTCCGTGCTTCACTGATGATGTCTGCGACCTGCTCATCATCCATCCCACGCTGGCGTAGCACTTCGGCAAGTCGTTCCCATTGTGAGCCATGAAGTTCTACCAAACTGTCCCTTAGCCCTTTGCCAATATAGAAACGGATCAGTGGTTGGTAGCCAGTCATACCAAGCATTGGAGCAACCCTCTTCAGATCGTCAATGACATCTTCCGGTACGCGCATCGAAATGGTTGTCATTGGCCTGTCAGGATTCTTGCGTGCGTCAATATAGGCGGGCTTCATAGCGTTTCCTCTGATCAAGGGTTGCGTGACGTGCTGAAATGAAAAGTACATCGCTATCCGAGATTTCTATCTGAACAACAAAAAGCGTGGATGCCTGCCGCGTCTTACCAATCAACGCAAGCCGTCCATCCGTGTGCCCTTCGCCTGCCGAGGTGTAGATTGCATCTGGATCAAGGAAAGCGTCAGCCGCCTCTTCCAACGAAATGCCGTCATGGTTGCGCTCATTGGCGCGGAGCTTCATGTCGTGCCAGGAGAATTTGATACCGACGATCTCGATATAGACGTCCATATTGCAATTATAGAAAACGTATATACATTGTCAATACCAAAATGCGCTCAACGCCAACAGATCATCTTCGGATAACCGGCGTTTAAGAAAACAGATTCTGTCCGCACCTTTCCGTTCGTGGTTACATGCATCCCTCGCAGCTTCGCGATAACTCTCGGCGATCTGTTTTGTCGATCATGGCTACCATCCCCACGCGTGTCTTGCCATTGTGACGCCGAGTTGCACTACCGCTTTCGTTGATTTGCCTTCGGTGCCGTCTTTCGCTGCTTACCTAGAAATCCAGAGGCTCTATAAAGTGCCAGCCAAGCCCGGATGGTTGCAAAAGCACCGAACCCTACCCCGCCGATCAAGAGCCCCTCCCCTAGGCGGATCATCATGGGAGAGGGTTCCGCCATCGACTGGCTCCAGATGATGGCGCTGGTGCCGATCGATAGGGTGATACCGCTGATCGCCATCGACCGAAGCAATCCTGGCATCACGCTGCAGAAGGGGCGAACCCCTTTCTGGAATCCAAGGACAAATTCCGTCCACAGCGCCTTCATGACACCCGCACCCGTGAAGAATCATCCTGGGCTTGCCGCTGCTTGGCCTGAACCTCGAGTTCGAGCTGGGCGAGCCACTCCTCGGGGGTGAGCTCTTCGCCCAAGAGGACGCACTGGCGTTTGACCGTCGCAAAGTCCCCTGGCGCCAAATCCCGCATGAGGGCCAGGCGTTCCTCGTAGTCGCTCTGGCGAGCGTCCGCGATCTGTTTGCCGCGCAATCCGGTCTCGTTGAGAAACATCGCCCAACGCTGCTCAAGATTGAGCGGCAGAAACTCCAGCTTGAAGGTGAAACGCCGGAGGGCTGCCACATCCATCTGCGTAAACAGGTTCGTCGTGCAAATAAAGATGTCCTCGAAACGCTCCATGCGCTGAAGCAATTCATTGACCGTCGTGACTTCCCAGGCGTGGCTGCTGCGGGAGCGATCGCGCAGAAAGGAGTCGGCTTCATCCAAGAGCAGGATGGCCCCTTCCTCCTCCGCCTGGTCGAAGGCTTCGGCAATCCGCTTCTCCGACTCGCCCACGTACTTGTCGAGGAGCTCGGAGGCGCGCTTGATCAGGATGGGTTTGCCCAGTTCCAACGCCAGGTGCTCGGCAAACTGGGTCTTGCCTGTTCCCGGCAGCCCATAGAGGCACAGGCTTCCCTGTGGGCGCTGCTTCAAGGCCTTGAGGATCTGGGCCGGCCCGAAGCGACCGGCGGCGTTGATGTAATCCAGGCTGTATTGTGTGACCGGGATCCGGGCCTCGTCCTTGCCACGACGGGCCAGCGCCTTCTGGCTGCGTCCGGCCGCCAGAATCAGATGGCGGGCAAAGGTCTTGCGCGAACGACCGGCGGTGAGCGTCGCCAGGGTCCGGGCGCAGACAAGCTGCTGGGTCGATAGACCCTCCAGTTTGACGAGTTCCGCCTTGTAGCGGTCGGCCACGGGCAGGGACTCGATCATGTCTTCCACCAGCTTCTGCCGGTCTGCCCGGGTGCCCTTCATGGCCTCGGCGTGAAACAGGAACCGGGCCAGGGTATCCCGGTGCAGCCGCTTGGCTTCGTTGGCAAGCCACAGCGTCGGGACAGGATTCTCAGCAAGGAGCCGTTCGTCGAGGGGTCGAGCATCTTCATCGTCGTCAGCCAGGCCCATGAAGGCGAACACCTCGGGCAGTACCCGGGTCAGTACGGTCTGGGCCTTCTCGACGACCAGGACGGGTCGCCCCGGATTCTTGGCTAGGAGATGCTGGGCGACCATGACGGCGGCGGGTTGGTCTTTGTCCGGCACCTCGGATGCCAGGGTATGGGCGGTCCCGCCGACGGCCTGAATGAGCCCCTGGGCAAGGCCCTGTTTGTCGACGGCTGCCTTGCCATGGATCAGGACATTGATCCCCGCTGTCCGGCAAGACAGAAGCGACAGAAGGATCTCCTTGTCCTCCGTGGGCAGGCGAGCGGCACCCGAGGGGGAATCCTTGACGGATAGGGACTGCAGGAGACTGTCTTCGAAGCGGGCATCGGTCTTGGACAGGAGTTCGACCCAGAACTCGGAGATCTTGGGGATCCCTTCGGTGGCATGGAGCAGCCCCGAACCGGCGAGGCGTCCCTTGGACGAGAGCGCCTCAGCCAGGGATTCCGCATCCAGATCCAGCAGGGTCTGCCAGAACAGAGCGCGGTTCCAGCGCTGATCGAAGAACATCCGGGTGAAGAGCTGCAATGCGGGGGAGACGGTATAGACCAGGGCGTAGTTCAGGACCCGGGTTTGCGCCGGCGAGAACTCCAACAGCCGTGCGAGCAGGACGAGGCGGCCGCTGGCGGTGGTCTCATCGAGCACGGCTTGAATCGCCTCGCGCCGCTCAAAATGTTTCAGGCCGGCGGCGCAAACCTCCTGATAGGTGTCCGGGTTCTTGCGCAGGGCGGTGTGCAATTCCATGCCCTCGGCCATGCGCCGGGCAAGGTCGGCCGACAGAGCCATGGGCACCTGGCCGCGCAGGGTCTCGATCAGTTCCAGGACAGCATCGTGGGCGCCATAGCGGGATCGCACCGCTTCCAGGTCGGTTTCGATGTCCGCAGGCCAATGGGACACACCGGCGATGGTGGCGTAGTGGGCTGCAAAGAGAAGGGGTTCGGAGAAGAGGGCCGTCATCGTCTCCGGATTGGCCCCCACCCGCAGGGGGCCGAGAAAGACTTCGGGGAGAAAAGCCATTTCAGCAGCCCTCCGAAGAATCGACAGAGCGGTGTGTTGGCGCACCGCCATTGAGCAGTGCGCCGACCTTCTCCTGCACGGCGACGTAGTGCTCCAGTGCACCGGCGGTCTCAAACGCCACGCCCATCTTGTCCCCATAGCTAAGATTGAGATGGGGGTAAGGCAGGTCCTTGCAGGTGCAAAGCGCCAGGCAGGCGCCGCGGTAATAGTCGAACAGCGCCCCATCGAGGGTTCGACGAAACTGCGGCAGGCGCAGCAGACGCGACACCGCCTGGTCCTGGATCGCCGGCAAGGCCGGATCGGGCACAATGCGCTTGGGAGGCGGGGCCGGCTCTGGACTTCGACACCGACTCGCAAACGCGATGATGCTGAAGACGATGACAAGGAAGATACAAAGCAGGGTGATGACGAAGTTATTGTCGGCAATCATTGTTCGGTTACTTTCTCCAGATATCAGCCAAATCGGCTAGTCGTTGCCGCACCTTGCGGCAATCTGAAGAACAGTTTTTCATACTTGGTTCGGAAATCAAGACCGCGCGTTGCATCATTTTTGCGCGCGGGGACTTCCGCCCGGGTGAAGCTGAATAGGCTGCTCGAATTTGTTACTCGAATTTGTTATGTCAGGTCGTCTCCTGTGTGTTTTGCTGAGTTGAATAGGCCAATATCTCAAGAATTCTAGAAGCAGCCACAAAGCCAAAGCTAGCAGTCACTGCTACGGCCGACCCGTAACCGCTGCAGTTCAGGCCAGCAAGACCAAGATTACTGGCAAGACAACCCTCACCCCGCTGAACTGGTCGCCTGATCGGCTCAGTAGAAAAAACACAGTCCACACCAAATTCGTGTTTGGGATTGCGAGAATACCCGTAATCCCTGCGCAGATGCGCTCGCAGCTTTGAAGCCAAAGAATCCTGGGTCGTACGGGCTAGGTCGGCGATTTCGATACGGGTCGGATCCAATTTGCCACCTGCACCACCAGTCGTAACAGCAGGAATGCCCTTTCTCCTGCAATAGGCGAGCAAAGCAGCTTTTGCTCGTATGTTGTCTGTTGCGTCAAGCACTGCATCGCAAGCTGGTATTACAGCGTCGACATTCTCAGGTGTTACAAATTCCTCCAACGCATTCACGTTGCAAACCGGACTAATGGCGCGAATGCGTGCCGCCATCACTATCACCTTCGCACGGCCGAATTCTCCGTCAAGCGCGTGGACCTGACGGTTTGTGTTCGATTCTGTGACATGATCCAGATCGATTAGTGTTATCTCGCCGACCGCTGAACGCGCCAATGCCTCGGCAGCCCATGACCCAACACCGCCCACGCCAACAATACAAACGTGACATGCAGCAATGCGAAGAGCCACATCTTCTCCAATCAGGCGAATAAACCCACCGAATCGCCGACCGTCGCCAATCACCGTTGCAGCCATTCATGGCCTCCAGTTTAGGAAGAGATGCCGCAATCTCGGTATGATCAAAGGGAACACCTGTTCCGTCTGGTTAGAGAAAATACTTTTCTCCCGTTAGGGTCAAATATTTCATTGGCAATTTGTCGCCATACCGGCGTCTTAGGTCCCAAATCCTGAACTAATTGCCACTGAACTAAGCCTAGCCTGCCCGGCACCGGAACTCGGTAGATGGTGCGCATTAGAATGCCGGCGACTTCCAACGCAGTAACATACAAGTGCAGGTGTTTATACGCTGTCTTTTCTTTACCAGATGCCTGGCTATTAAGAATATCCAGAAGAGTGGCCACTCTAAATGTACGAAAATACCACCAAGCACGCTCAGATAAGCCTCGTGTCTTGGTCCATAGCCGTCGCGTGCCTTGCCCGGGCGAGATCACCTTGCCCGAGGTCACCCACTCTAGACCAGAATCAGAGATGGCATAGGTCCCGCGCTTAAGGCCAATTGAGACTCCTTTTCCAGTAGCGCAATTGTCCACTAGCCTTCGCTTCTTAAGGACTTCCATAGCCTGGCATACATCGCGCCGACTGCATCCGACTGCGGTAGCAATTGCTGCCAACTCGTTATTTTCGCGCGCCAGTTCATGTAAGACCAAAGTTGAGATAGCCATTCTTGCTCACTTCATCCGTAACAATTCATTGAGTTTTGCCACAGGTTCCGACCGCGCTTGACCGAGATCAACCCAAACGAACATCGCGTAATCGTCAGCATCACATTTTTACAAGATATCAATTGCTCCCTTCCCTGCCTCTTGAATCAACTCTCCATTGTTTCGATCGAGCACTGTGCCAGACCTTGGGAGCCAAATTGGAGCCTTAGGCCCTCGATCTTCTGCAATCGCCCATTTCATCCCCTCCTGCGGCTCCAAATCATTTGATTCCGAGATGACGGCGCGAACGATGCCAACCTGCTCCAAGAGAAGCAAATAGAGGTGAAGATGTGTTCGGGTAGTTTCGTCATCCATAGCCGCGTGGGTTTTGAGTATGTCTTCAAGCGTCGATACCTTGAATACGCGGAGATGCCACCAAGCTCGTTCAAATAGGTTGCCTGATTGCGATTGAATGTCTGTTCTGAATCCGTCTGGAGGCTTTCGCGATGTAAGTAGGGCCTTGCCAGCCTCGGTAAGAGCGTAGGTTCCTCGTTTAAGAGTGTTCATTAAACCATGGCGCGCCGACCAGCAACGCACAAGCTCAAGCTTCTTTAGCAACCGTAGTGCGTTGGTCAGATCTCCTGGTTGGGCATCCAACGAATGCGCTAAAGCGCCCTTGCTCTGTTTGCCTTTGGCTAGTTCCCTTAGGATCTTTGCTGCAAGTGCTGTCAATTCCCCGCCCTCCTATTCCGGACCCTTTTTTCTCCCTTTCTGCACACTCACCCTGGGCACGAGGGTTTGTTCGTAGTCCACAATCAATGCGGTGTTTGCGATATGTGAGTATTCCACGCAATCTCGCTTTTCCTGCTTTGCTATCCTCTCAAGGCTCGCTATCGCATTCTCCATTAGCCTGAACTTGCCGCGGGTCTGCGAGTATATCGATTTTGCAACCTCGTCAGTCATTCTGACCTCGCAGAGCTCCTTTATAAATTTGACCGCGTCATTCTCTTCCGCATCATTCATCTCGAATCGAAATGCGATTCGGCTTCTAATGTGTGGTGACTCACTGAATTTTGCGACTTCGCTGTTGTGACAGATTAGCACTACGAAACTATCGCTGCGCTCTGCGAGATCCCGCACATATTCGATTCCCGCTGCGCGAGTTTCTCCATAGCGCATCAATTGTCCAAAGTGGGCTTCGTCAAATATTAGGCGGATGCCTGATGCCCTTATAGTGGCAATTTGTTCTTCTATCTCGTCCGTAACGTTCCTGCGGTGCCTGACGCCGAGCTTATCCGAAATAATCCACCTCAAGCCCGATAGCGTCATCCCAACGTGCCCCCTAATGAACACAGCATTTATTCCGCCCGCCCAATGGCTAAACGTTCTTGTCTTACCGACACCCGGCTCTCCGTGACATAGGCAAATGGCAGAACTCAGGCTACCGCGGTCCTCCATGAACGAATTCGCGGACAATAGGTCGCTGTAGTTCTTAGTCTTCACAAAATGATGTTTCATTATTAACTCCCCATTTTTCCGCGTGACTTGCAGCGGCACAAGATGTAATTGCAGGCCAGCTAGGGTACGTCAGTGGC
The DNA here is from genome assembly GCA_023258955.1 of Sterolibacterium sp. Lineage (GTDB taxonomy): Bacteria > Pseudomonadota > Gammaproteobacteria > Burkholderiales > Rhodocyclaceae > CAIYYX01. Next base: position 7,885 of record JAHFRE010000006.1, read on the forward strand.
TAGCGATTCGGCTTTGTCAGGCTCGGACTCAGCCTGGGTTTTGACTGCATAATATTTCTTGACCATTTCCTCATGACTCAATGTTATGGCTTCGTCGCTCGTTGTAGCTACAGGCAGTGGCATATAGACTGGCTGAGGAAGTGGCATAGGGACCGCGGGAGTCTGTTCGAGCACTGCACCGAGCTCTGCTTGGGCGACAGCGATTATTTTTTCTCCTCGTCTCACAATTCGGGCAACACGCGCCGCCTTCAGTTGATCCATGCGCGAAACTGGAAATGCGGGGCGACTATTTCCGTTGAGGGTGGCCTTTCCCAGGTACACACCATCCAATGTGAGCAGCGATACGCAGCTTGGATCATGCAGGTCATACCGCGCCCGGACCTTCGCCTTTTCCGGGAGAAGGTTCACTAGTTCTGGCAAGAAATATGGCTTACCGAATAGATTTACTAGGCCGCGGCTTGTCTTGCGGACGACTTCTGGCATCCACAGTGCTTGGATTTCGTCATCGGTTGGTGCAAACACTATTGAACTCTTGTCGAGTTTCGCCTGGTATTCCTGTTCCGGGGTCTTGCCGCCCAACTCGCTATGGTTGTGCTCAAAGTTGTATTGGGCGACGACCCTCCGAATATCGGAAACGAGTTGATCGAACGTCGGAATTCGTACCCCCCCTTGATCCTTTCTTCTGAGAGCCTTCAACATCTTTGTGGTCGAGTTTTTGTCTGCCCCCCGCCAGATGCATGTTGGGTAAGTTCGCGCGAGTGGAATCAGGGTAGTCCGCCACAGGGTCTCTATAATTCCGCGAGCTTGGGGATTGCCGGGAATCCCAGTTTCATGGGCTATGCACTGTCGGCTCAACGTTCCTGAGATAGGGCAGTCGATTAGTTTGCCTGTCTGGCCACTACCATTATCTGAATAATACACAAGCGGCCGCGCCCGCGTTTGCATTTGCGCATGACGAAAAGCGTCCGAAACCGCAACGGTTGACTCAGCAAGAGAGATGGACCAGCCAACAATCTTTCGGCTAACCCAATCGATGATGAAGGTGACTTCAAAGATGAATGGCTGCCCACTCTGCGGATGCTGTACTTTGGCTTTAAAGCTATGTCCATCACCAACCCATATGTCATTTACGCTGAACATGGAGACGTCACGGTCGATGAATGGCTTTAAGTTTCGCCATTCACTGCCGGTAACACGTCCACGATACTTGACGGTAATCGGAAGATCCCTCTCGATGCGCCAAACAGTTTGATAGCTCGGAACATCGTGGCCATTGGCAGAAAGAAATTTCCCCATCTCTCTATATGCCTCGGCCACTGGGGGCCGCGAAGGTTGGCAATAGAATCTGAGAAAGGCAGCAGTATGAATCGGATTGTGCGGTGCATATTCCGTTCGCCCAGGCGTCATATAGAGACTTACGTCACCTGCCAATCTGCCACGCTCAAAGAAAGCCATCAGCCGTTCGAGGCGCAATGTCTGCGGTTCAACGCCGCCGAGCCGCTTGCCGTCGCGTTTCTTAAGATATGTGACCTCTGCGGCTAGTATTAGATCAGGATGCGCCGTGCCGTCCACCAACCGACACGCCAGGTCCCGACATGCCCTTTTCCTGGAGCATCCCCAGGTCGCAATGGGTTCTTCGATTACTCGACACAGCAGCAATGCAGCGTCTCGATATTTGCGCTGCAAATCATTCAACGCGGCCTCTTTGACCGGCCGGCGAATCTGCCCACCCAACTTCACTGCATGCTCATGACGCTTGCCTTGCAACTTTTTGTCATCTTCGGACGGTTGCAATTTGGCAGTCGCTATTGGTGCCTCCGAGCTTGCCACCAGATCGTGCGCGAGTCCGATCAGATAGCTCTGAGTTGCAGCGGGAAGAGAAGAAAAAGCGTATTCACAACCCTTGCCGCGCGCCACAGCGCGCACTTTCCACAAATTTTTTGCCGCCGATTTCCTAACTCCGCGGTCCGTTCCTGGCATTGCTGGTAATCCGGCAAGCGCTTTTGCGCAGAACCACCCCGCAGCAGGATCAATAAGCCAGCCGTTAATCGCCAATACGTTTATCATGATATCAACTGTCCGTGCAAAATTGAATATTCCCGACCAGTAGCGTTCTGCACTATTGCCGACCCTTTGGTTGAAGTACTCGGTTCACAGTGTGCGCGCTATACTGCGCATTGTCAAGTGGCAGCGCGCAAAGATAAATGCGATGTATCTGTCGTTAGGCCATCCGTGAATGTACCGGCGTCTCCAGCTATGGATCATTCAATTCAATTGCAACAGACCGCCGCGGTTCAATTAGATCAGCCCCCTTTGCCAGAACTGCGGCGATCGGTTAGCCTTGTTGGGTTAGCCCAAGGATCGCGTCGATTGCTCGCTGTTCAACGGGATGGACTGGTTGTCTTGTTCCGTTTCATGTCAACAGTCCGATGGAGAGAAAATGGCTAGAATGCCCGCCAAATCTAGCGTCGTTGAAAATCGGAACAGTTCCGACCCGCGTGCTGTTTCAGTTCCAATTCTTGAAGGAGAATCGGAACTGAAGGGAATAGGAGCGCGATTAAGGTCGCTTTTCGAACAGAAAGAGTCGCAGCGATCTTTTGCCAGGAGAGTTGGGATATCAGAAGCCGCACTTCGAGACTACATTAGCGAAACAAGCCCCCCAGGTGGCGAGGCGCTCAGCAAGATCGCCACTACAACAGGAGTTCTGGTTGATTGGCTCGCCTCAGGACGTTTGCCGAAGTTCCGGCGCGAGATGCCTTCCAACGTGGAACCAGTGGCAATCGCGATGGTCAGCGACAAAATGGACCGCGACCAAACGATGCGGACTGCACATCGTATTAATGACGATATTCTCAGAATGTGTCTTTCGGCTTGTATTGCGGTCTATGGTGAATCATTTTCTTTGGCAACCGGGTCCGTGCAACTTCCCTATGTGACTGTTCTGTACAATCATTTCGCGCAATTGGCAGCCTCATACGCTGGCAATACAGTGTTGGAAGACTTCATCCGTTTAAGGCCGGAGGAAGTAGAAGGTCAGTTGCGCCTTTGTCTAAAGATGGGTTGGGCAAGGCAATTCCCGGTAGAGGGAAAGGGCTGGAGTTCCTTTAATACGCCTATCACTTTTTAGTGGCTTACTGATCAATAAGCCATTCCATTGTCTTTAGTGCATGCCAATGAATACCGCTAGGCACACATTTCAATATATCATTTGCACCACCGTTTGACTCGAGCCCATCCATTCCACTTGAGGTCGTGTATCAAATACCCTGGCAATTTGCCCAATAGCTGTCCAATTTCAATGGAGAGCATATCAATAGTCCTCCGCCACTGCCTAATGCCATAACGCGTTGCAATCGCTATGTATAGGCGTCTCTTGAACATCGTCGCCTATATCCACGGGCAGCCCCTCCGTATCAAATGAAATGCTAAAGCATACGTCGAGCAACAGATCGCAGCGCGGCAGCAGGGTTGCGACGTTGTCGGCGCTGACGAAGTCCTCTAGGGTGCTAACGCGGCAACAGGGGTTGATGGCCAGGATCCGGCTGGCCATCGCCTGCACCTTGGCGCGGCCGTATTCGCCATCCAAGGCGTGGATCTGGCGATTGGTGTTGGACTCGGCGATGTGGTCGAGATCGATCAGGGTGATGGCGCCCACCGCCGAGCGCGCCAGTGCCTCTGCCGCCCAGGAACCGACACCGCCGACGCCGACGACGCAGACGTGGCTGGTGGCGATGCGCCGCGCCCCCGCTTCGCCGTAAAGCCGTGAAAGGCCGCCGAAGCGACGGCCGAGATCGACTGCAGATTCAATCATTGCATGAGTTCCCGAGTCGGACGCACTGATCGCGCCGCACATTTGGTACCATCAATACTACCCGCAATACCCCGATGGAATCGATCAATGAGAGTCGCCGTAGTTCATGATTGGCTGACCGTCTACGGTGGCGCCGAGCGTGTACTCGAACAAATCCTGGCCTGCTATGCCGACGCAGATCTGTTTGCCCTGGTCGATTTCCTGCCGGCGGACAGCCGCGGCTTCCTGCAAGGAAAGACCGCGATCACTTCCGTCATCCAAGGCCTGCCGTTCGCCAGCAGCAAGTACCGCAGCTATCTGCCCCTGATGCCGCTGGCGATCGAACAGTTCGATCTGTCCGCCTACGATCTGGTGATTTCCTCCAGCCACGCCGTGGCCAAGGGCGTCCTCACCGGGCCGGACCAGCTGCACATCGCTTACGTGCATACGCCGATGCGCTACGCCTGGGACTTGCAGCATCAGTACTTGCGCGAGTCGGATCTGGACACCGGGCTGAAGGGTTGGCTCGCCAAATGGCTGCTGCACAAGATCCGGCTCTGGGACGCGCGAACGGCCAACGGTGTCGATTGTTTCATCGCCAATTCGGAGTTCATCAAGCGGCGCATCTGGAAGGTCTATCGCCGCGATGCCGAGGTCATACATCCGCCGGTCGCTGTCGACCAATTTTCTCTGCGCGAAGACAAGGAAGACTTCTTCCTGGCGGCTTCCCGCCTCGTACCCTACAAGCGGATGGCGCTGATCGCGGCAGCCTTCAGCGCCATGCCGCAACGCCAGCTCGTCATCATCGGCGATGGACCCGAGCTGGCGCGAGTCAGGGCAGCGGCCGGGCCCAACGTCAGCGTCCTCGGCTACCAGCCCGACGCCATCCTGCGCGACCATCTGCAGCGCGCCCGCGCCTTCGTCTTCGCGGCCGAGGAGGATTTCGGCATCCTGCCCTTGGAAGCCCAGGCCTGCGGCACGCCGGTGATCGCCTTGGGCAAGGGCGGCGTCGCAGAAACGGTGCGCGGCCTCGATGCCGAGCGACCCACCGGGGTGTTTTTTGCCGAACCTTCGGCGCAGGCGATCGAGGCGGCTGTCCTTTGCTTCGAGCAAAACCACGCCAGGATCACGGCGCTGGCCTGCCACGAGAACGCGCTGCGCTTTGCCCCCGCGAGATTTCGCGACGAATTACGTGCGCGCGTTGCAGATGAAATGGACGGCTTCCGGCACGCCAGCAGGATCGCTATGAGCCGGCAGCGATGAGGTCACGCAGCCTGCTCAAGGAAAATTCCGGCATTCTGGAGTTGCTCCAGCGCTTCCTCGATCCCCTGCTGGTGTTCGCCAGTGGCGTCGTCATCTACGCGCTACAGTTCGGCAACCTCGATCTTCCACCCCAGTATCGGTTCGTCCTGGCCGGCGGTTTTCTGCTCTGTCTGAGCGTATTTCCTTTCTTCGACATCTATCGCCCCTACCGCGGCGCCAGCCTCTGGGCGGAAATGCAAACGCTGGCCAGCGCCTGGATCGCGGTGTTCATGGGTCTGGTCGTGGCGCTGTTCGCGACCAAGACCAGCACGGTGTTCTCCCGCCTGTGGATCGGCCAGTGGGCGCTGTCGGGCTTCCTCGCGCTGTTGCTGTTCCGCCTGGCGCTGCGCGGCGGCCTGCGCCTGCTGCGCAGCCGTGGCTACAATCTGCGCTTCATAGCCATCGCCGGTGCCGGCGAACTCGGACGCGAGGTCGCGCGCCGACTGGCTGCGTCGCCGTGGACCGGCCTCAAGGTGGTGGGTTTCTACGACGACGACCCGCAGCTGCAGCGCCAGCAACTCGAAGGCGTCGCGGTGCGCGGCGGCCTGCGGCGCATTCCCGAGGAGGTGGCCGAACTCGGTATCGATCAAGTGTGGATCGCCCTGCCCCTGCACCAGGACAAGCAGGTCAGATCGCTGGTCGCCACGCTCAGTCGCCTTGCCGTCCAGGTGACCTTCGTGCCCGACATCTACGGCGTGCAATTGCTCAACCATTCGATCGGCGAAGTGGCTGGTTTTCCCGTCATCCACCTGATGGACTCGCCCCTGTCCGGGGTCAACGGCCTGCTCAAGGCCGTCGAGGACAGACTGCTGGCGGCCTTGATCCTCGTGGCGAGTTCGCCGCTGCTGCTGGCGATCGCCATCGCCGTCAAACTCACCTCCCCCGGCCCGGTCTTGTTCAAGCAGTTGCGCGGCGGCTTGCACGGCGAGCGCATCGAGGTGTGGAAGTTCCGTAGCATGCGTCATGGCGCCGAGCCGCGCGGCACGGTCGTGCAAGCCGTGCCGGGCGACCGCCGCGTCACCGCTGTCGGCGCTTTCTTGCGGCGCACCAGCCTCGATGAACTGCCCCAGTTCTTCAACGTGCTGCGCGGCGATATGTCGATCGTCGGACCGCGACCGCACGCGATAGAACACGACCAGTTCTACCAGCGACAGATCGCCGCCTACATGTTGCGCCACCACGTCAAACCTGGTATCACCGGCTGGGCCCAGGTCAACGGCTGGCGCGGCGAGACGGGAGAGATCGCGAAGATGGAGATGCGCATCAAGCACGATCTGTATTACATCAACAACTGGTCCCTGTGGTTCGATCTGCGCATCATCTTCATGACCGTATTCATGATGGTCACCGGCAAGAATGCGCATTGAACGGTTCCCTCGTCAGCCACAGCGCAGATGGCTGCTTGCCACGCTGTGCTTTGGCGTCTGCGCCGTGATCCTGTTCTTCGCCGCGCTGCAATGGCAATGGCCAGGCGCCTGGTGGAAGGGTGGGGCACCGATTGCGCGGAGCGGGGATTCGCTGGTCTTGGAAAAGGGGCGCGGCGTTGCGGCCGAGGGCAGGCTGGTCATCGATGGACTGGCCGGGTCCGAGGTGGCGCTAGCCACTCTGGCTACGCCGAGTATTCGCGCCGACGCATACACCACGGTGCGCTGGTCGATTGCGGGGGGGGGACCTGGCGCACGACTTGAATTTCTTTGGCGCAGTTCGGAGAGTCCCGGCCGAGCCTTCGCCCGCCAGATCGAATGGGCGGCCGGTGGCGCCGCCCCCTTGAGTATGGCGGGCGATGCCAACTGGCGCGGCGAAATCACCGGGATGGCCTTGATGGTGCACCCACCGCTCGCTGCCTCCCTGCGCATCGAGGGCGTGAGGCTCGAATCGTTTACGCCGCTGCGGGCGGTGTGGCGCGAATGGTTCGGCACTGAACAATGGCTGGGCACCTCGATCAACTTCGTGGGAGGCAACGAGGGGCGGCAATGGCTGGCGCCGCTGCCCTTTGTCGCCGCGGTGCTGGGCCTGGCGATGCTGGTCTATGGCTTGGTGGCGTGGCGCAGACGCCTCGGCCTGGACCGCGCCGTATTTGGGTTGCTGTTCGTTGTCGCCTGGATTGCGCTCGACCTGCGTTGGCAGATAGATCTGTGGCACAAGCTCGGTCTGACCCAGGAACGCTACGCCGGCAAGACATGGCAGGAAAAGCATCTCGCCGCCGAGGATGGACGGCTGTTCGAGCTTATGCTGCAGGTACGCGCAAAGCTGCCGACCGCCGCGTCGCGCGTGTATCTGTTCGCTGATGAAGAATATATCCGCGGCCGTGGCGCCTACCATCTCTATCCCTTCAACGTGCGCAACGCCCGCGACCTGCCACCGGCAGCGCAATTCCACCCCGGCGATTGCATCGTCATCCTGGGCAAGGACGAGGTGGGCTACGATCCTGCGACAACGCTATTGACCTGGGCCCCCAACCAAAGCCTGAAGGCGGATCTTCTGCTGCTAGCCGAAGGCAATGTGCTGCTGAGGGTGAAATAAGATGGACATTTTTGGATTGAGCGCATCGTTGTTCCTGCCCTGGGCGCTGGGTGTGGTGTGGCTGCGCGTGCGCTGGCTCAGAGCGGGCGACATCGCCTGGCCGACGCTGCTCGGCTACGGCTACCTGTTGGGGGCGCTGGGCACGACGCTGGTGATGCGAGCGCTCGACCGCCTGGGAGTCCGACTGGACTTCCTGAACATCTCCCTGGCCCTGCTCCTGCTGTTCGGTTTGGGCCTCTGGGCCGGGCGCGGCGCGACCTGGCGGAGCCTGCGCTGCGGCGAAGACTGGCGGCAGCTCACCGCCTGGTCTAGGTTGGCCTTCGCCGGATTGCTGGGACTCATCGCGCTGCGCCAGGTGGGTCTCGGCCTGGAAATCCTCTGGCAGCCGCTGCTGCCGTGGGACGCCTGGTCGCAGTGGGCGACCAAAGCCCGCGTCTGGTATGAAACCGGTCATTTGCTGCCCTTCGTCACCGACGAGGTCTGGCGGCATACAGAAGGTGTCTTTACCGACAGGGCGCCGCACTATCCGCCCGCGGTGCCGCTACTGCAAACGTGGACCTGCTTAGCACTAGGGCGCTGGGACGATGCCCTGATGAATCTACCCTGGCTGATGGGCGCCGTCGCTCTGGCCTTGGCCTTTTACGGTCAGGCCCGGCACTGGGGCATTCCACCGCTGTTCGCTCTGCTGTTTACCTATTTTCTGTTGTCCCTGCCGATGCTCGATGCCCACGTGGCGCTGGCCGGCGATGCCGATCTGTTCATGGGTGCGGTCTATGGACTGGCGGCGTTCGCCTTCTTCCATTGGGCGCGGTCGCGCGATTTCTGGCAGGGTGCGATGGCGCTGCTCGCGGCTGCGGGCTGCATTCTGATCAAGCAGCCGGGCATAGGCTGGGCGCTGACCCTGCTGCCCGCTCTCTGGGTGGCGTACGCCCCGCGCAGCGGTCTGATCGGCACCTTGATCCTTGGCGTGCTGGGCTTCGTTGCGCTGGCGCTATTCGGTCAGAGCGGAATCAGCCTGCTCGGCTACTCGCTGAAGTTCGCCTTCGTTCCGGTGTGGGCACCGCTGTGGGACAACCTGGCGATTCTCGACAATTGGCACCTCTTGTTCTACCTGGCCGCTGCCGCCATTGGCCTTGCGCTGCCGCGCCTGTTGGCCCCAGCCTACCTTGCGATGAGCGTCTTGGTGGGTGCCGCCTTGGCATTCATGGTAGCGATTTTCTTCTTCACTCCAGTCAGCGCCTGGGTGGAGAACTACACCGTCGTCAATCGGGCGCTGCTGCACCTGGTGCCGATGCTCCTCTTCTACGTGATGGTGCTGTGCTGGGAGGGTTCGTTCCTTGCCAGCGACCGGCAGATGGGGGAGAATCCGCGCCCTTGCGCCAAATCTGCCGAGCAACCGTGAGATTCCTGCTGTCGACCCTGCTGCTGTATTCCCTCGCCATGAACGCCCAGGCCGACATCTACACCTTTACCGACGCCAAGGGCATCGCCCACTTCAGCAATGCGCCGGATGACAAACGCTACAAGCTGATCGTGGAAGTGCGGCGGGCGGGCGGCGGCTATTTCCCATCGCCGAGCCAGGTTCAGGTCAACGCCTTGGCGCGAGCCCGCTTCGCGCCGCTGGTGGAGTCCGCCGCCCGTACCTACCAGGTCGATGCGGCCCTGTTGCACGCGGTAATCACCGCAGAATCGGGCTACGATGCCGCCGCCGTATCGCACAAGGGCGCGGTGGGGCTCATGCAATTGATGCCGGAGACCGCCAGACGCTATGGCGTGTCCAACAGCTTGGATCCCGAGCAGAACATTCTTGGCGGTACCAGATACCTGAGCTATCTCTTGCGCTTGTTCGACAACAACCTGGAGTTGGCGGTAGCCGCGTACAACGCCGGCGAGCAAGCCGTCATCAACCACGGCTACAGCGTTCCACCCTATCGGGAGACGCTGGCCTACGTCCCGGCGGTGTTGAAACTGCAGAAGAAGTATCGCGCCACCCTCTAGCGCTGGCGCCGCAGGCGTGCGGCGAGGGCTGTGCCGGAGCGCAAATTCGACTGTGCTATAGTCCAACGCCTCAGCAACGGCCGGAAAACCGAGCAATTGAGCAAGCGCCTGGGCGAAATCCTGATCGAACGCGGCAAGCTGGACGCTGCCAATCTTGAACGCGCTTTGCGTGTTCAGGAGGAAGAGAAGCGCGAGCGCATCGGCGCCATCTTGATCAGAAGCGGCATGACCGCGGAGCGCGACGTGATCGAAGCGCTGTCCCTGCAACTCGACTTGCCCTTGGTGGCTGCGGCCGACTACCCCGACCTGCCAGTGCTCGAGGAGAGCGTTTCGGTCAGATTCCTCAAGGAAGCGCGAGCGCTGCCCCTGAACGAAGACGCCGGCCGCCTGACCCTGGCGATGGTGGACCCCCTCGACGATTACGTGATCGGCGCCTTCCGCATGGTCACACAGCGCGAGGTGCTGCCGCGTCTGGCGCTGCCATCGGAATTGGACGCCGCCTTCGAACGCCTCTACGGCAGCGGCAAGTCCTCCATGGACCAGATCGTCGGCGAGGTGGAAACGCGCGAGGAAGAGGGCGGCAACGAGGACTTGCAGCAGTTGAAGGACATGGCCTCCGAGGCCCCGATCATCCGCCTGGTGAGCCTGGTCATCAGCCACGCGCTGGCGGCGCGCGCTTCCGACATCCACATCGAGCCGTTCGAGAACCGGCTGATCGTGCGTTTCCGGGTGGATGGCGTGATGCACGAAGTGGAGTCACCACCGCGAAGGTTTTCGGCAGCGGTGATATCGCGCATCAAGATCATGGCCAACCTGGACATCGCCGAGCGCCGCTTGCCCCAGGATGGGCGCATCAAGCTGCGCATCCAGGGCAAGGAGATCGATCTGCGCGTGTCGACCGTACCCACCATGCACGGCGAGAGCGTGGTCATGCGCATCCTCGACAAGAGCGGCACAGCGCTCGATTTCGCGACCCTGGGCTTCGATGCCGAGGTGCTGCAGCGCTTCATGGAGGTGCTGCTGCAACCCCACGGCATCCTGCTGGTCACCGGCCCCACCGGTTCGGGCAAGACGACCACGCTGTATACGGCGCTGGACAAGCTCAACAATCCCGATATCAAGATCCTCACCGTCGAAGATCCGGTCGAATACCAGATGGAAGGGATCAACCAGATCCAGGTCAAGCCGCAGATCGGCCTCAACTTCGCCAACGCGTTGCGCTCCATCGTGCGCCAGGACCCGGACGTGATCATGATCGGCGAGATCCGCGACCTGGAGACGGCGCAGATCGCCGTCCAGTCGGCGCTGACCGGACACATGGTGCTATCGACCCTGCACACCAACGACGCGGCGAGCACGGTCAACCGCTTGCTCGACATGGGCGTCGACGACTATCTGCTGACCTCCACGGTCAACGGCATCCTGGCGCAGCGCCTGGTGCGTACCCTGTGCAACCAATGCCGTCAGGCCCATCCGGCCCTGCCCGAGGTCGTCGAAGAGATGCAACTTAGACGCTACAGCGACGCTGAGCCGATCGTGCTCTACCGCCCCGTCGGTTGCGACCACTGCGGTGGCACTGGCTATATGGGGCGACTGAGCATCCTCGAGATGCTGGTCATGTCCGACGGCATCCGCGCCATGGTGATGCGCCACGTCACGGCAGGTGAGATTCGCCAGCAGGCCATCGCCGAGGGCATGCAGTCGATGTACGAGAACGGCATGAGCAAGGCGGTCGCGGGCCTCACCACCATCGAAGAAGTCCTGCGCGTGACGCGGGAGGAATAGCCTTGCCGCTGTATCGATACAAGGCGGTGGCGCCGACCGGCGAAGCCCAGGAAGGTGAAATGGACGGCCTCGGTCAGTCCACCGTGATCGAGCGCCTCCAGGCCATGGGGCTCATTCCGATCAAGGTCGAAGAAGCGACGGCCGCCAGCGCCACCGGCAGCGCCTGGAAGACCCTGTTGCGCAAGAAGGCGGTAACCCAGGCTGACATCGCCGTGTTCACCCAAGAGATGGCGACCCTGCTGCGCGCCGGCCTGCCGCTCGACCGCGCCCTGGGTATCCTGATCGGACTGTCGGCAAACCCGCGAGTGCTCGAACTCCTGACCCAGGTGCGCAACGACGTGCGCGGCGGCGCTGCCCTGTCGGCAGCGATGGAAGCGCAAACCGGAGTGTTCTCGCGCTTCTACCTCAACATGATCCGCGCCGGCGAGGCCGGCGGCGCCCTCGACCTGGTGCTCGCGCGCTTGGCCGAATTCATGGAACGGTCGAAGGAACTGCGGGAAACAGTCAAGTCGGCCCTCATCTATCCGGCGATTCTGGTCGGCGTAGCCCTGCTTTCGGTGGCGGTCCTGTTGGTCTGGGTGGTGCCGCAATTCACCCAGATGTTCGAAGACTCGGGCAAGGCATTGCCTTTGGCAACCCAAATAGTCGTCGCATCGGGCGATATGTTTCAACACTATTGGTGGGCACTCATTCTCGGCACGATCGGAGTCTATTCCTGGTTCACACAGCAGCTGCGGCGACCCGAATTCCGTTTTCGGTGGGACAAGCGCTTACTCGCGCTACCCTTGGTCGGCGATTTGCTGGCAAAACTGGAGGTCGCACGGTTTTCGCGCACCCTAGGCACCTTAATGGGCAACGGCGTGGCCCTGCTGACAGCGCTATCAATCGCCAAAGACACCTTGGGCAACGCCGTGTTGGCGGAGGGCCTGGCCACCGTTGCCGCCAGACTCAAGGAGGGACAAGGATTGGGCAAGCCGTTGCTGGACATCGGTTTGTTTCCAAAACTGGCGGTGCACATGGTTATGGTCGGCGAGGAGACGGGGAAGTTGCAGGAGATGCTGCTTCGCGTTGCCGACATATACGACCGTGAGGTGCAAAATGCGGTCAAACGGATGCTCGCCCTGATGGAGCCGGTGCTCATCCTTGGCCTGGGTTTGGTGATCGGCGGCATCATCATGTCGGTGCTGGTGGCGATATTGAGCGTCAATGATTTGGCGCTGTGATCTTAGTGAACTTCTGTCGGGAAGGGCAGGACTATGAAACTTAAGAACTCGCGCAGATGGCGCAAGGGTTTTACCCTGATCGAATTGTTGGTCGTGCTTGTAATATTGGGCTTGCTCGCCAGCCTCGCGGGTCCCAAGGTCATCGGCTACCTTGGCGGCGCCAAGTCGGACTCGGCCAAGCTGCAGATCGAAGAGTTCGGCGCGGCGCTGGACTTGTTCAAATTGGAAACTGGCCGCTATCCGACGACCCAGGAGGGCCTCCAGGCACTGGTACAAGCACCACCCAACGTGACAGGCTGGAACGGGCCGTACCTGAAGAAGAAGACGGTGCCCAAGGATCCCTGGGGTAACGAATATCGCTATGTTTCGCCGGGCCAGCACGGCCTATACGACTTGAGTTCCTTCGGCGCCGACAATAGGGAAGGCGGTGAGGGAGAAAACAGGGACTTGACGAACTGGTGAAGCCGTTCTTGCACAGGGGCTTTACCCTGGTCGAAATGCTTGTCGTCCTGGCGATCGTAGCCCTAGTCTACGCCATGACTGCGCCGATGCTTTCGGCCGGGTTCGCCGGCGTCCAGCTCAAGGCGGCTGCGCGGCAGGTCGCCTCGGGGCTGCGCAAGGCGCGCAACGAGGCCATGGCGCGCAAGGATGAAGTTGCCTTGACCGTCGACGTGGAGCAACGTCAGTTCGAATTGACCGGGGACAAGCGGGTCTACCACATGCCAGAGAAGGTCGAGCTCACGCTGTTTACTGCACAGTCTCAACTAATCAATGGCAAGACCGGCTCGATCCGCTTCTTTCCCGATGGCAGTTCCACCGGTGGTCGGGTGACCCTATCCCGGGGCGGGCGCAAGTACCTGGTAGACATAGACTGGCTGACCGGGCGCGTGAAGATACTCGAATGACGAAGCGCGCTGAAACTGGTTTCACCCTGCTCGAGGTATTGGTTGCGTTCGTGATTTTGGCGCTGACGCTCAGCGTGATAATGCGCATATTTTCTGGCGGGCTGCGCAACGTCACCCTTGCCGATAACTATGATCGCGCCTTATTGCTGGCGCAATCCCGGTTGGCCGAACTCAGCGTAGTGCCGGTGGAGGGGGAGGCTGCGGGCGACCTCGAAGGAAGGTACCACTGGCGCAGCACGATTCATCCGTGGATCGACGAGCGCAACATGCCGCCGGTGGGCGTTCAGCTAAGGCTGATGGAAATTGAAGTCGCGGTCGCATGGCAGGGCGAACTCGGCGGCTCGCGGCAGATCAGTCTGCGTACGTTGCAACTTGTCCCTGCGCAGGTGCCTGGGTCTTGATGAAAGCGCAGCGGGGTTTCACCCTGCTTGAACTTCTGATAGGCATGGCTGTGCTCGGCCTGATCCTCACATTGCTGTTCGGCGGCCTACGCTTAGCCACCAAGAGCTGGGACACGGGCGACAAGTTGTCCGGCGATTCAGCTCAATTGCGCGCTGTTCAAGGGTTCATTAGGCGCGAACTGGCCCAGGTCTTTCCACTACGCTGGAAGAATCAGGTCGATAATCGGCTGGCGTTCGGCGGGACACCCGGGGCCATGAAATTCGTCGCCCCGCTGCCAGCACAGGCGGGCGGAGGAGGCCTTTATCTTTTGGGGCTGGAACTGGAAGACGGCGACAAGGGGAAGCGCCTAGTCATGAAACGAGCGCAGACCTATCCGGTGGCAACAAGCTTTTCAAGCCTGGAGGAAGGGGAAGTCTCGGTGCTGGCAGAGCACATAGATAGACTGGAATTTTCCTATTTCGGTGCGACGACAGCGGATGGGAAGGCGGGTTGGCAAGAAATGTGGGATGATCCGCAACGCTTACCGTTGTTGGTTCGCATACAGGTCAAGACCAGCGAAGGGCGCAATTGGCCGGATCTGGTGGTTCCGTTGATGGTTGAAAAGAGCTGCGGGATCTGGGACTCCTTTCACCAACGCTGCGTGAACTGACGGTGCGACAACACGATCAGCAAGGTGTCGCCCTCGTAATCGTCCTATGGACGGTGATGCTGTTGACCGTCGTCGCGGCCAACTTTGTTCTTGCGATGCGCACGGAAACATCTGCGGTGCGCAACGCGATATCGGTGGCGCAGGCCGAAGCGCTGGCCAACGGTGCCGTGCATAGGTCGTTGTATGAGGTCTTCAGGCAGACAGCGGATCCCTCCAACTGGCGGCCCGATGGACAAGAGCGCCGCTGGGAGACGGACGGCGCGACAATTGAAGTTGTCGTCATGGATGAAACTGGGAAGATCGACATCAATACGAGTTCGGATGCCCTACTGAAGAGTCTGTTCCTTTCGGTCGGGGTGGGCGAGGAAAAAGCGACACAGCTACTCGACGCCGTTCTCGACTGGCGCGATGCGGATTCCTTGCCTCGTCCAAATGGCGCAGAAAGGGATGCTTACCGAGCAGCTGGTTTAAAATACGAGCCGGCCAACGCGCCCTTCGAGGCGGTGGAACAACTGCAACAGGTTCTGGGAATGACCCCTGACATCTATGCTCGCATCGCACCCATGATCACTGTCTATTCCAGACAGCCAGGCGTCAACACGCTGGTTGCGTCCAGAGGCGTATTGTTGGCCATTCCCGATGTGACCCCCGTCCAGGTAGATCAGTACATAGAGCAGCGCCAGCAAAGCTTTGCGAGCGGCCAGCCAACGCCACAGTTCCCGGCTGGCGGCGCCTATGCCTCGCCTGCGATCAACTCGATCATCAACGTACGCGCTGCAGCGCGGATGCCGGACGGCGCGGTCTATGTGCGGGAAGCAACTGCGCGTTGGAGCGGCGAGGCAAGACGACCGGTCGCGTTCCTTTCATGGAAGGAAGGGCGGTCTGCAGTCGCTCCCGCACCCCAATGAAGGATCGAGGCTACTTCAACGGATTGCGACGTTTGGGCGAAAAGCTCGGTTTATTGCATTTCCGCGATTGGTGGCTGGGTGAACTCGCAGGCATGATTCCGCGCAAGCTGATCGGCGCGGCGAGGAACGCGATGGAGCAACGGGTGCTCGTTGCGACCAATGGCCTGCGTGTCACATTTTCACGCATCGTGGACGGTAGCCTAGTCGAAGCGGCGAGTCTGGATATGGGCGCACACGGCGCAGCGGAACAAAGGCTGGCATTCATGCGGGAAATGAAGCAAATATCGCCGCAGACAGCCGAAGTTGCCTTGTGCCTGCCTTCGCATCTGGTTTTGTGCAAGAAGATCACTTTACCGCCAGCAACGGAGGAGAACCTGCGCCAAGTGCTCGCCTTTGAGATGGATCGCCTCACACCGTTCAAAGCCGAACAGGTCTATTTTGACTACCGCTTTGCGCATCGCGACAAGCAACTCGACGTGTCGCTGGCCGTTACGCCGAAGGCAGCGCTGGACGAGCAGCTCAAGCAATTGTCTGCCTGGGGCGCCGAGGTGACAGCGGTGCTGGTCACTAGCAATGTGCCTGACGGCATCTCCTGGAATCTACTGCCGGCGGGCCAAAGGCAGATGGGAAAGGCCGCGCGACTTTCGAGATTCACGTTTGCGCTGGCCTCCGGGCTGGTGATTCTGCTCTGTGTTGCGGTCGCCCTGCCCATATGGAAGAAGCGGGAAGCCCTGCTGGCCCTGAACCCATTGCTGCACAAGGCCCACCAGCAGGCTGAAAAGGCCGAGGACTTGCGTCGTCAGTTTGAAACGCTCTTGGCCGAATACAACTACCTGCTCACCAAGAAGCGCGAGACTCCGCCAGTGGTCGCAATATTGGATGAGGTCACCCGGGTGCTGCCAAATGACACGTGGGTTCAGCATTTGGACCTGAAGGGAACGGAGCTTCAGATCCAAGGAGAGACCGCCTCTTCATCAAAGTTGGTCGCCCTGTTCGAGCAATCGAAGATCCTGCACGGCGCCAATTTTAGAGCGCCACTAACCAAGGGAATGGGGGAAAACAGCGAGCGCTTCCAGCTTGCAGCAGAAACGCGGCCACTGCCGAGCCTCGAAACAGAACCGAGAGTTTCGCTGTTGCCCACGCAGAGCGTGGCCGCGGCTCCGGGGAAGGCGCCGTGAATCTCGGCGCACTCACGCCCCGGCAAAGCAAGATGCTGGCAGGCTCAATTCTGGCCGCTTTGGTGCTGCTCATCTTGACGATAGTCGTCGGGCCGATATCGTGGCTGTATTACCACTACGACCAGGCGATCGACAAGCAGGCAGATCTGCTGGCGCGTTACTCTCGACTTGGGGCGACCACCGCCGATTTGGCTAGGCAATTGGAGGCGCTGAAAGCCAAGAATCCGCGTGAATTCTTCCTTAAGAGCACGGTTCCAGCTATGGCGGCATCTGAAGTGCAGGAGATGGTGAAGACCGCGGTCGAGGGTAACGGTGGCAAGGTCATCTCTTTGCAGATCCCCGCGCACAAGGACGATGGCAACTTCCGCAAGGTGACCGTCAATATCCAGATGAGCGCAACAGTCACAGCAACGCAGAAGATCTTCTACGCTCTTGAGACTCAGAAGCCCTATTTTCTGCTCGACAACGTCAGTATCCACTCGAACGCCTTGAGGATCCCGCGCGATGCAAATCCCCTGGGTCCGGAAATTGAACACATTGTTCAGTTCGACGTGTTCGGCTACGCCGTGTTGGCTGGAAGATCGTGATGAGGGCGAGGATCGCCCAAAAGGCAGGCATCTTCTGGGCGCTGTCTTACTTGGCCCTAGCCGGCGTGATCGGCACGGAACTGGACTGGGAACAGCCGGCCAATCTGGCGGCGGAAATGCCGCCGGCAACGTCTGCTGCACATGTGGACTACGCGATTCCGCCGGAGTTCTTCCTGGCGCCGCTGGGGCAGGGATATGCGGAA
Source organism: Sterolibacterium sp. (assembly GCA_023258955.1). Classification (GTDB taxonomy): domain Bacteria; phylum Pseudomonadota; class Gammaproteobacteria; order Burkholderiales; family Rhodocyclaceae; genus CAIYYX01. Next base: position 25,338 of record JAHFRE010000006.1, read on the forward strand.
ACGACGGCCCGTCCGGCTTTTTCGCCGGGTCGGCGGGCGGCGGCCCCCCTGCAACCCAAGCCTGCGATGCGCAAGGGCCAGTTCATTTTGCTGGGAGCCCTGATCACCAAGGAGAAGAGCATCGCCCTGCTGCGCGAAGTCGCCACAGGAAAGGCCTCTCGGGTGGAGCAGGGGAAAGAAATCAATGGCATCACCGTGACCAGCGTACTTCCGGAAAAGGTGGTGCTGACGCAGCAGGGCGACTCTGAGGAAGTGGTACTGAAGGTACAGCCGATGGCGAACCCTGCGGCGATGACACGGACCGCGCCAGCACAGCCGCCTGCGCCGTTCATGCCTCAGCCCGGCGCACCTCAGAGCACCGCGCCGCAGGCAGCCACGCCGCCGGGTGGCGCGCCCGCGACCGCAGGCACCCCGGACCCAAACTCGCTTCTGAACAAGAGGCGAGCGATACGTGGATTGCCGCCAGTTTAGCCGGATGGACAGCTTGGGCAGATGATCGAAACCATTGGGGAATCGGGAATGAATATGAACAACACTCGCTGGGTGTTCGAGCTGGCAGTTCTTGCGCTTCTGGCCGGGTGCGCCACCTCGGGCGACATCCAGACCAGCCCGCAAGTGATCGCCGCCGCCAAGCCCGCGCAAAGGATCGGAAGTGCTGAAGTCGCGGTAGACAAGGCTCCGCCAAGCGAACAATCGCCGGCAGCAAAAGCCAAGCCCGCCGACCCGTCCGAGCAATTCAAACTCTATGCGGGTAGCGGTACGTTCGTCAAATCCAACCCGGCTACAATGACGAATGCTGAGATTGCGGGAGATGATGTTGTTCTAAATTTCGACGGCGCCGATCTGCGTGAGGTGATCAAGATCGTGCTAGTCGATATCATGAAGGAGAGCTACCTGATCGACCCCAGGGTCCAGGGGGTGGTCAACATTCATTCGAGCAACCCAATAAAGCGCAACGCGCTGCTGCCGACCCTGGAAGCAGTCCTGCGCATGAACGGCGCCTCCCTGGTACGCAAGCCCGATGGCGTGTTTCAGGTCTCACCCTTCGCCACGGCGGTAAAGGGCGAGTTGACGCCACAGGTGGGAGGCATGGATAAGCCCTTGCCACCGGGCTACAGCGTTCAGATCATTCCCCTGAAGTACATATCCGCGCGCGAGATGATCAAGATCCTGGAGCCCTTTACGCCGGAGGGCGGCATCGTCCGGGTCGACGAGGCGCGCAATTTGTTGTTCATTGGTGGTAACGCTTCGGAACTTCGTCACCTGCTGGAGACGATCGACATATTTGACGTGAACTGGATTTCAGGCATGTCTGTGGGCCTGTTCACGTTGAAGAGCGTGGATGTCAAGACCGCACTGCCCGAGATCGAGAAGCTGTTCGGTGACAAGCAGGGGCCGCTTGCGGGGGTTCTGCGCATCATTCCGATCGAGCGCCTGAACGCCCTGCTGGTGATAACGACCCAGCCTGGATACCTCGAGCAGGCCCGGGTCTGGACCGAGCGGCTCGATCGTTCGGGTGGTAGCAGCGGCGGCGCACGGCTCTACGTCTACCCTGTGCAAAACGGCAAGGCGGAAAAGATGGCGGCCTTGCTGAGCGAGGCCTTCGGCAACAAGAAGGCCAAAGATGCGCCGCCGGCATCGTTGGCACCCGGCCTGGCCCCGGCGCAGATTTCCTCCGCTGCCGGGGCGGCCCAAGCCGCCGCAGCGGCCGCCAAGACGAGCAACCCGGAAAGCCTGCCCCTGTCTGAGACCGGATCGGCGCGGATCATCGCCGATAAGGACAACAACGCGCTGCTGATTCTGGCCAGCCCCTCGGAATACGAGGTCATCGAAAGCGCGGTGCGCAAGTTGGACGTGGTGCCGCGGCAAGTGTTGATCGAAGTGACGATCGCCGAGATTACCTTGAGCGACGAGTTTTCCTTTGGTCTGCAGTGGTACTTCAACAACGGTGCCAGAGGCAACGGCGTGCTCACCACAGGCGCGAATGGCGTCGCGCCCCTGAGCCCCGGCTTCTCCTACACCTGGTTGAGCTCTGCTGGTTCGGTCAGGGCCGTGCTCAACGCGCTGGCGACCAATTCCAAGCTCAACATCATCTCTTCTCCCCACATCATGGTGTCGGATAACCAGACGGCCAAAATCCAGGTGGGCGACCGGGTGCCCACGGTGAGCCAGACCCAGGCCTTGGCGACGGCAGTGACGTTGCCGGGAGCGACCACCGGCGTGATCAGTTCGGTACAGTACCTCGACACGGGGATCCTGCTGACGGTGAAACCGCACATCAATGCCGGCGGTCTGATCACCATGGAGATCAGTCAAGAGGTCAGCAATGCCAGTAAGACCTTGACTTCCGGCATCGATTCGCCGACGATCAGCCAACGCTCGGTGCAGAGCACCGTGACCGTCCAAGCCGGCGAGACCATGGTTCTGGGTGGACTGATCAGCGACAGCAAGTCAAATGGCAGTAACGGGCTGCCGCTCTTGTCGGAAGTACCCGTGTTAGGCGCACTGTTTGGCGCACAGGATATTAAGAAGAACCGCACAGAACTGCTCATGATGATCACGCCAAAGCTGGTAGCAAATTCGCAGCAGTCGCGCGAGATCACCGAAGAATTCCGCAAGAAGGTCGGCAATACCTTGCCGAACCAGGAATAGGCTCAATCACCGCAAGGAAGGGTAATGAAATGTACAAGATGGCTTTGCGCAGGATAGCCTTGGTCACCCTGCTGGTGGCCGGCCTGGCGGCTTGCGCCGGCATCGGAAAAGGGTCGACCCAGGACCCCCAGCTGCAGGTGGGAGAACTCGCGTCGGCGCGTTGGCAGGCCCTGTTGGCGGGCGACCTGAAGCGGGCTTACGATTATTTGAGCCCCGGCACCCGCGAAACTATGTCGCTTGACCAGTACAAGAGGAAGATAAACCCCGGTCTTTGGAAAAAGGCTGCGGTTAGCTCGGTCTCTTGCGAACAGGAGCGTTGCGGGGTGGTCGTGGTACTCGACTACAGCTTCGGCAGCATGAAGTCGATCGAAACGCGCCTCGATGAGGTTTGGCTCATGGACAATGGCAAATGGTGGTATGTTCCGCAACGGTGATTTCATTGCCAGGTCAGCCTACGGAAAGGCCGCCACAATTGCGCCGATGCCGGGAAATGCGGGCGAAAGTGCGGGCTATTCAATCCAAGAAACATTCTGTTTTGTGATGGCCATCACAACCACTGCCGGCTGTAAATGGGCAAAATCCAACTTGACAAAAATGCCGCGTGCCCGCTGGTAAAACGTCCGAAGACTCAAGCCTCAAACGAGGTTCATCGGCATCAGGCGTAAGCGTGTGCATCGGGGCGAGCGAATGTCCTGGCGTCGGGGCCACGTTGCTGCATGAACCGGTTTTGCAATAGCGGCAAGAGAATTGAAATTGGGTATAGCGATCGTGCTATGAAGTCGATTGAAACTGGACTGAACGAGGTTCGGCTTCAGGAAGGTAGCAAGTGTTTGTACATTCCGCGATAAACTTATCTCGTTTAACAGGCCAGGAGGGAGCATGCGGGCGAAAAATCGTTTGTAAATAGAAAGAAGTGTGTTATAGAATACGGCCGTGGTAATCAATCTGGGTATACCTTCCATATCGTATAAGGAGTAAGTAAAAGATGAACGCATTCAAAAAGAAGTCTCTCTGCCTGGCTATAGCCGCTGGTCTGGGTACTGTTGGGATGGCAGGCACTGCTAGCGCAGTGAACATCAACTCCAACGGTCTGGGCCAAGCACTGATTTACCCGTACTTCAGCGTGCGTAGCGGTTTGAACACGTACGTATCGGTGGTGAACACCACCAATTCGGCCAAAGCGGTCAAGGTGCGTTTCCTTGAAGGCCGCAACAGCCGCGAGGTTCTCGACTTCAACCTCTATCTGTCTGCACGCGATGTCTGGACGGCAGTTCTGGTCAAGAACTCCACCGACACCGGCGGCAAATTGATCACTACCGACAAGTCATGCACGGCCCCGGCGATTCCCGCTGGCGGTGTGGACTTTGTCAACTACGCTTATTCGGGCGCGGTGGTTGCGGGCTTCAACCCCGGCCTGAACGGTATGGACGGTGTTACAGGCTCGGATACCCTGGATCGTTCGAAGGAAGGCTATTTCGAAATCATCGAAATGGGCGTCATCACCAACCCCACGATCCTAACCGGCATCACCCACGTCAATGGCGTACCGGCCAACTGCGGCGTCGTGACCCAGGCTTCTGCGACTGCGGCCAATGGCATGACGACCATTCCTGCGGGCACCTTCCCGCTGGCGCCCCCGTCGGGTGGTCTGGCCGGGACCGGCAGCTTGGTCAATCCGGCAGTGGGCACCGCCGCTGGCTATGACGCGATCGCGCTGGCCGCCTTCTCCACTTCCAACATCTGGGCGCCCCCAGGCAGCCTCCAGCCCAATCTGACCCAAGCATCACCGGCTCGCAGTGTGGTGTTCAAGAATGGCGCCGCGATCACCAGCACTTGGACCGCAGGCAACGGCTTCCCCGATGCGGTCACTTCGGTTCTGATGCACGACAATCTGATCAACGAGTACGTGCTCGACGTAGGAACCCTGTCGGCGACCGACTGGGTCGTCACCATGCCGACCAAGCGCTACTACGTGCCGGTTCAGCCCACCACGGGTACTGTTTATACCGCGCAGCCCCCCTTCACTTCGAAGTTCTGGATTACCGGAACCTCCCCCTGGGCTGGCGGTGCGTGCGAGCCGGTGACGTTGCAATACTGGGATCGTGAAGAGCAGACGCAGACACCGTCCACGCCGCAGATCACGTTCTCGCCGCTGCCAACCATCCCGACTGTCGCCGGTCCGTCACTGTGCTGGGAGACCACGGTTCTTGCATTCGGCAACAGCGCGACCACGGCCACGCCCAGTTTGCTCGGCTCCGCCAACAGCGTACCGATGCCCATCACCACCCCAGCCGCGCAAAATGGCTGGTTGAGGATCAGCTTCACAGCTGCTGGCCAGACGATGACCAGCAATGTTGACCTGGTCAATGGACAGCACACCTTCGTTGGCTTGCCCGTGGTCGGCTTCATGATCCGCGACTTCATCAACTCGGCTACGCCGAATAGCAACTACGCCGGCAACTTTGCCCACAAGACCACGACCTTGATCGATGGGTCCTCGGCCGACTAAGCTGGGCAATTGTTTCAACCCGCTGTAGCTGGGCGGGGGTTATCAAGCGGGGATGGGAATCCTAGATTTCCATCCCCGCTGCTTTTAACATGCTGGAACTTAGTGGTTTGGCGAGTGTCTAACGCCGCCGTTGTTGGGAGGCAAGTTGGAAATGCGCACAGGAATGCCCTGTGTTTCGCCAGCGGGAATTTGCCGGTGCGCGTACAAGGAATAGCAAATTGCCCGGCGCCTAGCGCGCTGCTGCTCAACTCCTGCACAGATGAATTTCAGAGGTCGTGAGATGTCGAAACGCTCGTCGCTCGGGAAGGCCGGTCTTGCGCGCCTGACTATTTGCCTGCTGGCTCTATCCTCTGCGGGATCAGCGCAGGCCATCACCTTCAATCACCTCGCGGCGCCGTGGTCGGGTTGCACGACCCTGACCGTATCGTCTACCGGGGCGATAGCGTGCAATGTCGCGGGCGCGTCCCCGATACCCTTCAACTTCCCATCGAGCGGGCTATCGTGTCCGTCCGGTCTTGCCATCAGCACAACAACGGGCACGGTCACTTGCGCGACAACATTGCCATCGTCGTGCACCCTCAGCGCCCCGCCAAGACCTGTCGCTCTCGGTGGGACCATCGGCCTCAACGCAGGCTGTACCAATGGTGCGCCGACCAGCTATCAATGGTCAGCAACCGTTGTGGGCAGCAGCGCCTCGGCCAGCGTAACAGCGCCAACACTCGACGGCGCCTATCCCTATTCGGTCACCGCCAGCAATGCCAGCGGTGCCGGTGGCACAGCCAGTGCCCTGGTGACCGTCGGCAGCCCGATCGGACCCTATGCCTATATCCTGCACCAGGACAGCCCGGCGCCTGCGGCGGGCGTCCTGTCAATCATTGATACCTCAACCGGTGCCGCCATCAACGTTCCGGTGGGCACCTACCCGCAAGGGGTCGCGTTCAGCGCCGATGCCAAGACCGCTTATGTGAGCAGCGGCGACAACAACGTCGTGATCGTCGATGCCGTCGCTAAGAGCTTTGTCAATTCTGTGGCCGTTGGCAGGAACCCGCTTGGCTTGGCCGTCACCCCGGATGGAACTCGAGTCTATGTAGCAAACAGCGCCGACAGCACGGTCTCGGTGATCGATGCGCTCGCCAGGAAGCCCGCTTCGCCACCGACAATCGGCGTCGGTGCCAACCCCCACGGCGTCGCGGTCAGCCCCGATGGGAAGCACGTCTATGTGACGAATCTGGCCGACGATACCGTTTCGATGATCGACGTGAGCGTCACGCCCAACACAATAGCCACCGTCGGTGTGGGAAGCAAACCCTATGGTATTGCCGTGTCGGGAGGTCTGGTCTTCGTCACCAGCAGCGGCGCATCGACGGTTTCTGTCATCGATACAGCCAATGCCAACCGGGTATCGACGGTGACGGTCGGGCACAACCCCATCGGTATCGACGTGAACCCCTCAAGCGGCGCGGTCTATGTGGTCAATAGCGGTGACCGGACCGTCTCGGTCATCGATGTCGGCGGCGGTGTTGCCGGCCTCAAGGTCACCAATACCATCACGGTGGGGATATCGCCCAGTTACATCGCCTTCAACCCGACGGGCACATTGGCCTATGTCACCAACGGCGACAACACGATATCGGTGATCGACGTCAATGCGAGTTCTGCGAGCCTTCCAAGAATCACGGTACCGGGTGGGGGCCTCTACGCCTTCGGCAGATTCATCGCCCGCGGCGCCGTCATCGACTATCAGGGGCTGTGGTGGAACGCCCAGGAATCCGGCTGGGGTGTGAGCGTGGCGCAGGACGGCTCCGTGCTTTTCGCCGTCCTGTACACCTATGACCAGGCCGGCAACCCCATCTGGTACGCGATGCCCAATTGCCGGCTCACCGGCACGGCGTGCACCAGCGACATCTACAAGGTCACCGGTGGCACTCCGTTCACCCTGGCGTGGAATGGCACGGGCAAACAGTCGAGCAAGGTCGGTTCCGGCACCCTGTGGTTTGCCGACGGGAACAACGCCACCCTGAGCTTCGCCATCAACGATCCAGCCGGCGCGCAAACATCGGGTGCAAAGACGATCACGCGGCAGCTCTTTGCCACCGGTAACAACCTACCGCCCATCGATTACACGGACCTGTGGTGGAACCCCAACGAATCGGGATGGGGGGTTGCGCTCACCCACCAGTACGGCACGATATTCGCCACCTTGTACAGCTATGACGCCGGCGGCAACCCTGTTTGGTACGTCGCTTCCAGTTGCCCGGTGGTGAACAGTGGATGCGCCGGCAAGCTCTACCAGGTCGGCAACGGTCGGCCACTGAGCATCCCGTGGAACAACGCAAAGCCGGCGCCCACCGAGATCGGGACCGTCAGCTTCGCCTTCAGCGATGCAAGCACCGGGACGATGAGCTATTCCCTAACTGGCCAGACCGGTTCCAGCCCCAAGCCCATCACCCGCCAGGAATTCGCTTCGGCAGCCGCGACACAGCCGTTCACCACGACGGGTGCCAACACCTCGAGCTGTAACGGAGATATCACCGTCGCCATGACGAGTGGCTCTGCCGTCGCGGACTGCGTCGCCGATGGGACACGTCTGCTGCAACCCTGTGACGGAGACGTCGTGATCGATACCGCGGGCGTCGTCGCTTGCGTCGCCACAAAGCCGGTATGCACCTTGAACGCGAACCCCGCATCGATCGTGAGTGGCAACAGTTCGACGCTGACAGCAAGTTGCACGCCGACAGCCACCACCTACCTTTGGAGCGATACGAACCACTGTCTTTCGACGAGTGCAACATGCACGGTCAGCCCTATCCTCCTTACGACCTATACGGTGCAGGGAAAGAACGGCGCCGGTGCCAGCCCGGCGGCCAACGCGACAGTAACGGTGACCCCAGCGACGCCCAGCAGCGGGCCACAATGCACCCTGACCAATTCCCCGGGCAGTTTCACGCCGCCATTCACCGACACGCTGACGGCAACCTGCAGGCCGGCGGCAACGAACTATGCCTGGAGTTCCAATGCCACTGGTTGCTCGACGGCTTCCGCAACCTGCGCGGTAGCACCGACGCTGACGACCACCTATTCGGTGACCGGCAGCATTTTGGGTGTTGCCGGCAATACCACGAGTACCACGGTGGTCAAGGGATCAGTGACGCCGCCGCCGGTCACGACAGTCCCGGTATGCAGTTTGCGCAATGATTCGGGCAGTTTCGTCGGTGGCTTTACCGATACCCTGACGGCAACGTGCGATCCGGCGGCGACAACGTACGTCTGGAGTCTTAACACAAACGGCTGCTCCACAGCAGCCTCGACGTGCGGCGTATCGCCAATGGCGACCACCACCTATTCCGTGATCGGCGTCAACAGTAAGGGCTCAGGAATTGAAGCGGTCACCACCGTGACCAAGGCTGCAGTGTGCACCTTGAACGCAATTCCCACGGCAGTTGGTGCGGGCGAGCCATCCACACTGACCGTGAGTTGCACGCCCGCGGCAAACTCCTATGCCTGGACCAGCACCCCGGCGAGCTTCACGCCGACCACCGCGACGGGCACGGTAAACCCATCGACCAGCACAACGTACACCGTGGTAGGCAATACTGGGACAGGTGCAAGCCCGTCAGTCAGCGCAACCGTCCTCGTCGGCACGCCAGCTTGCACCTTGAGCGCCTCACCCGCAAGCGTCGCCGCGGGGATGGCCACGACGCTGACGGCCGACTGCAGCTCCGGTCCGCTGCCCAAGTCCTATGTCTGGAGCGAAACAAGTTGCTCTTCATCCAGCTCTACATGCACGGTTATCCCGAGCGCTGCCGTGGGAAGTTCCAGCCCCTACAGCGTCAAGGGGCACAACGGCAGCGGCGACAGCAACCCGGGGACCACATCGGTGCCGGTGACGCCCCCTTCCTGCAACCTCAGCGCATCGCCAAGCTCGATTTCCAGTGGCGAATCCTCAACGCTGACGGCAAGCTGCGGGCCGCCTGCCGCAATCTACCAATGGAGCAAGAGCATTCCAGCCGGCGATACGCCGCTCTACGTCACCGCCGCCTCCGTCAGTACCGCGGGCACGACTGGAAGCATCGCCAACGCCGAATGGGCGACGCCCGCCGTTCTGAACACCAACGCTGCGGTCGGGCTTGATGGCAGCGGCATCGTCGGCGTCAAAGCCGCAACGATCACCATCTACCAGCGCGCGGCCAGCGCACCCGCGCTACCGACGCTGGCCAGCAGCTACAATTTCGCGACTAGGGCCCTGACCGGGCTGGAGGGAACAGCGTGGTCGACGACCAAGTCACCGGCTGCGAACGGCACCAGTCTCTACTATTCGACGGCAACAGCCGTCGCCACCACAGCGACGAGCGCCAATATCGGGAGCGCCAATTGGGCCGTGGCAAAGCTCGCACCCGGCGACACCGCGCCGCTCCCGCATTTGGTCTTTGCTCACCAACGCGCCGCGTCGTCGCCGACCTCCCCGCCCGGCGACGTCACCTACACCGTTGCCTCGGCCTCGATCACCACACCCGAGAGCGACAGCCTGGCCAACAGTTGGACCAAGACTGACACCAGCATCGCGGACCTTAACAGCTGCAGCGCCACCAGCCCGACCTGTGCGGTGAAGCCGGCAGCAGCGACCACCTACTCGGTCAACGGCAGCAAAGCTGGTGTCACCTACCAGCCGGCCTTGGCGACCGCGACCGTGAGCTTGGTGACGGCTAACTGCCAAATAAAAGACATCACCTGGCCGCAAGGTTGGACGCTGATACCCGGTCCAGATTACACGCCGGAGCAAACGATGAACAGGGGTCAAATGTACGCGTTCAGGGTAGTCATACCAGAGGGTGGACCGCATTGGACTGGAACCATCTACGGCAACGTCGGGCACCAGATCTCGGTGTCGACCAACGCCTGCGAGTGGACGGACGCGCAGCGGGCGGCAGGCTGCGCCGTGGTCGGTCCGGCCGACACCCTTTTGTACGTGAGTTCTTCACTGACGGATACCGTTCCCTACGCCTGCCAGTTGAAAGCCGGAGAGACCTACTACTACAATTTGAAGAACACCGATACTTGGAACGGCCCGGACAACTGCGACCCCGGCAAGAACTGCACCTACCACCTCTTCTGGTAGGCTGGGTGGGCATCGCTGAGCATTGGGCATTCCCCGAGGTAATCACTTGAAAGGTTGATTTGAAATGAGACGTCCCGTATCTTTGCGCCTGGCCGTGCTGACCGTTGCCGTTGGCTTTCTTTCATCGGTTCACGGTGCTGAGCAATTGCTGCTGGAAACGAAACAGATTCGAATCACGGCAGCGGATTTCGAAGCGAGCCTAGAACGGATTCCAGAAGAGAACAAGGTCGAAGTGCTGGCAAGCATGGCGCGCATTCAAAAGTTGCTGGAGAACCTGGCCGTCAGCAAGACCCTGGCCAGGCGCGCACGCGAGGCCGGACTCGGTGATGACCCGAAGTTGCGCAAGCAAGTGGAACTCGCCGAGGACAGCATGCTGGCGCAGGCCTACGTCAATCAACAGATCAAGGCGCTCAAGCTGCCCAATTTCGAGCCGCGGGCGCGCGAACTCTACAAAATTGACATCGAAAAATATTCATTGCCAGCGCAGGTGCACGTCTCTCACATCCTGGTCGACGCAAAGAGCCGTACGCCCGAGCAGGCGCTACTGCGGATACAGGAGGTCAGAGCCAAGGCGGTCGCGGGAAAGCCGTTCGCCGAACTGGCGCAGGAGTATTCGGATGACCCGAGCGCGAAGAACAACAAGGGGGATCTCGGCTTCTTTGAAGCGGGAAAGATGGTCAAGCCGTTTTCAGATGCGGCCTTCGCGATGAACAAGCCGGGCGAGATCAGCGAACCGGTACGAACCAATTTTGGTTACCACATCATCCAGTTCCACGAAACTCAAGCCAAGAAGACTCGTCCGTTCAACGAGGTCAAGCAGGAGATCATCGAGAATCTGCGCGAACAGTACATCGCCGACTACCGCAAGCAGATGATCAGTCAGATAGTGACTGATCCCTCCACCAAGGTCTACGAGGACGTCGTCAATCGCTACCAGACCCATCTGGATCCCAGGAATCAAGCACAGTAGGAACCATAGGGTCGCAACGGGTTGTGGCTACGCTATGGTCCTTCAGAGGTCTCGCCCTCAACTTCTTCCAGCGTGAGATCAGCGGTCGCTATGTGGGTAGCGTCAGCGGCATCTTCTGGATCCTGATCCAACCACTGGCCCTGTTGGGCATCTACAGTGTGGTCTTCACCTCTATATTCCGGGTGGAACTTCCCGATTTGGGGCCGGGAGGCTTCATCGCCTTCGTTGCCATGGCGTTGTGGCCCTGGCTGGCCTTTCAAGAGGGAGCGTCGCGCGGCGCACTGGCGGTCCAGGCCAACGCCGGTCTGGTCAAAAAGGTGGCGTTTCCCAACGAATTGCTGGTGCATGGCGCCGTCTGCGCCACCTACGCTGTCCATGGGATAGGTTTCATGGCGGCGTTGGCGGTCATCGCCCTAGCGGGGACTTCCCTCCATTTCGAGGCCTTGCCTGTCGTGACCCTGATCCTGCTAGCACAGTTGCTGTTCACCCTCGGCCTCTCCCTGGGTCTCGCTGCGCTGCAGGTGATGTTGAAGGACGTCGAGCAATTGCTGGCGCCCCTGCTGATGATCTGGTTCTACGCCACACCGGTGCTCTATTCGGCGACGATGGTCCCTGAGCGTCTGCGAGAATTGATGTTCCTGAACCCGATGGCCTATTCGGTCGGGCGCATCAGGGATCTGATGCTGCACGGCGGCGGCTTGGTCCTGTCCGATTCCGCCTTTCTGCTCTGTGTGGGGTTGGTCTTTTTGTTGGGCCGCTGGTTCTTCAACCGACTGGCTCCCCATTTCGAGGACTTCCTGTGAGCCAGCCCCTGATCCGCATGGCGGGGGTGGGCAAGAACTATCCGACCGCGAATTCCGGCGCCAGCCGCCTGCGCACCCTGGCGTCGCTGCTCCTGGGGAACACCAATGTTCCCCACTACGCTGCCTTGCAGGGGGTGGATCTCGAACTCCTCGCCGGAGAGTCCCTGGGACTGATCGGCGAGAATGGTGCGGGCAAATCCACCCTGTTGAAGATCATCGCTGGCGTGGTCAAGCCCACCGACGGATGTCTCGAAGTCAGCGGCAGCATCGGCGCCCTGCTCGAGTTGGGTAGCGGCTTTCACCCCGACTACACGGGCCGGGAAAACGTATTTCTGGCGGCGGCGCTGATGGGCTTGTCGCAGAGCGCGATCAAGAGAAAGCTGGCTGCCATCATAGAATTCGCAGACATAGGCGATCACATCGACCAGCCGATTAAGCACTATTCCTCAGGCATGGTGGTGCGTCTGGGCTTCGCCGTGGCGACCGCGATGCGTCCGGATATCTTGATCACGGATGAGGTGCTGGCGGTCGGCGACGAGTCGTTTCAGAAGAAGTGCATTCGCTGGATCGAGGACTACCTGCACAGTGGCGGGACGCTGCTGCTGTGCTCGCACAATATGTTCCATATCCAGACGCTGTGTCAGAAGGCGCTGTGGCTGCACGAGGGAAAGCCGCGCATGCACGGCGACTCTTTCGACGTGACGCGTGAATACCTGACCTACCACGAGGAGAAAAACAGCCGGGCAGAACGAGCGCAAGTCGAGGCAGATTCTGCGGGCAGCTACCAGATTCGCGGCCTGTGGCTAGAGGACGATGCGCATGCGCCCATCGCGGTGCAGGCGATGGGCGGGTCACTGCGAATTTGCGGCGAAGCGCATTCTCCGGACGGACGGCCTCCGGTGATCCTGTTCGGCATCGTGCGTGCGGACGGAACGCCGGTCTACGGCACACATTCGAACGAATCGGACTACCGCCCGAACCAAATTGGACTATCCCTCTATGGCTTCTGCGTACGGCTGTCCGACCTGCAGTTGTTGCCCGGCAAGTACACCATCCGCGCCCACGCGATGGATCCGGAAGGCTTCCGGCTCTTTGACACTGTCGAGACCTCGGTGCGAATTACCGGGCAGACCCGCGATTATGGCCTGTGCCGCCTCGAGCACGAATGGCTCGCCGGAAGGCAAGAGTCAAACTGATATTTCCACATTCTGTGACGCAAGCTCTGCCTTTCACCGGAGAACGATTCCTGCCTGAGTGTGAAGGCGAAATCGGCTACGAGCATTGGCACCGCTATGCGTTTGCGGCCAAGCTGAGCCAGCATCGTGCAGTACTCGACGTCGCCTGCGGCGAGGGCTACGGCGCCGCCATGATGGCCGAGAGCGCGACCAGCGTGATCGGTGTCGATATCTCTGCCGATGCCGTTCATCACGCCAGTACGCGTTACGGTCAGCGGGCTACTCTGCAATTCGTTCGCGCCTCCTGCGACCGGCTGCCCTTTGCAGAGGCGAGCTTCGATTTGGCGATCTCATTCGAAACCATCGAGCATATCGCCACCCAACAAGCATTCGTGGCCGAACTCGCGCGCGTGTTGCGCCCCAATGGCGTGCTGATTCTTTCCTCGCCCAACAAGCGACTATATTCCGACGCGCCTGGCTATTGCAACGAGTTCCATGTGCGCGAACTGTATCGCAACGAATTGGACGAGTTGCTGGGTGATGCGTTCCCCCATCGTTCCTGGTTTGGGCAGAGGCTGCTCTTCCATTCGACGATCTGGCCCGAAGGCCGGCTCGTCCGCGAAATAAACTATCTTGTTGGCGACGGTGGAACGATTGCCTCGACCGATTGCCCCACCGCTGAGCCCATGTACTTCATCGCAGCATGCTGCCGCGATCCATCGCCTTTGCCTACGACGCTCGATGGACTTTCTCTTTTCAGCGACGCTACCGAGACGGTCTATCGGGATTATCTCAGGCAAACCCGCCGCGTCGCCGAGTTGGACCACCTGCTGATCGATCGCGAGCGCTTGATTGCCGAACGCGATCAACTGCTGGCGCTGCGCACTGAGCAGATGGAAAGTTCGGGGAGGCAGATCGTCGAGCGTGACAATTTGCTGCTGGCGCGCGCTGAACAAATCGCTGAGCGCGATGGCCAGCTGCTGGCGCGTGAGCAACAGCTAGCTAGACTCGATTCCCTCCTGCTGGCGCGCGAGCAAGCGATGGCAGAGCTTTACGCCGTAGTGCTGGCGCACGGGCAGAAGATCGCCGCTTGCGAAGTCGCCTTGGCGGAATGTGCTGGGCAGATCGCCGAACGCGATGCTCTTCTGGTAACGCGCGCCGGACAGATCGCCGAACGCGATGGCCTACTGGCGGCACGTGCCGGACAGATCGCCGAACGCGATTCTCTGTTGATGGCGTTAGACACAAAGCTTGGCGAGCGGCTGGCCATCATCTCCGAACGCGACAAGCAGCTCATGCAGTCTGCAGAGCGACAGGCAGAACTCCATCGGGAACTAGTCCACCGCGCCAGCCTGGTCTGGTGGCTCAGATCGCCTTGGCGCTTCATCAAGCGTGCCTTCAGGGATGCCCGCTAGACAGCTATGCAGCCCGCCACTATCGATATCATCGTCCCGGTCTACAATGCTTGCGCGCTTCTCCAACGTTGCGTAGGTAGCGTGTTAGCCACCGTCGACACTCGCTGTCGGGTGATCCTGATCGACGACTGCTCGCCCGATCCCGGCATCGGCGACTATTTCGAGACTCTCCGGCGTACCAACGATCCCCGCCTGATGCTGCTGCGAAACGAGAAGAATCTTGGCTTTGTGGGCACGGTAAACCTCGCCATGGATCTAGGTCGGAACGACGTGATCTTGCTCAATTCCGATACCCTCGTCACCCGCCGTTGGCTGGAAAAGATCCGTCGCTGCGCCAATTCCGATCCGCGCATAGGCACGATCACGCCGTTCTCCAACAACGCCGAAATCTGTTCTTTCCCGAACTTTTGCGAGAACAATTCGCTCCGCCCCGGCCTCAGCGCCGAGGACGTCAATCGCGCCGTCGAAGACGCGGCCGTGCCGCTCTATCCGGATATTCCCACGGCCGTCGGCTTTTGCATGTTCATCAGGCGCAAGCTGCTCGACAGCATCGGCCTGTTCGACGCAGAGACCTTTGGTCTCGGGTATGGTGAGGAAAACGATCTTTGCATGCGCGGGGTAAAGGCGGGTTATCGAAACGTGCTCTGCGACGATACCTTCATCGTGCACGTGGGCGGTTCTTCCTTTGACGATAAGAAGGCTGACCTGACCAAGAGGAACATGCAGCGTTTGCTCGCCAAGCACCCTGACTATATGCAGGCCGTAACGGCGTTCATCGCCGCCGATCCGCTCAGGCCTATACGTGAGCTCGCCTATTCCTTTCTCAATCTTCAGGGAGAGCCGGGACGACGGCCTGGCGTCCTTCACGTCCTCCATGGCCGCAAGGGCGGTACGGAAAATCATGTGCGCCAATTGATTGCGGCGAATAGCGGGCGGCTGCGCCAGTATCTGCTCGCCACTTTCGATGATGTCTGGGTGCTGGAAGACCCGAACGGCGAGCGAACCGTCAGCTACCAATTCAAACATCGACAAGACGAGTTGTGGGCCGAATTGCTCGATCGCCTGTGCGCGACATTCGACATAGGTATCTGCCACGTGCATCACCTCGAGGGTTGCAGGCTGGGCCTGTTGGAGGCCTTTTCGGCCTTGTCCATCCCTTACGGATTTACCGTTCACGACTTCCACACGGCCTGCCCGACGATCAATCTGCTTGGGCGAGACGGTGATTATTGTGGCGCCCAAACCGATCCCGTTCGTTGCGCCCAATGTCTGGGTAGCCAGCCATATTTTGCCGGGACCGACATTTCCGCTTGGCGTGCGGCCCACGCCAAGTTTTTCGAGCGGGCCGCCTTCATGATTGCGCCGTCCGACTGGGCAGCGGCAACCTTGCAACGCTATTTCCCAAAGACCGATGTCGTCGTGATTCCGCACGGCTTGGCTCATGCCAATAGCAGTCCCAAAGGCGAATTCTGCGCGGGGCTTGCGCTCCCCGACGATGGGCGGGAAAACATCGGTGTTCTGGGGGCGATCGGGCCAGCCAAAGGCGCACGGCGACTGGAAAAGCTGGTGGAGCGAACCCGCGAGCGCAATCTTTCGCTGCGCTGGGTGGTTGTGGGCTACCTCGACCGCCAGTTCCAGGCCCACCAGGAACTCGACAAGGCATTGACGATCCACGGCCATTATGGCCCTAACGATGTCGAGGCCCTGCTGGACCATTACCGCGTCCGCCTGTTGGTCTTTCCTTCGGCCGGCCCCGAGACCTATTGCTATACCCTGACCGAAGCATGGCTGGCTGGCCGACCGGCGTTGGTGCCGCCAATCGGTGCACTGGGTGAACGCTTGGGCGCCACGGGTGCCGGATGGCTGATGGAGGATTGGCAGGATGAAGACCGAATACTCGATCAGATAGTCCGAATCCTCGCGCCGGCAAACGCGACGGACCTCGACCGAGCAACGGCGGCGGCCCGGGCGGTTCCGGTGTTTTCGGGCGACCGGATGGCTGAGGACACCGAGCGAGTATACGGCGTACTGGCCACCGCCGACGAGCGGCGGGCGCCGCTACCGAACGCACGGCTGCAGCAGGCGGCGGCAGCCGCTTTGGGCAGGGAAAAGGACGCCGCAATGCGCCCGCAATACTTTTGGCTGGAAGGCGTGCTACTAGCGCTGGCGCATGTGGCGCTGCGTCTTCGCTATACCCTGCCCGGGCGATTGCTGTATCGGCTGGTTCCGGTACGTTGGCAGCAGGGACTGAAGCGGCGCCTCTTGCACTAGCTTGTGTCGCCAGCAGGGAAAGCAACACACGGGAAGCATAGATGCACTACGGGGGGCGTCGAGTTCATGAACAAGGCAGCAGAATGGTTTCAGCGCGGCGTGGCCAGCCAGAATGCCGGTAATCCTTTCGAGGCGATCACTTGCTACGCGCACGCGATCGCGCAAAGAGGAACGTCGCCAGAACTCCACTACAACTTGGCGTTCGCCCTGCAAACCATAGGCAAGGATGATGAAGCGCTGGCGCATTATCGAGAAGCCGTGCGCCTGAACGCGAGCTTCGCGGAGGCGCACAACAACCAGGGCAACATCTTCCACAACCGCGAGCAACTGGAGCAGGCTCAGAACAGCTATGAGCTAGCCCTGCAAATCAAACAAGACCTGGTTCAAGCTCGCTTCAATCTGGGCCTGGTGTTGAAGAAGCGGGGCCGGGTTACCCAGGCGGTAGAACATTTCCGCGCAGCCTGTCGATTGGCACCTGGCCACGTTGAAGCGTGGAGCAATCTTTGCGACTTGCTTCTGGCGCTCAGGCGCAATGAAGAGTGGCTGGAAGCTTTTCTCGAGGCCGAAAGGACATTGCCTACCTCGTCCTTTATTCTATTGACGGGTCTGGCGGCGTGCCGCTATCTCGGAGATTTTGAGCGCGAACGACGTTATCTGGCTCGGGCGCTCGATTGGCAATTCGCCCCGCACGAATTGGACATGGCATCCCGCCTACTGCGCATCATTCAATATTTCGATGTTGGGCAAGAACATTTGCTCAGCTTGTACCAGCGCTATAACGCACTCGCCTCGCTTGGACCGCGGCGCGATGTGCCGGCGATGCTGCCACGGCGAACCCGCGGTGACAAGTTGCGACTAGGCTATCTCTCACCGGACTTTCGTACGCACGTAATGGGACTGCTGATGCTCGAGGTTTTCAAGCGCCACGACCACGGCCAATTCGAGATCTATGCCTACTCGCTGGCCGACCCTCTATACGACGATGCGGTGACGACGAGCTTCAAGGAGTTGAGTCACAGATTCGTCAACATCGCCGGAATGAGCGAGCAGCGGAGCGCGCAGCTGATCGCCGAAGACGATCTGGATATCCTGGTCGATTTGGCCGGACATTCGGCCTACGGCAGGCCGCTCGTCCTGGCCTACAAACCGGCACGAGTCCAGATCACCCATCTGGGCTATCACGGCGCCCTGGGGCTTGACACGGTCGACTACAAGCTCACCGATGCTTGCGCCGATCTTCCGGGGAATACAGACTTCCTCCTCGAACAACTGCTGTTCATGGAAGGTTCGGTCTTTCCATTCCGCCACGTCGAAGCGGCACGGGATCATGGCTACTCGAGAACGACACTCGGTCTAGACGGCAAGTTCGTCTTAGGTGCCTTTGTGAACATCATGAAGTTGAGTCCGCGCTGCCTCTCAGTCTGGGCAAGGGTGCTCGATCGAATCGACAACGGTGTGCTGGCGTTTTCCCCCCTCGACGAGATCGAGCATCCCGGTTTCTTGCGACAGGTGAAGGCCGCGGGCATTGCTGCTGAAAGGGTTGTATTCATACCCTACGCCAAGGACGAGAGCATTGCGCGCGCACGTTACCGACTTGTGGACCTCGTGCTGGATACCTTTCCCTACAGTGGTGGTGATACGACGCTTGCCGCCATCGATATGGGCGTGCCCGTTCTCACCCTGGTGGGCCCGCGTCACAGCGAAAGGATTTCATATAGCATTTTGACGAATCTCGGGGTTAAGAGCACGATCGCTCACGACGAAGATGCGTTCGTGTCCATCGCCGTGCGCCTAGCGACCGACGTCGCGTTTCGCGAGAATGCGATGGAGGAGATTCAGGCGGGGCTGAAAACCTCTCCGTTGGTGGATATGGTCGGCTACGTGCGCCGTCTGGAGCACTCCTATTTGCGCGCTGTGCAAGAACAAGGGATTCCTTCCACCGCTCTCGGTAAGCTGAGCGCAGACGAATTCCGATCGCTGTTTCAGGAGGGATTGCGCTTGCATCAGGCCGGCCAGTTGCCTGAAGCGGAGCAATTATATCGCCAGGTATTGGACGATCAGCCGGAACATGCACCGACGCTCTATATGCTGGGGATGTTGCTCAGAGCACAGGGGAACGTCGGGCAGGCTCGATATTGCCTCGAGCAGGCAATCGAACGGGCGCCGCACTATGCCGACGCCTGGGCGGCGTTGGGACGCCTCGATGCTGGCGAGGGGCAACATGAGGCTGCCGTCGCCGCTTTCGCTTCTGCCATCGCCGCCCGGCCCGGCTCGCCGGAAATCCTGAACGATTTGGGTTTGGCGCTCAGCCACCTTGGGCGGCGGGATGAAGCCATTTCGACGCTGCGCGAGGCGGTCAAACTCAAGCCCAGCGACTCCGTCAGCCACTTCAACCTGGGAGTGGCATTGCAGAAGACCGGCGAACTGAACCAGGCGGTCGCCGAGTACAGCCAGGCCGTGATGCTGCAGGCCGATCACGCCGACGCCTGTTTTAATCTTGGGGTGGCGCTTCAGGACCTTGGGCAGCGGGAAGGCGCGGCTACCTATTTTGGACGGGTATTGGAATTGCAGCCCAAGAATGCCAGGGCTTATCGGGCGTTGGGTGAGGCATTCCTATCTGCTGGAAAGGTCGAATTGTGGCTACAGAATTTTCAGCGCTTTGAACAGCAATGCGAGCCGGACTTGCAGCTTGCGCTATACGGCCTCGAGACCTGCCAATACCTAGGAGACCGCAAGAAGCGGGAGGCCTATCTGAGCGGTCTGCTGCAGCAAGCCTATCCCGCGAGAGACCTCAACGACTTGCTCGACGGTCTTTCACAACTCCTGTTTCTACTTCTCTATTTCGATGTGGACGAACGCCAGATGTTGCAGCTCTATCAGAGCTACAACCTGGCTTTGCAGCAGGCCTTTCCTGAGCCCCTGGCCCTGCCTGAAGTACGCGGCCCGGGGAAGATCCGCCTAGGCTACCTTTCGGCCGATCTGCGCAATCATGTCATGGGCAAGATGATCTACCAGGCGGTATGCCGCCACGACCGGTCGCGTTTCGAAATCTTCTTCTACTCGCTCTCCCAGGTGCAAGACACCTGGACAGAAATGTTTGCTGCCGCCGGCCACAAGCTCGTCAAATTGAGCGGCCTCGACGATGTCGCAGCGGCAAACCTGATCGCTCGGGATGAACTGGATATCCTGGTCGATCTGTCCTCTCATACGCAGGGCGCTTCGCCGGGCATCTTGAGAATGAAACCGGCACGCCTGCAAATCACCCATATCGCCAGCGCTGGCGCCGTCGGATGCGCCGGCATAGATTACAAGCTGACCGACCACTATGCCGATCTGCCGAGCGCACAGGCCTTTCTGCTCGAGACCCTGTTACCTATGCAAGGCTGCGTCTATCCCTATCGCCACATCGTTCCCGCGACCGATCACGGCTACGACCGAACCCGTCTGGGCCTGCCCGCGAATGCGCTGACCCTGGCCGCCTTCGTCACCCTGCTCAAGCTGAGCACACGCTGCCTGTCGATCTGGCGCGAAGTGCTAGAGCGCTTGCCGATGGCCTATTTGGTGTTTTCGCCCCTGAGCGTCGAGGCGCGGCCCTATTACCTGAAGAGAATCAGTGAAGCCGGAATCGACGCTGCGCGCATCGTGTTTATTCCCGCCGATGGCGACGAGTCTGTCAATCAGGCTCGCTATAGCCTAATAGACATTTCCCTCGACCCACTTCCCTACGGAGGTGCAAACGGGACGCTCGAAGCACTGGACATGGGTGTGCCCGTCGTGACCCTTTGCGGCAAGCGCCACGGAGAGCGTTCGTCCTTCAGCATGCTGAAGAATCTCGGGGTGACGGAGACGATCGCGCAGACGGGACAGGAATATGTTGCCATCGTCGAACGCCTGGCGACAGACAGAAAGTTTTGCGATGCCGTTAGGGAGAAGATTCGATCCGGCCTCGTGCAATCCGAGCTTGTGGATATGGACGGTCATACCCGGAAACTGGAGGCAGCTTATTTGCGGGCGCTGCGTGACAAGGGGGTGAGCGGTTTCGGCAGCGCGATGGGCTGATCTCCTGCCCATGTTGAGAGAAGCGAGCTCGAGATGGACGTGAGCGAAACCATGGAGCGTGCCACCTTGCTGCATCGCGCCGGCAAGCTTGAAGACGCCCGCAGACTGTATGTCGATATCGCCGAGAAGGCCCCGGACGTCGCCGAGGCATGGCACCGCCTCGGCCTGATCGCCCAGGCAGCGGGTAAGCTGGATGATGCCGCTGGCTACATGCGAAGAGCCGCCGAACTAGATCCGCGACAACCTCTGTACTTCTTTGGTCTTGGTCTGGTTCTCCAGGACCAGAATCGGCTCACGGAGGCGGAGGCGGCCTTCGTGCGGGCATTGGCGCTCAATCCTGACTTCGCTCCCGCACACAATCATCTTGGCGTGCTTTGCGAGAGCCAGCAGCGCTTCGATGAAGCACTGTATTGCTTTCGCGAAGCGGTTCGCAGCCACCCTGCTTACGCGCGCGCCTTGAACAACCTCGGGAACCTGCTCAGGCGCAGAGGCGGGTTGGCAGAGGCCATTGACTGTTTTCGGGAGGCAGTCCGCTCGAGCCCGGATTACCGCCTGGCCGTGGCAAATCTCGCCAGCGCTCAACACGAGGCCAATGATCTGGCGGGTGCCGAGGAGAGCTACCGGCAGGCCGCAGCACTCGATTCAAATGACTTCGACACATGGTCGAGTTTGGGATTTGTGCAGATTGTACAGGTCAGGTTGGAACAGGCCGAACTGTCCTTCAGGCGAGCGCTCGCACTGAAGCCTGACAGCCCGGCACAACTGAACTGGCTGGGATATACGCTTCGCGAGCAGGGTAAGATGAATGAGTGTCTTGCCAGCTTTCGCCACGCGGCTGAAATCGATTCGGATAGCGTGCAAGCAATGTTGGGAGAGTGTCTTGCCTTGCCTCCCATCTACTTCGACGCCGCGGATTTGGGCGCTTGGCGCCAAAGGTTTGGTCATGGCTTGGCGCATTTGCGGCGGCAAGCCGAACGGCTCAAACGCCTGCCGGCAACCACGCTGCTGGCCCAACTGCAGTGGGGAAACTTCTTCCTCGCCTATCAGGGCCAGAATGATCGCTCGCTGCAAGCTGAATACGCCGCTCTCGTCGCAGACGTTCTGTCGGCCGCTGCTCCCGAGTTCTTCGAACCAATTCCTTACGCCAGGGACTTGTCCAAGCGCAAACTTAGACTGGGATTCCTGTCCAGTTTTCTGCGGCAATGCACGGTCGGATCCTATTTCAAGAGCTGGATCACCCTCCTTAACCGCAATCGCTTCGAAATCTATGTCTACTACACGGGTCATTGGCGCGACCCCGTGACTCAGGAAATTGAAGCCTCGGCTGACCATTATGCCCGGCTGACAAACATGCACGCCGGCGAAATTGCCCGCTGCATCAAGGCAGATCGCCTGGACGCCCTCATCTATCCAGAAATGGGGATGGATGCTACCGGATACATGCTCGGTGCAATGCGCCTGGCATCGGTCCAGTGTGCTGCCTGGGGACACCCAGTTACCACCGGTCACAACAATATCGACTACTACTTGTCGTGCGCCGCGATGGAACCGGAAGACGCAGGCGACCACTATACCGAACAGCCTATCTTGCTGGGCGGCATAGGCACCTGCTATGTCTCACGGGCCTGCACCATTGCCGCCGATCGCGCGGGACTACATCTGCCAGCGGAGCGTCATCTGTATCTCTGCCCGCAATCCCTGTACAAGATCCATCCGGACAACGATGAAGCCCTCCTCGATATCCTGGAACAGGATATCGAGGCCACTTTGGTCTTCTTTGTCGGCATGTTCAAGACTGTCACCGCTGCTTTCATGAAACGACTCGAGCGGGGATTGGTGGCGCGCAAGCTGCCGGTTCAGAAGCGGGTCGTGTTCCTGCCGCGCATGGATCACGATGGCTATTTGCTGGTCAATCGATCCTGCGACGTGATGCTCGACACGTTTCACTGGTCGGGCGGCAATACCTCGCTTGATGCGCTTGCTTGCGCATTGCCCATGGTGACGCTGCCCGGCAGCTTCATGCGGGGAAGGCAGAGCCTCGCGATGCTGAAGGCGATGGGGTTGAATGAACTGATCGCGCGCGACAAAACCGATTATGTCGCGATCGCCCTGCGTCTGGGGAACGACCCCGCGTGGCGCAAGGAAATCCAGCGCCGCATGGCGTTGAATTTCGACAAGGTATTCGCGGACCCATCGCCCGTCAGAGAATTGGAGCGATTTCTCCTGACCCGCTTCGAGCAATTCGCCCCCATATGATCGCCTGCTCCCGGGACGGGCACGCACCGTGCTTATCGCATGCAACTATCGACGGCAACAGGCAGCAGTCCAACGTTCGCCTGCCACGGTCGCAAACCTTTGCCACCACCGGCGATAATTGCGGCAATAATTGCCGGATGACGGAGGCAGGACTGATCATGAGCGTATCGACGAACGCCAACCTTATGAGCGTCTTCAACCCTGACGGGTCAGTAAAGACCCGGTATCAATGGGATACGGATCGCGCATCGAAGACATATTCTGCTGCTGAACAGGCGCAATTGGATGCAGTGCAGGCCAAGTTTCTCGCGCCCTATATTTCGCAATACGCCTATCAAGCCACCGTTCAAGGCGACCAGCTGATGAATGACGTGGATACCTCTGGCCGGCACATTCAGGCTACGACAACGTCAATCGGTCCGACAAAGCTTTCACCGCAGCAAGTCGATCTCTACAGGCAAGCAAAGCAACAGGGTGCAAACCCGGCGGATCCGTCAAAGCTGCTGGATATGCTTGGGATTGCCAGGGAATGGGGAACTCCCGCCAGCCAGCCGGCTACGGCAAAGGCCAGTACCCCCAGTACCCCCAGTACCCCCAGTACCCCCAGTATCGCGATAGACACCGTTCCACCAGGCATCGCTAGCTTTGTCACCGTAGATGTCAATGGGAAGCCCCTCAACCACAACATTTCTTTGCCTGCCCCTGCCACACTGGGTGGAGGCCGGTTGAGTACCGACGCTACGGGCACGCTCTATTACGCACCCGTTGGTAAGACGGCCTCGCCTGTTATCTTGGGATCGGATGTGTACAGGCAAATTGTGCTTGCCGGGTTCTTGGGCACTCTGCAAGGGACCTCCACTTCGGCTTGACTGTAGGTAGTCCATTTGCCGGCGAGAGCGGCGTGGCGTGGTAACGAATTTCGCCGTCTCGTTCGCACCATCATCTCTTCTGCCTCGGGAGAATGATGCCATGGCCCAGAAAACACATCGTCAGCCTGGACGGGCTGGCGAAGTTGCGGGCTGGATACCAGCAGACATCGAACCCGGCCCGCACACAGGTGACCGGGTCAAGTCTGTCTCGTTGCTAGTCGTCAATATCGAAGGCAAAGCCGAAGCTGTCTTTGACGATGATGGTCATCCACTGCTCGACCCATCGGACTTGCCTCTAGAACTCAACGACAATAGCAATCGACCGGCAGAGCCGGGGGATCTCCCTTGGGGTTTAGACAACACCCGACTTTGCAGCCCGTACAAACGGTTGCGCTATGTGCGACACCGAACAGTCTTTCGGAATCGTGTTGGGTAGATTGTCGAGACTCCACCTTCCGAACATCGCTTGATTGCCGAACCATGAAGAATTCATGCAATCTCTTGCAATCAAAGTCGACCGCAGCCCTTCTGGTTGCAACGCTCTTGATTGTTTCCATGTCTCCACCTACGGCTGCTGCCGCAGCGCAGCTTGGATATATCTCGGCGGGGGACTCCACTTCGTTTGCCCTGAAGACGGACAGCAGCCTTTGGGGTTGGGGGGGGAACGCTGTTGGGGAAATGGGCGACGGCACGCTCACCGACCATGCCACACCTATGATGATCGGCAAGGGGTTCACCGCCGTGTCGGCAAGATATCACCACGTTATGGCATTGAAGGCCGACGGTAGTCTGTGGGCTTGGGGGTGGAACGCTTCAGGCCAATTGGGCGACGGGACCACCATCAACCGCTCCACGCCGGTGTTGATCGGTTACGGATACAGCGACGTTGCCTCGGGAATGATGTTTACGATGGCCCTGAAGTACGACGGTAGCCTGTGGGCTTGGGGGGGGAACGGTGCTGGCCAATTGGGCGACGGAACCACCACCAGCCGCTCTACGCCCGTGTTGATCGGCTACGGCTACAGCGCTGTGGCAGCAGGTTACGACAACGCTGCGGCCCTGGGGACCGGCGGCAGCCTTTGGGCATGGGGCGCGAACCTATATGGTCAACTTGGTGACGGCACGACCACAGGCAGCAGCAGACCTGTGATGATCGGCAGTGGCTACAAAGCCGTGGAGTCGGGCTACGGCCACACGCTAGGGCTAAAGGACGACGGCGGCCTATGGATGTGGGGCTGGAGCGGCGTCGGCACTGCCGGAATCAGCAGCGGGCCCGTACTGATCGGCAGCGGCTACCGGACGCTGCAGTCGGGGATGTACCACACGATAGCGCTCAAGTCCGACGGCAGCCTATGGGCGTGGGGCGTGAATGTGTTCGGCCAACTGGGCGATGGAACGTTCACTGACCGTGTCACACCCGTTCTGATCGGCGCAGGCTACTCCGCCGTGGCAGTGGGAAGAACCCACACGCTGGCGGTGAAGTTCGACGGCAGCCTCTGGGCGTGGGGAGGGAACTACTATGGCCAACTGGGAGACGGCAACGTAGCCGCCGACGTCGGCACGACGATACCCAGTCAAGTGCCGGGCATGAATCTCGGGGTGCCGTCAGAGATGACTACGGTGACCGGCCTGTGGTGGAATCCCGCAGAATCCGGCTGGGGTATCAACTTCAACCAGCAAGCCAACGTACTGTTTGCCTCGCTATTCACCTACGACCTGGCGGGACGCCCGCTCTGGCTCGTCATGTCCCACGGCGTCAGGCAGGCGGACAGCAATACCTTCGTTGGCGATCTCTATCTCACAACCGGATCGGCATTCAACGCCCAGCCCTTCAACCCGATTACTTCGTCCAACATGACCAAGGTCGGCACCCTGTCGGTAGCGTATTCGAGCGCGAACGCGGCGACGCTGAATTACTCGGTCAACGGTGCGGCCGTGACCAAAACGATACAGCCGCTGGTGTTCGGCTCGAGGGCGGCACAGTGCCAACTCACAGCATCAGCGCGCACGGCGCTCACCAACTACCAGGACCTTTGGTGGAATCCAGCGGAGTCCGGCTGGGGCGTCAACGTCACGCACCAGGACAACACGCTCTTCGCCACGCTGTTCACCTACGACGCCACGGGCAAGGGACTGTGGTTGGTGATGTCGGCTGGGGTCAGGCAGACCGATGGCTCCTATCTCGGCGACCTCTACCAAACCACCGGATCGGCGTTTAATGCCCAGCCATTCACCCCGATCACCTCGGCCAGCATAGACAAGGTCGGGACCATGCAGTTCCGCTTCACGGATGGCATCAGCGGCACGCTGGCCTACACGGTAAACGGAATATACGTATTCAAGGCGATCAACCGACAGGAATTCTCGACGCCGCTTCCGGCGTGCTCGAGCTAGAGTAGCCGCGTGCCCCAGTTAGCGGATTGAGTTGCACAGCAAGTGAGCGGAAGGATTAGTTGTTCGCTGTTGTACGACGGTTTGGAATCGCCTCACGCGACTAGCTAGACAATTGCAACAGTTCGAATGTGTAAACGGGTCGCTTCTCGCGCCGGACGGGGGAGGTTGGACATCGTCAAAGTCGGCTCGGCAATACTGCTCCCTAGGCTAGAATAGGCCTCATCGTTGCTAGATAGGCCAAGGCTGTTCTGCTGCTTTTTGATAGTGCAGCAGCAAATGGGCACCAGCCCTGCCATTACATAGACGCCATAGGCATTCGTCATTCGCGACTGGGCGCCGGTCGCTGTCTTCCGCCAAGAACGAGAACACACCATGACAGCTGTATCAATCTCATCTCTGCGTCATTCAGCTGCGCTCGGCGGTGCAGGCCCGGCATCTGTCGTTGTCACACTCGACGTTAACGATGACATCGTTTTCGACCCTGATGTCGTGCTAGACCTATTCTATTGCAGCGCAGCGGTTCCAACGCACAGCTATCGCCTGCGCGACCAGCGATCAGATATCTCCTGGCTCCCAAGAGGCCAGTTCGAAGTATTCTGGACGACGCCCGAGGCGGCTTTCCCAGCAGAACCTTGCCGCATGGTCGTCAGCGTCCATTGCCGCGTTCGTGGCGAGACGGTTCTTGCGGATAGATCCGAGGTGGTCATCGTCGGTTCCGCCGCAAGTACCACCAAGATGATCGCCCATTGGCATATTCAGTCGGTTGGTGACACGCCTGCTATTGAGTCCTTGGCATGGTCCCATGGTCACAAGAACTGGTTCTACAGGCACTTCGACCATGCGGCCAAGGTCATCATCAGCTACATGTTCGCTGACTCGCCTTTGTTGCGCGGGCGCATTCTCGACGTGGGATGCGGCGATGGGATCACAGATCTCGGAATTGCGTTGCGGCAACAACCGCAGCTATTGATCGGTGTAGACCCATTTCGCGGTTTCGATCGGCTCCCAGGCGTGCTTGGCAGCCATGCCCTCGGGCACCTTAAACTTCCTGAGTGCCTACGTTTCGAGGCCGCCGATGCCAATTTCCTGCCGTACGCCGACGATAGTTTCGATGTCGTCATTTCTTGGGGATCGCTCGAGCACATTGCGGGTGGCTATCTGCAGGCGCTACGTGAGATCAAGCGTGTGTTGCGCCCGGATGGATTGTTCTTTGTCACCCCCGGCCTCTATTACTCTAACTTTGGCCACCATCTGGGGGAGTATTGCACGGAGCCATTCTTCCATCTGACAAAGTCGCTCGAGGAACTGCACGAGCTAGTCCTCGGAAACGAGCCAAAATACATGGATCGCGCTGGCGAGTTTGCGAGTTCCGCACAATACTGGCAATGGTTTAATGAACTGAACAGGATCACCGTGCCACAATTCGAGCGGGAGTTGAGGGCGCTTGAGTTCGACTTTTGGCGCGTGGCACTGCGCACCGAAGACCTCATCGAGTACACACCTAAGCTGCAAGGGTACTCGATGCAGGATCTGGCGACGGTGGAGGTTTACCTCTCATGCGTCAATCGCAAGAAACAGCGCGGAACCTGATCAGCGCCATGACCGCGCGTCTTCCGACGCCAGACCACGCTGCGCTGACGGCGAGTCTTTCACTCTCCCGAAAGATCGCCGACGAAATTGCCGCAGGTGGCGGCTGGATGCCCTTCTCCCGCTTCATGGAACTGGCGCTCTATGCACCCGGCCTCGGCTACTACAGCGGTGGTGCGCAAAAGTTCGGCGCCGCCGGCGACTTCATCACCGCACCCGAATTGACGCCGCTGTTCGCGCAAAGTCTGGCGACGCAGGCGGCCGCGGTGATGGCGGACAGCGCCGCGCAGATCATCGAGATCGGTGCGGGCAGCGGCATCCTCGCCGCCGAACTGCTGCTCGCCCTCGAAGCGGTGGCGGCCCTGCCCGAGCGCTATCGGATCCTCGAATTGTCGGGCGAACTGCGCCAGCGCCAGGCGCAGACCCTGGCCGAACGGGCGCCGCATCTGGCGGCCCGCGTTGAATGGCTGGAGACCCTGCCGCAGCGTGTTTCCGGTCTGGTGCTGGCCAACGAGGTGCTCGACGCGATGCCGGTCGCCCTGGTGTCGTGGACCGGTTCGGCGATCCTCGAGCGCGGCGTGATCAACGCGGCCGATGCGGGGTTCGCCTGGGAGGACAGGCCGGCGCCGCCCACCTTGCTGAGCCACGCCGAAGCGCTCGGCGTGCATGGCCCCTACCTGTCGGAGATCGGTCTGGCGACAGCCGCCTGGGTCGCCGAGTGGGGCCGGATCATGGAACGCGGCGCCCTGCTGCTGATCGACTACGGCTATCCGCAGCGCGAGTACTACCACCCGCAGCGCAATCGGGGCACGCTGCTGTGCCACTACCGCCACCGTCACCACGAAAATCCGCTGTGGCTGCCGGGACTAAACGACATCACGGCGCACGTCGACTTCACCGCCGTCGCCAACGCCGCCCACGACGCCGGCCTCGAGGTCATCGGCTACACCTCCCAGGCCCAGTTTCTCCTCAACTGCGGCATCACCGCGCAGCTCGCCAAGCTGCTCGATCAGGGCGACCGGCTCTATCTGGCGGCGTCACGCGCCGTCGGCAAACTGATCTCGCCCGAGGAGATGGGTGAGCAATTCAAGGTCATCGCCCTGGGGCGCGGCCTGTCTGTCCCCCTAGCCGGCTTTCTTCAGGGGGATCGCTGTCACGCTTTGTGAGCGCTTAGCGTCTTTCGCGACGCGCGCACAGCGGCGCCAGCAGGCAGCCGATGCCCAGGCTGCCGCAGGCGAACAGCCAGGCCAGGGGCTGGGCGCGGCCACCGGCCAGATCGAGCACCGCACCGAAGACGATGGGCCCGAGAAAGCCGGCGCCGAAGCCGATCAGAGAATAGACGGCCAGGGCCGCGCCGAGGCGCGTCGGCGCGGCGGCAGCGATCAGGCCGGCGGTGAGGGCGGCCGAGTCGGCCATGATCGCGACGTTGTAGACAAGGAGTGCCACGAACAGCGCCCAGGGCCAGGTCGCCACGGCGCCGGTGGCCCAGGCCAGCAGGCCTGACGCCACCATGGACAGGAGAATGAAGCGGCGGCGTCCGACGCGCCCGGCGATCTCGTTGCCGATGATGCTCGCCGGGATGCCGACCAGGTTGATCACCGCCGCGGCGCTGGCCGGGGCCATCGGCAGAGAGGCGGCGGCCAGCCCGGAGAAGGTCATCAGGGCGACGATCCACGAACGCAGGCCGAACAGTTCCCAGCAATGGACAGCGTAGCCGGCGACGTAGCCCAGGGTGGCGCGGTCTTTGAGGACGCCGAACATGCCCGCCAGGGGCGGGCGACGGCCGGCGCCCTGGGGCAAAACCGGGGTCAGCAGCGTCAGCAACAGGCCGCCGGCCGCCAGCGGGCCCGCCGCGGCGAGGGCGAAGGCGAGTTGCCAGCCGAGGTGGCTGCCCACCCAGCCGGCTAGAGCGTAGGAAAGGCTGGCGCCGACGCTGAAGGTCGCCGTGTAGATGGCGATGTAGCGCGGCCTCCCGCTCGCGGCGAGGCGATCGTTAAGGGCCTTGAGTCCCGGCATATAGGTGCCGGCGAGGCCGGCGCCCGTCCCCATCTGGAACAGGGCAGCGCTCGCCATGCCCTCGGCGAACAGCGCGAAGCCCAGACAGGAGGCAGCGGCCAGCAGGCAGGAGGCGAAATAGACGCGGCGCGCGTCCACCCTGTCGGTGAGGCTGGAGAGTATCGGCACCGCCAGCAT
>JAHFRE010000087.1 GCA_023258955.1 Sterolibacterium sp.
GAACTTCCGCCTTCCAGCTTCCGCCCATTTCCCTGTCTTCGATTGTCAACAGAAAAACCCGTTACCAACGACTCCCCGACCAAGTACCCACACCTATCGGTTGTCTGATTTTTAAAGAACTGCCGCCTGTCCAAACAAACTCAGGCAGCGAAGAGGTGAGACTATAGCAAACCTCGGCAGGCATGTAAACAACCCTGGCGTGAAAACATCACCGATCGTCCCGAGGCCGCGTCAACACAATGGGACAGAATATTGTAGAATTATGTGCAAACGCGATTGTCATTGGCGGTGCGCCGGCGCGCCACCGATGTAACCCTCTGCAGGACAGCTCGAAACGGTTCGCAGTCTCCTGCCAACGGCCTGTCGCCTCACTCAGCAAACCAATTATCCCGATTTCCCACATCCCCAAGTAGGGTGCAACCCAACCGTAAGAGGAAGCCATGAGCGAGCATATTCATCACGTGACCGACGCCACCTTCAAGAATGAAGTCCTTGAGTCCAGCCTGCCTGTGCTCGTCGACTACTGGGCCGAGTGGTGCGGTCCATGCAAGATGGTAGCCCCCATCCTCGACGACATCGCCAAGGACTACGCGGGCAAACTGAAGGTCGCCAAGCTGAACATCGACGACAATCAAAAGACGCCGGGCGAGTTTGGCATCCGCGGCATCCCGACCCTGATGCTGTTCAAGGCGGGCAACGTCGAGGCGACCAAGGTCGGAGCGCTCTCCAAATCCCAGCTTACGGCTTTTATTGACAGCAATCTCTGATCCCGTTACAGTCCGGCCTGACTTGGTAGCGCGCGCCATAGAGACATCACGATAAGGCGTTGGGCAGCGATTAGCGCACCGCACAGGCCGGACCCGGTCTCCAGGTTCACCGGCTTTCCCTAGCATATCCAATACCGCAGATACTTTCACCGGGTTCATCCCTTCCTTTTCTCCGCCTCACCTCCAGCAGGTTCCTCACATGCATCTATCGGAACTAAAAGTCCTGCACGTCGGCCAATTGCTCGACATGGCCATCGCCAATGAGATCGACGGCGCCAACCGTCTGCGCAAGCAGGAATTGATCTTCGCCCTCCTCAAGAACCGCGCCAAGAAAGGCGAAAGCATTTTCGGCGACGGCGCCCTAGAAGTGCTGCCCGATGGTTTCGGCTTTCTGCGTTCTCCCGACACCTCCTATCTGGCGGGCACCGACGACATCTACATCAGCCCGAGCCAAATTCGCCGCTTCAATCTGCACACCGGCGACACCATCGAAGGCGAAATCAGAACGCCCAAGGATGGCGAACGTTACTTCGCCCTGGTCAAGGTCGACAAGGTCAACGGCGAAGCGCCCGAGGCATCGAAGCACAAGATCCTGTTCGAGAATCTGACGCCGCTGCATCCGGACAAGCACATGCTGCTGGAGCGCGACATGCGCGGCGAGGAGAACAATACCAGCCGCGTCATCGACATCATCGCGCCGATCGGCAAGGGCCAGCGCGGTCTGCTCGTGTCCAGCCCGAAGAGCGGCAAGACGGTGATGATGCAGCATATCGCCCACGCCATCTCGGTCAATCATCCCGACGTGGTGCTGATCGTGCTGCTGATCGACGAACGGCCGGAAGAAGTCACGGAGATGCAGCGCTCGGTCAAGGGCGAGGTGGTTGCCTCGACCTTCGACGAACCGGCGACGCGCCACGTCCAGGTCGCCGAGATGGTCATCGAAAAGGCCAAGCGCCTGGTCGAGCACAAGAAGGACGTGGTCATTCTGCTCGACTCCATCACTCGCCTGGCGCGCGCCTACAACACGGTCGTGCCGGCCTCGGGCAAGGTGCTCACCGGTGGCGTCGACGCAAACGCCCTGCAGAAACCGAAGCGCTTCTTCGGCGCGGCGCGCAATGTGGAAGAGGGCGGTTCGCTGACGATCATCGCCACTGCACTGATCGATACCGGCAGCCGCATGGACGACGTCATCTACGAGGAATTTAAAGGCACCGGCAACATGGAAATCCACCTCGATCGGCGCATGGCGGAAAAGCGCGTCTACCCGGCGATCAACGTCAACCGCTCCGGTACCCGACGCGAGGAACTGCTGCTCAAGCCCGACGTGTTGCAGAAGATGTGGGTGTTGCGCAAGCTGCTCTACAACATGGATGACATGGAAGCGATGGAGTTTCTGCTCGACAAGATCAAGGCGACCAAGAACAACGCCGAGTTCTTCGACGCCATGCGCCGCGGCTGATTGCATTTGCGCGGGGATTAGAGGATAATGCGGCGCTTTTCCGCTGCTCGACAAAGGCGGCGCAGCAACGAGGAACCATCATGAAAGAAGGCATACACCCCAACTACGTCGAAATCGACGTCACCTGCAGTTGTGGCAACACATTCAAGACACGCTCGACCTCGGGTCGGCCGCTGCACATTGAAGTCTGCGCTTCCTGCCATCCGTTCTACACGGGCAAGCAGAAGATCGTGGACACCGCCGGTCGTGTCGAGCGCTTCCGCCAGAAATATGGCAACGTTCAGCGCTCGGCCTAGACGCCTGGCGGCATCGCAAAAGGCAGCTTCGGCTGCCTTTTTTCGTTGTTGAGCGACCATGCCCGGACCGGAGCGTTCGCCGCAGTTGAGCCTTCGTCCACCGTTGCCGCTGCGCGCGCCGGCGCTCGTCGCTCTGTGCCTGCTCTACCTGCTGGCAGGACTCGTTGGCCACGATCCGTGGAAGACTGATGACGCCGTGCATTTCGGCATCAGCTACGCCATGCTCGGCGACGCCAACTGGCTGGCGCCGCATCTTTCAGGCGAAGCCCTGGTCGAGACGCCGCCGCTCTACTACTGGGTGGCGGGACTTGGCGTCAAGGCGCTCGGGTGGCTGCTGCCGGCTCACGACGCGGCACGGCTGGCCAGCGGCCTGTTCGGCGCGATGTTTCTCGCTGCGCTCGCCCTGGCGGGCAGTCGGCTGCACGGCAAGGAAGGCGGCGGCACAGCCGTATTGATCGCCGTCGGCAGCCTCGGCCTGCTGCTGCCGATCCACGACACGCAACCGCAGATCGCTCTGCTGGCAGCCAGCGCGTGCTTCTACGCAGCGCTCGCCCGGCTGCCGCTGCGGCCGGTCGCGTCGGGTGTCGAGGCCGGCCTCGCGCTCGGGTTGGGCTTCTTGGCAGCTGGACTGGCAGCCTTGCTCAATCTGCTGCCCTTGGCCCTGCTGGCGACGAACAGGTATTGGCGAACGCCCGGCGCAGGTCGGGGATTGCTGATCGCCGCGGCGGTGGCCGCGCCGATCATCGCCGCCTGGCCTGCGGCCCTCGCCTGGATCGCGCCCGACAGCTTTTCCGCTTGGTGGTCGGCATTCGGCCTGCGCCCGCAAGCGCACGCCCTCGCGCTGCTACCCGCCCACGCCGAGTTGCTCGGCTGGTTCGCCTGGCCGGCGCTGCCCTTGGCCCTCTGGGCCATCTGGCTCAACCGCCGACGTTTGCAGCACCCTGCCATCTATCTGCCGCTGCTGGGCGCGGTCAACTCCCTGCTGATCCTATTGCTCTTCCACGAACCGCGGCCACTGTCAGCGCTGCCGCTGCTTGTGCCCCTGATCTTGCTCGCGGCGGCCGGCGTCGCTCAGCTGCGCCGCGGCGCCAACAACGCCTTGGACTGGTTTGCCATGATGACCTTCACTCTGGTCGCGGCACTCGTATGGTTGGGCGGCAGCGCCATCATTCTTGAGCTACCTGCGAAGATTGCCGGCAACTTTTCGCGTTTCCAGCCTGGATTCGAGTCGGATGTAGGCGTCGCACCTTGGATCGTCGCGACCCTGCTCAGCCTCGCCTGGTTCTGGCTGATCGCGTCCAGCCCACGATCGCCCTGGCGCGGCATCACCCATTGGGCGTGTGGTGTCACCCTGACGTGGACCCTGGTGATCGCCCTGTGGCTGCCTTGGGTCGACTACGGCAAGAGCTACCGCGGCGTCGCCGTGGCACTGAAAAAAGCGCTACCGGCTGGGCACCAATGCATCCGCGAACGGCGACTCGGTCCGGCACAACGTTTTTCCCTCGACTATTTTGCCGGCATCAAGACGGTGCGCGCCGATTCGCGCGGCGCTTCTGCCTGCGACATCCTGCTCGAACAGGGCAGCGAAAAGTCCAGTCCGGCGCCATCAGGATGGCATAAGATCTGGGAGGGCAATCGGCCCGGCGACCATAGCGAGAGGCTGCGCTTGTACCGGCGCGATTAGAGCTTGAGAAAGTTCTCGCGGTAGAACTTCAGCTCTTCGATCGACTCGTGGATATCGGCCAGCGCCTCGTGCTTGCCGTTCTTCACCACCTTTCGCGCCAACTCGGGCTTCCAGCGCTTGCACAGCTCCTTGAGGGTGCTGACGTCGAGATTGCGGTAGTGAAAATAGGCCTCCAGCTTGGGCATGTAGCGGGCCAGGAAACGCCGGTCCTGGCAAATCGAATTGCCGCACATCGGCGAGATCCTCTCCGGCACGTGCTGCCTGAGAAACTCCAGGCACTGCGCTTCGGCCTCGGCCTCGCCTAACGATGAGGCCTTGACCTTGGCGATCAGGCCCGAGCGCCCGTGGGTGCTCTTGTTCCAATCGTCCATGGCGTCGAGGACAGCGTCTTCCTGATGCACGACCCAAACGGGCGCCACAGCGACCAATTCGAGTTGCGCGTCGGTGACAACGAATGCGATCTCGATGATGCGATCGCGATCGGGATCGAGCCCGGTCATCTCGAGGTCGAGCCAGACCAATGCGTTCTGATCCTGGGCCATGTCTTCTCGCGGCGAAAAGAGCGTATTCTGTCATAGTTCCCCGCAATCAACTCCTTATGACGATGGCTGGCGCCGATCGCTTCACCCTGGTTTTTCTGTTCACGCTGACGCTCAACGTTCTGCTGCACGCCTGGCTCGCGACCCGCCAGCTGCGCCATGTCGCCGCCCACCGCGGGCAGGTGCCCGAAGCCTTTGCCACGTTGATCACCCTGACCGAGCACCAGAAGGCAGCTGACTATAGCCAGGCCAAGACGCGACTGGGCTTGTTCGAGTTCGCCGCCAGCGTGACGTTGCTTCTGGCGCTCACCTATGGCGGGCTGCTGCAGCGTTGTTACAGCGGCTTGGCGCAGTGGTTCGCCAACGACGGCTACGTCCATGGCCTGGCGCTTTTCGGCGCCCTGGGGCTGGCGAGTATGGTCGTCGACCTGCCGTTCAGCCTCTATCGAACCTTTGTGCTCGAGGTGCGCTTCGGCTTCAACAAGATGAGCGCGCGCTTGTTCCTGATCGACCTCGCCAAACAGGTCGCGCTGGGTGTCGCCATCGGCGCTCCGCTGCTGCTCGCCGTGCTCTGGCTGATGGCAGCCATGGGCCGCAACTGGTGGCTCTACGTCTGGCTGTTCTGGCTCGCCACCAACCTGCTGGCGCTGCTGATCTATCCGACCCTGATCGCCCCCCTGTTCAACAAGTTCACGCCGCTGGACAACGCCGAACTGCGCTCGCGCATCGAGGCGCTCCTGGCGCGCTGCGGCTTTCGCGCCAAGAGCCTGCTGGTCATGGACGGCTCCAAGCGCTCGGCGCACGGCAACGCCTATTTCACGGGCTTTGGCGCCGCCAAACGCATCGTCTTCTTCGATACCCTGCTCGCCCGTTTGGGCGGCGCCGAAATCGAGGCGGTGCTCGCCCACGAGCTCGGCCACTACCACCACAGTCACGTCTGGCAGCGCATCGGTCTGCTCGGCGCCATCAGCCTCGCGGCGCTCTACCTGCTCGGAACGCTGATGGAACAGCCGTGGTTCTACGACGGTTTGGGCGTTGCCGCCCGCGGCACGGCCATCTCGCTGATCCTCTTTTCCCTGATCCTGCCGGTGTTCAGCTTTGTCGTCTCGCCGCTGCTCTCCTTCATCTCCCGCAGCCACGAGTACCAGGCGGACAGCTACGCCGCGCAGCAGACCAACGCCAGCGACCTGGTCAGCGCGCTGGTCAAGCTCTACCGCGACAACGCCGCGACGCTGACCCCAGACCCGCTGCATTCCCTGTTCTACGACTCGCATCCGCCTGCGGCGTTGCGCATCGCGCAGCTGCAGCGATGCTGAGATGATGGCCGCGGCCGAAGCCGGGCGCCCCCATTGAGCGAGACCGTGCACGGCCTGGTGGTCGCCGCCCATGGTCGCCACTACGAACTCGAACTGCCTGACGGCGAGCGCGTCAGCGGCTATCCGCGCGGCAAGAAGAGCATCTACGCCTGCGGCGATCGGGTGGAGACGAAGCGGATTAGCGCCAACCAGGTGCAGATCCTGGCCAACCTGCCGCGCCGCTCTTTGCTCTATCGCTCTGACGCCTACCGCGAGAAATTGATCGCCGCCAACGTCACGCAGATGATTCTGGTCGTCGCCACCGAGCCTTCTTTTTCCCTCGAACTGCTGTCGCGAATCCTGGTAGCCGCCGAGAGCCAGGGCTTGCAGAGCGTCATCGTCCTCAACAAGATCGACCTCGAGCAACGCTTGCCGGCAGCGCGCGCGCATCTGGCCCCCCTGGCGGCGCTGGCCTATCCTCTGGTCGAAATCTCGGCACGCGGCAACGCCGCGCCTCTGCTGCCCCATCTCGCCGGCAATATCTCGGTCATTGTCGGCCAATCGGGGATGGGCAAGTCCACCCTGGTCAATGCCCTGGTCCCCAGCGCCCAGGCCGCGACCCGCGAGATCTCGACCGTGCTCGATTCGGGCAAACACAGCACCACCCACGCCCGTTTGTACCGCCTCGATGCCGACTCGGCGCTGATCGACTGTCCCGGCCTGCAGGAATTCGGTCTGGCCCACTTGAGCACCGGTGCGATCGAGCAGGGATTCATCGAGATGAGACCCTACCTTGGCAAGTGCCGCTTCCGCGACTGCCAGCACGTTTCCGAACCGAACTGTGCCGTCAAGGACGCCGTCGCCACGGGCAGAGCCGATCCGCAGCGCTTGCAGCACCTGCAGCGACTCACGGCCGGGCGCGGGCCCGGCCCTGGGTAGGCCTTCTTTACAGACGCTCGAAGATCGCGGCGATGCCCTGGCCGCCGCCGATGCACATCGTCACCAAGCCGTAACGCTTGCCGACGCGCGCCAGCTCGTAGAGACACTTGACGGTCAGGATGGCACCCGTTGCGCCGAGCGGATGGCCTAGCGCCACGGCGCCGCCGTTGGGGTTCACCTTGGCCGGATCGAACGCCAGGCCCCTGCTGACCGAGAGTGCCTGGGCCGCGAAGGCTTCGTTCGACTCGATCACGTCGATGTCCTTGATGCCGAGTCCGGCGCGCTGCAACGCCAGCTTCACCGCCGGAATCGGACCGGTGCCCATGATCGAGGGATCGACCCCGGCCACGGCGTAGGAAACAAGACGCGCCAAAGGCTGCAGGCCATCCTTGGCCGCAGCGCCGGCTTCCATCAGCAGCACCGCACCACAACCGTCGTTGATCCCCGAGGCGTTGCCGGCGGTGACCGTCCCGTCCTTCTTGAACGCAGGCTTGAGTTTGGCGAGGCTCTCCGCCGATGCATCGGCCTTCGGGTACTCGTCGGTGTCGAACAACACCGTGCCCTTGCGCGACTGGATTTCGATGGGCACGATCTGGGACTTGAAATGACCGGCGGCGATCGCCGCGACGGCGCGTTTCTGGCTCTCCAGGGCCAACGCATCCTGGTCGGCGCGGGAAATGCTGAACTGCTCGGCGATGTTCTCCGCGGTGATACCCATGTGGTTCGGCGAGAACGGATCGGTGAGGGCGCCGACCATCATGTCCACTAGCTTGGTGTCACCCATGCGGGCGCCCCAGCGGCCCGCCGGCAACAGGTAGCCAGCGCGGCTCATGGTCTCGACACCGCAGCCGACCGCTACGTCGGTATCGCCGAGCTGGATGGCGTTGGCGGCGCTGACGATGGCCTGCAGACCGGAACCGCAGAGGCGATTCAAGGTCAGCGCGCACGATTCCTTGACCATGCCCGCGTCGAGCGCGATGGCGCGCGAGACGTACATGTCGCGCGGCTCGCCGTGGATGACGTTGCCGCAGACCAGATGACCGATGCGGGCGGGATCCAGTTTGGCGCGCGCGATCACCGCCTTGACCACCGGCGCGCCCAGCGCCGACGATGAGAAATCCTTGAGCGTTCCACCGAAGCTGCCGATCGCCGAACGCCCGCCGCTGACCACCACTACTTCACGTTTCTCTGCCATTTGCTTCTCCCGATTAGATTACCTTCCGATCCAGCCAGCCACCCAGAACAGCGCGAGAAGCAGCAGGCACAGCACCAAGGTGCGCCAGACCAAGCCGATCGCGCTGCGCATGAAATCGGCGTCGGCGTCGTCACCCAGACCCAGTTCAGGCCGTTCGCTGAGACCGCCGGCGTCGCCGAGCGGTCCACCCAGTCGCACGCCGAGCGCGCCAGCGCCACTCGCCAGAATTATACCGGAGCCCGCATCGGGCCAGCGATCGGCCTGGGTCCGCCAACAGTACACCGCGTCCTCGAAATCGCCGACCACGGCGAAGGCCGCGGCGGCAGCGCGCAGCGGCAGCCAGTCGATCAGGTAGAAGGCGCGCCCGGCGCGAAGGCCGAAGTCTCCAAACTCTGGCCGCGCCCAACGGTCGCGAAAGACCAAGGCGAGGCGATAGAACAGCGCTCCCGCCGGACCCGCCACGATAAACCAGAGCAGCGGGGCAAAGACGTTGCGGTGCGACGCCACCAAGGCTTCCTCGATCGCCAGACGTGCGATATCGCTCGAGCCCAGCTGGTCAGCCACCGCGTCGTGCCCGCGCCATTGGCCAAGAAGCTTGCGCGCGCGTTCGATCTCGCCCATACGCAGCGCCAAATGGATATCGTTGAAGAAATGGCTGAACTGGCGAAAGCCGGTGATCATGTACAAAACGCCGATGTTGAGCAGCAGAGCCCACTCCGGCTCGGACAACCAAAGCAGCCATTGCAGTAGCAGCAATACCGCGCAGGGCAGCACCACGGCGACGACCCAGGCGATGGTGCCGTGACCGGCCTGTCCGTCGTTGAAGCGATCCTCGAGAAAATGCGCGTAGCGTTGCAGGGGCTGCAGCAGGAAGCGCTGTTGGGCAAACGGCTTGATCTGCTCGAGGATAAGCGCAGCGATGATGGAGAACAGGGCCATGCGGGGGGCAGAAGCGGTTAGCGGCGCGATATGGGGGAAGATACCACAGCCGCCAGCATCAATCCGCACCAATCAGGAAGCGCCGCAGGCTCACCAGCATGCCGGCCGTCGCACCCCAGATGAAGTAGCCCTGCCAAGGCATGGCGTAGTACTCGCGCATGGCGCCTTGGTACATGATGCTGTGGCGCTGCCGGTTGGCCGGATCGAGGAGGAAGGACAGCGGCGTCTCGAAGGCTTCGGCCACCTCGAAGTCGTCGAGCTTCAAGTTCAGCGGCGGCCGCACCAGAGCCACCACGGGAATGATCGAGAAGCCTGTGCCGGTGCGGTATTCCGGCAAGACGCCGAGCACCTCGACTTGGCCCGGATCGAGCCCGACCTCCTCCTGCGCCTCGCGCAGCGCCGTGTGCACCGCCGATGCGTCGCTGTCTTCGCAGCGCCCGCCGGGAAAACTGATCTGTCCCGCGTGATCGCGCAGATGTGCGGTGCGCTGCGTCAGCAGCACCGTCAAGCCGCTGTCGCGCAACACCACCGGCATCAACACCGCCGCTGGCGTCAGTCCCTCGTTGCCAGCCCCCGGCTCGACCAGCGCCGCCGCGGCTGTGCTGCCGCCGGCGAAGCACTGACGCAACCAGGGCGCGCTGGGTATGAAGGCCGCGCTGCGATCTTCCTCCATCAGCGGCGCTCTTTCAGGGAGCAGGCATCACCGTCTCTGCATTCGGGGGCGATACAATGACGATGTGTACTGTTCGCGAGAGTAGCCATGAAAGCTGTTGCGGTCTTCCGTCACAGCCCGGGGGAGGGTCCGGGCTATTTTGCCACATTCCTCGAACGCCGCGACTTGCCGTGGACCCTGTTCAGGGTCGATGCCGGCGAAGCGCTGCCGGCAACGCTCGAGAGCTTCAGCGGCCTCGTCTTCATGGGTGGGCCGATGAGCGTCAATGACCCGCTTCCCTGGATCGACGAGGCCTGCGCGCTGATACGATCTGCCGTCGCGCAGGGCGTGCCGGTGCTCGGCCATTGCCTCGGTGCGCAGTTGATGGCCAAGGCGCTGGGCGCGGCGGTGACGCGCAACCCGGTGAAGGAAATCGGCTGGGGTGAGGTGCGGGTGGGCCAGGACGCATCGGCCCGCGATTGGTTCGGGGAGACGCGCGAGTTCATGGCGTTCCACTGGCACGGCGA
Source organism: Sterolibacterium sp. (assembly GCA_023258955.1). Lineage (GTDB taxonomy): Bacteria > Pseudomonadota > Gammaproteobacteria > Burkholderiales > Rhodocyclaceae > CAIYYX01. The sequence goes on from JAHFRE010000087.1 coordinate 10,293, forward strand.
AACCTTCGCTCTGCCGCCGGGTGCGGCTTGCATCCTCGCCAGCCCCTATTGCCCCCAGCAGGCGTTCGCTCTCGGGCCGCATCTCGCCTTGCAGTGCCACGTTGAAATGACAACGACGATGATCGAACAATGGTGCGTCGGCGGCGCCGCAGAGATCAGCGCCCATCCAGGGCCGGCGGTGCAGCAGCCCTCGGCCATGCGGCAGCAGATGGCGCAGCACCTGCCGGCGCTCAACGCCGTCGCCGACCACCTCTACAGTCGCTGGATCAGCGGGCTGAGGCGCTAGCACCTGACACGTGCTGGCACCTGACACGTGCTTGCTACTCGCGGAAGTTCTGAAACTGCAGCGGTTGGTCGGCGATCGACTTCTTGACCAGCGCGATGGCCTCCTGCAACACGTCGCGCTTGGCGCCGGCAACGCGCACCGCATCGCCCTGGATGCTGGCCTGGACCTTGAGCTTGCTATCCTTCAAGGCCTTGACGATCTTCTTTGCCAATTCGCCCTCGACGCCGATCTTCACCTTGATCTCCTGCTTGACCGTGTTGCCGCTGACCTTGTCGATCTTCAGCTTCTCCAGGCAGCGCACGTCGATGGCGCGTTTGCCCAAGCGCAGCGTCAGGATGTCGTAGACCTGGCCGAGCTTGAATTCGTCGTCGGCAAACAGGGTCAACAGCTTGTCGCCCGCCTCGACGCGGGCGTCGGAGCCCTTGAAGTCGAAGCGGTTGCCGATCTCCTTGTTGCTCTGTTCGACCGCGTTGCGCAGTTCCACCTGATCGACTTCCGAGACGATATCGAAAGATGGCATGGCCGGCTCCTTTGTTTCAGTTCTTGCGTCGCGCCAGGTTGGCGGCGATGCGCAGACGCAGCGCGTTCAGCTTGATGAACCCCGCCGCGTCCTTCTGGTCGTAGGCACCTGCGTCGTCCTCAAAGGTGGCGATGGTCGGGTCGAACAGCGAATCGGCTGACTGGCGCCCGACGACGATGACGTTGCCCTTGTAGAGCTTGAGCCTGACCCGCCCATTGACCGAGCCTTGGGTGTGGTCGATCAGCACCTGCAGAGCGCGGCGCTCCGGCGACCACCAGTAGCCGTTGTAGATCAGGCTGGCGTAGCGCGGCATCAGGTCGTCCTTGAGGTGGGCGACTTCGCGGTCGAGGCACAGCGACTCGATCGCCCGATGCGCGCGCAGCATGATGGTGCCGCCTGGGGTTTCGTAGCAGCCGCGCGACTTCATGCCGACGTAGCGGTTCTCGACCAGATCGAGGCGGCCGATGCCATGTTTGCCCCCCAATTCGTTGAGCCGGGTCAGCACCTGCGCTGGCGACATTGCCGCACCGTTGAGCGCGACGATGTCGCCGGCCCGATAGTCCAGTTCCAGGTACTCGGCGGCGTCCGGCGCCGCCTCGGGTGACACCGTCCACCGCCACATTGAATCCTCGGCCTCGGCCGCGGGATCCTCCAGGTGCCGACCCTCGAAGCTGATGTGCAGCAGATTGGCGTCCATCGAGTAGGGCGAACCGCCCTGTTTGTGCTTCATGTCGATCGGGATGCCGTGCCGTTCTGCATAGGCCATCAGTTTCTCGCGCGAGAGCAGGTCCCACTCGCGCCACGGCGCGATCACCTTGATGCCCGGTGCCAAAGCGTAGTAACCCAGCTCGAAGCGTACCTGGTCGTTGCCCTTGCCGGTGGCGCCGTGGGACACCGCATCGGCACCGGTCTGGTGGGCGATCTCGACCTGTCGCTTGGCGATCAGCGGACGCGCGATCGAGGTACCGAGCAGGTATTCGCCCTCGTAGATGGCGTTGGCGCGGAACATCGGAAAGACGAAATCGCGGACGAATTCCTCGCGCAAGTCCTCGATGAAGATGTGCTCGGCCTTGATGCCCAGTTGCAGCGCCTTCTTGCGCGCCGGCTCCAGTTCCTCGCCCTGGCCGAGATCCGCGGTGAAGGTCACCACCTCGCAGCGGTAGGTGTCCTGCAACCATTTGAGGATCACCGAAGTATCGAGTCCGCCCGAATACGCCAGCACCACCTTCCTTGCTTCGTTCATCGCCATGCTCTCTCCGACAGCTTCACGTTGTGACCCGCCCGAGCACCAGGTACTCGAGCAGCGCTTTTTGCGCGTGGAGGCGGTTCTCCGCCTCGTCCCAGACGGCGCTCTGCGGGCCGTCGATGACCTCGGCGGCGACCTCCTCGCCGCGGTGCGCCGGCAGGCAATGCATGAACAAGGCGTCGGGCTTGGCCACGCGCATCATCTCGGCATCGACCTGCCAGTCCTCGAAATCGCGCAGGCGCTCCTCGTTTTCCGCCTCGAAACCCATGCTGGTCCACACGTCTGTGGTGACCAGGTCGGCGTCCCGCGCCGCCGCCATCGGATCGGCGAACTCGCGATAGTGATTGGTGCCGTAGAGCCCGGCCCGCTCCGCCTCGACCTCGTAGCCGGGTGGGGTCGACACATTGACGTTGAAGTCGAACACCTCGGCTGCCTGCAACCAGGTATTGCAGACGTTGTTGGAATCGCCGATCCAGGCGACCGTTCTGCCCTCGATCGAGCCGCGCATTTCGACGTAGGTAAAGATGTCGGCGAGGATCTGGCAGGGGTGGTATTCGTTGGTCAGCCCGTTGATCACCGGTACTCGCGAGTTGGCCGCAAAACGCTCGATGATGTCCTGCTCGAAGGTGCGGATCATGACGATGTCGCTCATGCGCGAGATCACCTGCGCCGCGTCCTCGACCGGTTCGCCGCGCCCGAGCTGCGAATCGCGCGTGTTGAGATAGATGGCGCTGCCGCCCAGTTGCTGCATGCCGGCTTCGAAAGACAGGCGGGTGCGCGTACTCGCCTTCTCGAAGATCATCACCAGGGTGCGGTCGACCAGTGGCCAGTACTGCTGGTAACTCTTGAATTGGGCCTTGATGCGCCTGGCGCGCGCGAACAGGTACTCGAACTCTTCGCGCGAGAAGTCGTTGAACTGCAGAAAATGCCTCGGCGCAGCCACCGTCAGGCCCCCACAAAGCGCCGCAGCAAGCGCGTCAAGATGGCGACCACCTGCTCGGCTTCGCTGTCGCTGAGGGTCAACGGCGGCAGCAGGCGTACCACCCGGTCCACCGTCACGTTGATCAGCAAGCCGGCATCGAGCGCCAGCGTCACCAGCTCGCTGCAGTTGCGATCGAGTTCCACGCCGATCATCAAGCCATCGCCGCGAATGTCCACGACACCGGCGACGCCGACCAGTCCCTCTCGCAGCCCCCCGCGTATCCGTTCGCCGAGCACAGCGGCGCGCTGCATCAGGCCGTCGGCTTCGATCACCGCCAGGGTGGTCAAGGCGGCGACGCAGGCGAGCGGATTGCCGCCGAAGGTTGAGCCGTGGTTGCCAGGCGTGAAGACCCCGGCAGCCGGTCCCGCGACCAGGCAGGCGCCGATCGGCACGCCCGAGCCAAGACCCTTGGCCAAGGTCATCACGTCGGGCACGATGCCGGCGTGCTGATGGGCGAACCAGCGTCCCGTGCGCGCGATGCCGCACTGCACTTCATCGACCATCAGCAGCCAGCCGCGCACCGAACAAATCCGGCGCAGGCCCTGCAGGTATTCGTTGTGTGCGACGTTGATGCCACCTTCACCCTGTATCGGCTCGATCAGCAGCGCAACCACGTTGGCGTTGTGCTGCGCCACCGCCTCCACCGCTGCCAGGTCATCGAAGGGAACGCGCACAAAACCGCCGACCAGCGGCTCGAAGCCGGCTTGGGCCTTGCGATTGCCGGTCGCCGACAGCGTCGCCAGCGTGCGCCCGTGGAACGCCTTCTCCATGACGACCACCGCCGGGGCATCGATGCCCTTGTGGTGACCAAAGAGCCTGGCGATCTTGATCGCGGCCTCGTTGGCCTCGCAGCCGGAGTTGCAAAAGAACACCTCGTCCATGCCCGACAAGCCAGCCAGGCGATCGGCGAGCTGCTCCTGCTCGGCGATGCGATACAGATTCGAGGTGTGGATAAGCCTGGCGACTTGTCCAGACAGCGCCTTGACCAGGGCCGGATGTCCGTGGCCGAGGGTGTTGACTGCGATCCCCGCCAGCGCATCGAGGTAGCGCTTGCCCTGCAGGTCGACCAGCCAGGAGCCTTCGCCGCGCACGAAAGCGAGCGGCAGGCGGGCGTACGTGTTCATCAAGTGCGGCATGGCAAGCCCCGCGGCAGACAATTTCCAAAAAACCACGGCGGCTCGCGCCGCCGTCAGGGACAAGACAGCAAATCATGTCTTGCCAAAGAATGCATCTTATGTGAAAAATAGCAGCCTGTATAGTGAGGGAATGACGGTGCGCATTGCGGTTTTCAACCAGAAGGGCGGGGTCGGCAAGACCACCACCGCCCTCAATCTCGGCGCCGC
>JAHFRE010000088.1 GCA_023258955.1 Sterolibacterium sp.
TGAGCGTCGGCAGCATGGCGAAAGCCATGTTGGCCGACGACCAGATCTCATAGACGGGTGTGGACACGATCTTGGGCATCGCCTGGCCGCCGTGTGCCGTCGGCAGGGCGAGGCCCACCCAGCCCGCGTCGACGAACTGGCGATAGGCCTCGCGCCAGCCGTCGGCGGTGACAAGCTTATCTCCCTCGAGGCGACAGCCCTGCGCATCGCCGACGCGATTCAGCGGCTCCAGCACGCCGCAAGCGAACTTCCCCGCCGCTTCGACCACCGACATCACGACGTCGAGGCTGGCGTCCTCGCAGCCGGGCAGACGGGCGAGGGACTCGAGATCGACCAGGCGTTCGAGGATGAAGCGCATATCGCGCAGAGGGGTGCTGTAGGCGCTCATCGGTGGTCGTCTCCTGCATCGCGTCACGCGATCGCGAACAACGGCGGCGATCGCTCAAGGGGAAAAGTGCCGGGCATTCTACCGAATTAATTTCATCCGCTCTCGCCGCGCCCAGCCGCTGCCAGCGGCGCTCAGCCGTCGACGTTGGTGAAGGCCGTCTCCACCATATTGATGAAGGCCCGTGTTTTCGCCGGCATCAGGCGACGCCCGGGAAACACCAGCCACGCGGTGTGCGACGGTGTGCGCCAATCGGGCAGCACCCGCACGAGCTCACCGCGCCGCACATTGGGAGCGGCGAAGTAGTCGGGAACCGCAGCGATTCCTGCGCCGGCGCGGGCCAGGCTGATCAACAGTTCCGGCGAATTGGCGCTGGCGCGCGCCGGTGGCAGTCCCTCCCAGCGCTGCTCGCCGCAGAGCAGGGTCCAACCCACCGCTTCGCTGTTGCGCCCGAGCAGGAGCAGGGCGTCGTGCTGGTGCAGGTCGTCGGGGGCGACCGGGTTGCCGTGTTCGGCCAGATAGCCCGGCGCAGCGTACAGACCGCTGGGGAAGACGGCGATGCGCCGCGCCGCGAGCATGGCGTCGTCGGGCAGATCGCCCATGCGCACCACCAGGTCGAAATTCTCGCCGATCAGATCGACGCGGCGCGGCGACAGATCGAGCTCCAGCGACACGGCCGGGTGCAGCGCGACGAACGCCGCCAGCATGTCGGTGAGCAAGAGTGTGGCGAAATCGCTGGGCATCGACACCCTCAGCCTGCCGCTGGGCTGCGCCCGCCGATATTCGCTCAAGGCCTTCACCGCATCGACCTCGGCCGCGACCTGGCGCGCGTGCTCCAGCAGTTGATTGCCGAATTCGGTCAGCGCCAATCGCCGCGTCGTGCGCAGCATCAAGCGTTCGCCGAGTCTATCCTCGAGCACCGAGATGCGCCGCGAGACCGTGGACTTGGGCAATCCGAGACGCTCGGCGGCACGACTGAAGCTACCGGCTTCGGCGACCCGGGCGAAGATCAGCAGATCGTTCGGCTCATATTGTTCCATTTGCAGAACAATGTTACTCGAATTCTGGGCTTCTCAGCGGCAAACACAGGCAATACAGTGTGACCCTAGCAGCAGCAAATTGAGGAGAGTCAGATGAACATCCAGCAGATCGATGCCCACGCCACCAGCCTTCGCCACGGCGAGTTGCATCACGGCCGCAGCGTCGAACGCCTGGTTGCCGGCACGGCCACATCGGACGGCGCCGGTGTCAAGCTGACCCGGGTGCTGACCCAGCAATTGCAGCAGCGCCTCGACCCCTTCCTGATGCTCGACGCCTTCGGTAGCGAAAACCCGGGCGACTACATCGCCGGCTTTCCCGACCATCCGCATCGCGGCTTCGAGACCGTCACCTATATGATCGCCGGTCGCATGCGCCACCGCGACAGCGCCGGTCACGAGGGCCTGCTGGAGAACGGCGGGGTGCAGTGGATGACCGCCGGACGCGGGGTCGTGCATTCCGAGATTCCGCAGCAGGAGGAAGGAACGATGGAGGGCTTCCAACTCTGGCTCAATCTGCCCGCCCAGGAGAAGATGGGCGCGCCCTGGTATCGCGATTTCGCCGCCGCCGAGTTGCCCCGTTACGTCACCGATGCGGGAGTCGAGGTGACGGTGATCGCCGGTGCGAGCGCTGGCGTCGCCGGGGCGGTCAGCCGCGCGACGACCGAGCCGCTCTACCTGGACATCCATCTGCCCGCCGACACGAGTTTCACCCAGGCCCTGCCGGCCGAGCACAATGCCTTCGTCTACGTCTATCGCGGCGAGGTCAGCATCGCCGGCACCGCGGTGCCGCAGCAGCGCATGGCGATCCTGGCCAACGACGCTCGCGCCGACCAAATCCTGATCGAAGCGCGGCAGCCGGCCCGGGTGCTGCTGATCGCCGGGCGGCCGCTGCACGAGCCGATCGTCCAGTACGGCCCGTTCGTGATGAACACCAAGCAGCAGATCTACGAGGCGCTGAGCGACTTTCGCGACGGCCGCCTCGGCTGAAGCAGGCAGCGAAACAGCACCCGACCAAGGAAGACAAATGAACACCAACGAGACCCGCTACACCGCCACCGCCATCGCCCTGCACTGGTTGATCGCCATCCTGCTGCTCGGGCTGTTTGCGGTCGGCCTGTACATGCACGATCTGCCGCTGTCGCCGTGGAAGCTGAAGGTCTACTCCTGGCACAAGTGGGGCGGCGTCACCGCCTTCCTGCTGGTGCTCGCGCGGGCGGCCTGGCGCTTCACCCATCGCCCGCCGGACCTGCCCGCGGCCATGTCGCGCCTGCTGCGTCTGGCGGCCCACGGTGGCCACGCCGCCCTCTATGCGCTGATGATCGCCATCCCGATTTCCGGCTGGCTGATGAGCTCGGCCAAAGGCGTGCCGGTCGTCTATTTCGGCCTGCTGCCCCTGCCCGACCTGGTGGACAAGGACAAGGAGCTGGGCAAGCTGTTGGAACTGGTGCACGAAACGCTCAACTACCTGCTGGCCTTCATCGTCGTCGGCCACGCCGGCGCAGCGCTCAAGCACCACCTGATCGACAAGGACGACGTCCTGCTGCGCATGCTGCCGGCACGCGCCCGCTAAGCACCGAACACCACAGGAGATACGCATGAAACTGAAACTGATCACCGCAGTGATCGTCGTCCTCGCCGCCGCACCTTGGGCGCAGGCCGTCGAATTCAACGCCATCCAGAACGACAAGAGCACGCTGGCCTTCGTCTTCAAGCAGATGGGCGTGCCGATGGAGGGCAAGTTCGGGCGCTTCGCGGCGCAGATCGCCTTCGATCCTGCCAAGCCGGCCGCGGCCAAGGCGGCGATGGATCTCGATCTTGCCAGCATCGATGCCGGCTCCGCCGAGGCCAACGAGGAGGTCGCCGGCAAGAACTGGTTCAACACCAAGGCCTTTCCCCAGGCGAAGTTCGTCGCCTCGGCGGTCAAGGGGCTCGGCGGCAACCGCTACGAGATCGCCGGCAAATTGACCATCAAGGGCCGCACCCAGGAGGTGTCCGCGCCCTTCACCTTCACGCCGCAGGGTGCTGCCGCCGTCATCGACGGCAGCTTCGTCCTGAAGCGGGCCGACTTCGCCCTCGGTGAAGGCGCCTGGGCCGATTTCGGCACCGTCGCCAACGAGATTCAAATCAAGTTCCACTTCCTGGCCAACGTCAAGAAATAGCCACCCCTCCACCTACCCTTCAACAAAGGAGCTACACCATGCACAAGTCCATCTACGCTGCGCTCGTCGCCACCGTTGTTTCTGCCTCGGCGCTCGCCGCGCCGGAAACCTTCGTCATCGACAACAACCACACCTTTCCCAGCTATTCCTACAGCCACTTCGGCTACACCGTGCAGACCGGCCGATTCAACAGCACCAGCGGCAAGGTGGTCATGGACAAGGTGGCCAAGACCGGTTCGGTCGACGTGACCATCGACATGAAGTCGGTCGACACCGGCTCGGCCCTGCTCAACCAACACATCCAGGGCGAGGACTTCCTCGACACGGCCAAGATTCCGACGGCCACCTTCAAGTCTACCAGCGTCAAATTCGAGGGCGACAAGCCGGTGACGGTCGACGGCACGCTGACCATCCGCGGGGTGGCCAAGCCGGTGACGCTGAAGGTCACGTCGTTCCAGGCCATGGTGCACCCGATGATGAAGAAGGACGCCATCGGCGCCAACGCCACCACCATGGTCAAGCGCAGCGACTTCGGTGCCGGCAAGTTCGCACCCTACGTCGGCGACGACGTGACCATCAACATCGCCATCGAAGCGATCAAGGAATAGAGGCGACACCAGCTCCCACGCGAGCCTGAGGCGACGCCGCCGGTTCAGCCGGGCAGCTGTCGCCGCAACTCACGTTCGAGGGCTGCGACCACGTGCTGCATGCTGTCGCAGCCCCGTTCGACGGCGATATCGGCCAATTGCCAATAGAGGGGCTCGCGCAGGGTGTGCAAGTCCTGCAGGTGCTGGCGGCGATCGGCGACCGGCGAAGGAGCCGGTGCCGACGATGATGAAGCCGATCGATTTCTTGCTCTCGCCAACACCCATGCTGCTCACTCCTCTACAGGCTCTCGGCTGAATTTGGTTTCACATGCTGACGCTGGCCTGGCGCACCACGGCGAGTGCGGTGCGCAATTCCTCGATGGCGATCTGCCCCGGTGCGGAGGCACTCTTGCCGACGGCGAAGGTGACGGCCGAACCGAAGACGCCGCCGACGATGCGCGAGACGGCGCCGATGCCGCCCATGGCCATCGAGATCAGCGGGATGGCAATTGTCTCGCTGGCGCGCTGGGTAGCGCTGAGCACGGTCAGCACGTCGGCAGCACTCTTCGGCATCACCGCCACCTTGGCCACGTCGGCGCCCAGGCGTTCGGCTTCGGCGAACTTGGCGCCGAGAAACTCGGCGTCGGGCGTGCATTGAAAATTGTGGTAGGACATGATCAGCTGCACGCCCTGGGCGCGCGAGGCGTCGCGTAGCCTGGCGACGTTCTCCCAGACGTTGCACAGCTCGTAATCGATGAAGTCCACGCAGCGGCTCGCGCACACCGTCTGCAGCAGCTCGACGATCGCCGTCTCGTCGCGGCCGTGACGCTCGCCGCCCTCCTTGACCGAACGGCAGGTGAAGATGATCGGCGTCGCCGCGGCGGCCTCGCGTAGCTTGCGGGCGAGCGCGACGACGGCCGCCGTATCGGTGATCTCGCCAAAAAAGTCGACCCGCCATTCGATCAGGTCGGGCTGCTTCTCCAGCACCACCGCCAGTTCGCCTTGCACCGCCTCGGCGCTGCGGCCGACCAGGGGTATGCAGATCGCTGGGGCGACGCCTTCGTTGAGGGCTTGTCTGCGGATGCTCAAAGGAATCATGTCACTCTTCACCATCGTCGTTGGCTGTTGCAGATACGCTGATTGTAGGCATCGTCGTGCCGATTAGGAACCGCGACTCCAAAGTGGTCGAGGCCATCCGCGTCAGCCTGGTGATGGGCAAGGAAACGCTGGACCACGCGGTGGCGCGCGCCCTGCCCTTGTTGCGCGAAGCCGAGCACGCGTTGCTGTCGCTGCTCTGAGCAATCGACGCGGCATATGCTCGACTGCTTTCGCCCGTCGTTTTCCAGCTACGACGCCAACGCTTCGCACCAGCAGCGAGCGCGGCCGAAGTAATAGCCCGAACAGCCTAGAACGGCTGGCGCGTAATGTTGCGCCTGCCGGCTACGCCGTCGATTGAGTAGTTCATGACGGCGTTGCTGGAATCGCTGAAGTTGATGCTGATCGTGCCGACGGCGGTCACCGTCAGATTGGTGCCATTCCACGCCACGGTTGGCGGCGAGCCTCCGGTAACGCGATAGAGGGATCCGGTGCACACGCTCGCGACCACGGCGCAATTGGAGGCCACGTACCAGATCGCATTGCCTTGGGCGTTGTAGGCGTACCAGGCAGCAAAGATCGTATTGGACTGCTGCGTCAGCGCGATGCCCCAACCCGATTCATCCGGATTCCACCACAGGTCGGTGTAATCGATCGTCGGCACCGCCCCTGCGGCGATCGGCTGTCGGGTAATGGTCTTCGTACCGGCGACGCCGTTGATGTCGAACACGAATCTACCGTTGTCGGTATTGGTGAAACTCAGCGTGCCCGATCCGACCCGCGTCACGACCTTGGCCGAGCCGTTCCACGCCACGGAAGGTGGTGTGCCACCGCTGACGCTGAAGAGATCACCGCTGCAACTGGTGCCCGAGAGCGGGCAATTGGAGATCACGTACCAGGTCGGCAAGCCCGCCTGATCGTAGGTGAAGACGGCGATGAAACTGATATTGCCGTGCTGGGTGACGCTCATCCCCCAGCCGGACTCGTTGGCGTTCCACCAGAGGCCCGAGTAGGGGCCGACCGAAACCGCCGTGACGACGCTCACCGTGACGCTCGCCGTGTTGCCCGTACCGCCGACACCGGTGCCGGTCACGGTATAGCTGGTGGTGCTCGCCGGCGATACCGTGCAACTGGCGGCATTGGTGCCGGCGCACGTGCCACCGGTCCAGGTGTAGGAGGTCGGCGTCGGGCTGCAACTGGCAAGTAAGATCGAGCTGCCGGCGGCGGAGATCGACGCCGGACTTGCGCTGAGGCTGCAGGTCGGCGGCGGCACCGCCGCGGCCACGTTCACCGTGACACTGGCCGTGTTGCCCGCGCCCCCCGCGTTGACGCCGCTGACGCTATAGGTGGTGGAGGCCGCCGGCGTTACGGTGCCGATGGCGATGGTGCTGCCGAAGCCGGTATTGGCTGACCAGTTGTAGGAGGTCGCGGTCGGGCTGCAGCTGGCCGAGAGCGTCGTGCTGGCACCGGCCGAGATCGAGCTGGGGTTGGCGCTGAGGGTGCAGGTCGGCGGCACCACGGCGCCTGCGGTAGAGCGTTCGTAGGAAAATCCATCACCGCTGGGCGGTGTCTGCGACCAGGACAGGAATTTGATGTCGATGTAGATGTCGTCCGTCTTCAGATGCAAGACCGCGTTCACGCCGACGGTGGCTGGCGGCTTGCCCAGGCTCCCGGCCCAGGAGTCCCAGTCGCTGTAGCTGAGCGTCTGGTAGTTGGCGGTGGTGCCAGTAGCCCACTCGGTATCGGCCGGGCTGACGAAGCGAGTGAACGACGATTCGCGGGCGGCGTTGTAGATCCCTTGGCTGGATCCGCGGGTCAACCAGACGTTGGCCGTCATGCGATCCTGGTTGGCGGCCTGGGTCGGACTGGCGCCGTTGGCCTTGCTGAAGACCACCTTCGGACCGTTCCACACCGTGGCCGCCGCCGCGGCAAGCGGAGCGGTCAGGAAGACCAGGGAAAGAAGCAGAGACAACCATAGGGATGGCCGCAATTCTCTCTGCCGGGCGGGCAGGCCGATCGAGGCACACGCGAAGGCCGACGGGTCAGCATTGACGATCTTCATGGTTGCTCCACTGGGACAGTTGTCGTTGTCGAAGCCGGCGCTCGATGGCGCTGTCCTTATCTGAATTCCATATTGGGATAGGTGACTGTTTGTGTCAACTATTATTTTGTTACGAAAATTTCTGCCGCCGGAGCAAACTAGAATACGGATCGCCGTAGCCAAAGTCGCGTGGTTTTGGGCTAGACTCGTTCGATGCCCACCGTCCTGAGACTCCTGGGGTTTCGATTCTTCTTTTTCAGTGGGGAAGGATCAGAGCCGCCCCATATCCATGTGGAGCACGGCGACAAGGTGGCAAAATATTGGTTGCATCCGGTTGAACTGGCAGAGTCTGAAGGATTCCGTAGTCATGAGATGGGCCAGGTGCGCGCTTTGGTGATTGAACACCGGGCACTATTCTTGGAGAAGTGGCATGAGCACTTTGGCAATCCGACTTGATCCGCACGCGGTCGATGTGGTGATCGACGCGGCGGCTTTGCACTTTATCTTGTCGGACGGTCGAGAGATATCGGCACCCCTCGAGTGGTTCCCGCGACTGCGTGACGCGACGGCTGAGCAACAGCGGCACTGGCGACTGATCGGCAGGGGAGTCGGCGTGCATTGGCCCGACATCGATGAGGATATCGCTGTAGCCACGCTGATGCGTAATAGCTGAGCTGCTATTGGCAGATCTTCTCCGATCGCGACTCTAAGACGCAGCAACATCAGGCGCGGCGGCCAAGAGAATATGCACGGTCGGCCTCGCGGCCGTCCGGGCATTGCCACTCTCGGTGCTTCGTCTAGAAGCGGGGGTTGATGCCCAGCGAATAGCGCCTTGAGCTTGGGATGGCGGACGCTTGCTGCTGGGCGAAACGGTGCTGCGCAAAGCGCTGCCGGTGCCGAGTCTAGGGCGCCAGGGCCGCAAGTTTTGAGGCACCGCGCAGCGGTGATAAGATCAAGGAATCAAGCGTTGCACGGGAATGACGAAATGGCCAACGTCGCCGTATCGACAAGTTCCAAGGGCCACGTCGTGGCCGTCAAGGTTGGCGAATCGGTCTTATCGATCCGCAAGGGCAACCCTGTAGCGCGCGCAGCACTTGGTGCAAAATTCATCTCCGCATTGCGCCGCCGCGAGCCGAAGCCCGGCGTCGGAAAGTCTTCCGACGGGTTGCGCGCCATCCGTGAAACACGTTGATGCGCTTCGTGCTCGATGCAAATATCGCGCTGCCATGGTTCCGTGCCGAGGGTGATGCGCAGGCCGCGGATTGCCTGCAGCCTGCCGCACGCATAGGGTCAGACCGCTGCATCCGGCGGATTGAGCAGCGATGGTACAGGTAATGTTTGTCGTCTCGGCGCCGCTGCGGTGAAGCCCGTGCGCTTGCGCCTCGCCCGCATCGTCCTGATCGCAGCGCTCGCCGCGGCCGGCGCGGTCGGCGCCCAGACCGCACCGCGAATCGACGTCAAGCCGGCGGGCCCCAATTGGTGGCCCGAAGGCAGGCCCTTCGACCCAAGCAGGTCCTACAGCTTCCCCAATCAGCAGGGCCAGCTGCGCCTCTTGAGCGACGCCGCGCTTGAGCCGACCGCCCAGCTGTTCTTCAGCGCCATCGGCGCCAACGGCCGAGCCTGCGTCACCTGCCACCAACCGGCCGACGCGATGAGCCTGTCGGTCAAGACCATCCAGGATCGCTGGCGCGCGACCCAGGGGGCGGATCCCCTGTTCGACGTCAGCGACGGCGCCAACTGCCCGGACCTGCCGCGCGACCGCGAGAGCTCCCATTCGCTGCTGCTTGCGCGCGGCCTGTTCCGCATCGCCCGCGCTTGGCCGGGTGTCGACATCGAGGGCAAGCCCTACCAGCCGGAGTTCACCATCGAAGTGCTGCGCGACCCCACCGGTTGCAACAGCAGCGCCGCCTACGGGCTGTCCGGCAAGACGCCGCAGATCTCGGTGTTCCGGCGGCCGCGCCCGGCTGCGAATCTGCGCTTCATCGAAGCAGTGGGTTTTCCCTACGATCCCAAGACCGGCATGCCCCTGGCGCGCGACCCGCAGAGCAAAGGCTACGTCAGCGAGGCGCTGCTGGCCGACTCGCGCGCGCTGACCCTGGCGCACCAGGCAGCCGAGGCCTTGAAGAGCCACATGGGCTTCATGCCCGAGGCACCGGTCGAGCTGCTGGGCGCCCTCCTCAGCCTCGAGCGCAGCCTGCACACGGCGCAGAGCCACGACCGCTGGGGCAGGTCGCTGTCCGAAGACGGCGCCAAGGGCGGGCCGGAGTTCCTGGCGCAGCAGCCGGCGGGCCGCCTGCAGAGCACCAAGGCGCCGATCTGGAGCGAGTTCTTCGCCTGGAAGAACAGCGAAGACGCCGATCCCGAGGTGCGGGCCTTCCGTCGCTCGGTCGCCCGCGGGGCGGCGCTGTTTGCAGAGCGCATGTTCCTGGTCAAGGACAGCGCCGGGGTCAACGACACCATCTTCGGCAACCCGGTGCGCAATTCCTGCGCCATGTGCCACAACATGCTCAACGTCGGCATCGACGTGGCGCCGGGCAGGGTCGATATCGGCAACGTCAATCCCGATTTTTCGCGGGTCGATCCCGACCTGCCCCTGTTCCGCATACGCTGCGACAAAGGAGCGCAGCCCCACGCCTTTCTCGGCAGGGACTTCCTCACCCAGGATCCCGGTTATGCATTGACGACGGGCAAGTGCGCCGACGTCGGCAAGATCGTCACCCAGCAGCTGCGCGGGCTCGCCGCGCGGGCGCCGTATTTTGCCAACGGCTCGGCCAAGACGCTGCGCGAGCTGGTCGACGTCTACGATAGGCGCTACGACATCCGCTTCTCCGAGCAGGAGAAGACCGACCTCACCAACCTGCTCAGCGTGCTCTAGGGCGGTGGCCATGACTCGATATTCGTGGTGCATGACCTGGCAGACGCTGCTCGCCACCGCGATCGCGGCCCTGGCCGGGTCGACGGGGATAGCCGCAGCGCCCAAGACCGTCGTCTTCGCGGCCTGCCCCATCTATCGCGACACCGACAACGGCAGGAAGTCGGGCTGCTGGCTCGGCGACGATCCCGCCTCGGGCCTGCGCTTCGACGTCTCCGACGCCAGCGCGCGACCCTGGATCGGTCGCCTGATGCTGGTCGAAGGGGTCGAAGCGGGGACGGCGGACGTCTGCGGCGGCCGGGTGCTCAGCCCAGTTCGCGTCTCCATACTCGAAGAGCGCTGTCCCGAGAGACTGATTCCGCCCGAAGGCCATCCGAGCAAAGCCTCGCTGCTCCCCGAGGACTTCATCAAGCCGCTGTATTTTCCGCCGCGCAAGAAGGCGGAGCCGCCGTTTGCGCAGCGCAGCTTCGAGGTATTGTTCGACCTGGGTTCCGCTTTCATCAACTACCAGGACTCGGACACGGTCACCGAACGGGCAGCCCACTATGCGCAGGACAGCGACGCCAGAGCGGTGCACGTCCAGGGCTTCGCCGACAGCGCGGGCTTCGATCTGCAGGGCGTGCATTACGCGGAGAGCGCGAGACTCGGCCAGATCCGCGCCGAGAAGGTCGCCAAGATACTGATCGGCTACGGCGTCGCTGCGCAGCGCATCGACCAGCGCGCGCAGCCGCTCGCCCCCTCGGCCACGCCGCTGCGACTGACCGGCTTGCGCCGGGTGGTGATCACGGTCGTCCCCTGACTACTGATCGGGGAGTTTGTCGTGCAGCACGATGCGCGAGACGAACCAGATGGCGATCAGGTTGGCGCCGACGGCCAGATAGGCGGCGGCAGGATAGCCCTCGATCTTTCCCGCAGCGTTCTGGGTGATCAGCGCGCCGGCCAGGGTGGTCGCCAGCCCCATCGCCAGCGATTGCACGGTGCCGTTGAGCGACATGAAGGTCCCGCGCAGCTTGGGCCTGGCCGCCGAAGTGACGATGGCCATGGCCGGAATCATGCGCCCGGGAACCAGCACGAAGAAGGTCGTGGTGCAGACGAGCCATAGCCCAAGCGGCAAGGCGCCGACATGGGTCACCAGCAGCATGGGCACGATGGCGGCGAACGCGATCGCGCGATAGATCTCCACCTTGCCGTGGGCGTCGGCCAGGCGACCGATGACGCGCGAGGTGAGCAGGGTCATCGCCCCGCCGACCAGATAGACGAGCGGGATGTCGCGCTGCGCGATGCCGACGTTGCCGACGGCGTAGATGGTGATGAAGGGAATGACGGTGAAGCCGGAGAGCGTCAGCAGCGAGGTAAACAGCAGCGCCCGCCGGTGGTTGGCCTCGCCCAGCACGGCGAAGGTGGCCGAGAACAGGTGCGAACGCTTTTCTTCGCCCAGGTGATGGCGCAGTTCGGGCAGGATGCGCGCGCCGACCAAGATCAACAGCAGGCTCCAGACGGCGATGAAGACGAAGGGCGCGCGCCAGCCGTAGCGATTGGCCAACCACAGCGACAGCGGCACGCCGGCCACCGTCGCCACCGAAAACGCGGTGGCGACGATGCCGGTGGCCCGGGCACGGCGCGCGTAGGGAACGGCATCGCCGATGAAGGTCTGCACCAAGCCCCCCATGACGCCGCCGAAGACGCCGGCGAGGCCGCGCGCGACCATCAGCGTCGGGTAGTTGGGCGCCAGGGCGCAGCCCAGGGTGGCCAGACCGAACAGCGCCAGGCAGAAGAGCAGCAATCGCTTGCGCTCGAACAGGTCGACGAAGGTCGCGGCCAGGATCCCGGAGATGGCTGCGCAAAAGGTGTAGGAGGCCACCAGCAGGCCGAATTCGTGCGTGCCGATGGCGAAGTCTCGCATCAGGATCGGACCGAGCGGCATCACGATCATGAAGTCGAGCATGTGGGTGAACTGGACGCCGGCCAGGGTCAGCAGGAAGACGCGCTCGGCGCGAGCAGGCAGCGTGGTCGGCATCGCTAGCGCTGCGAGCGGAACGTCGGGAGAGGGTCGAGGTAGGAGGAAACCTGCAGCGGATCGGGCCTGGCGAGGTGGGGCACGACCCCGAGCAGCGGCGCGTCCAGGCGCTGCCTGAGGCTGTCCAGGTTTTCGGCGAAGCGCGGCATCGCCGGGCTGACGCTGTTCGCCACCCAACCGGCCAGCGTCAGGCCGCGCGCGGCGATCGCTGCGGCGGTGAGCAGGGCGTGGTTGAGGCAACCCAGGCGCATGCCCACCACCAGGACCACGGGCAGGGCGAGGCGCTGCGCCAGGTCGCCGCCGTCGCTGCCCTCGCCCAGGGGCAGCAGGAAACCGCCGGCACCTTCGACGATCACCGCCTCGGCCCGGCTGCAGATCTGCCGGTAGCAGGCCAGGATGTGCTCCAGATCGATGCGCACACCCGCCTCGGCGGCGGCGATGTGCGGCGCGATCGCCGCCGCGAAGCGATAGGGGTTCACCAGTTCGACGCCGACGGCGACGCTGCTGGCAGCGACCAGGGCCGCCACGTCGGCGTTGACGCCGTTGTCGTCGCAGCCGGCGGCGACCGGCTTCATGCCCACCGCGGCGAGCCCGCGGGCGCTGGCCTGGTGCAGCAGCGCGGCGCAGACCAGGGTCTTGCCGACGTCGGTGTCGGTACCGGTGACGAACAGGTGCATGGGTCTAGGCCAGGCTGGTCAGCGCCGCGATCAGGCGCTCCAGTTGCGCCACCGTGTGCGCCGCCGACAGGCTGATGCGCAATCGCGCCGTGCCCGCAGCGACGGTCGGCGGTCTGATCACCGGCACCCAGATGCCCTGCTGGAGCAGCGCCGCACCGACCGCCTGCGCCTCTTCGTTGCTGCCGATGATCAGGGCCTGGATCGGCGTCGCCGATTCGAGCAGGGTCCAGCGCAGGCCGCGCAATCCCGCGCGCAGACCGTCGATCAGCGTCCGCAAGTGCCGCCGTCGCGCATCGCCGCGTTCGATCAGGTCCACCGCCGCCAGCGTCGCCTGGGCGAGCAGCGGTGGCGGTCCGGTCTCGAACATATAGGTGCGGGCGCTCTGCAGCAGCCACTCGATCGCTGCCTCGCTGCCGGCGACGAAGGCACCGGCGACACCCGCCGCCTTGCCCAGGGTGCCCATGGTCAGGACGCGCGGCGAACTCAAGCCGAAGTGCGCCAGGCTGCCGCGCCCCTGCGGACCGAGGACGCCGAAGCCGTGGGCGTCGTCGATGAAGAGCAGCGCCTCGTGCGCGTCGCACAGCGCCAACAGTTCGGGCAGCGGCGCCAGATCGCCGTCCATGCTGAACACCGCGTCGGTCACCACCAGCTTGCGGCAGCCGGGGCGGGCGGCGAGCTGGCTTTCCAGGGCCCGCAGGTCGAGGTGCGGATAGACTTGTTTGTCGGCGCCGCACAGACGGATGCCGTCGATCAGCGAGGCGTGGTTCAACTGGTCGGAGAAGACCGCGTCGCCCGGACGCATCAAGGTCGCGATGACGCCGAGGTTGGCCAGGTAGCCGGAAGAGAAGCACAGCGCACGGGGCGCGCCGACGAAGGCGGCGAGCCTCTCCTCGAGCGCCTGGTGCGGGCGGAAGTAGCCGCTGATCAGCTGCGAGCCGCCGGCGCCGACGCCGTAGCGCCGGGCACCCTCCACCGCTGCCCTGGCGAGCGCCGGATCGGCGGCGAGACCGAGGTAGTCGTTGCTGCAGAAGGCGAGCAGCTCGCGGCCGTCGACCTCGAGCCGCGGCCCGCAGGCGCTGTCCACCCGCCGCCGCCGCCGGATCAGGGTGCTGCGTTCCAACTCGCGCAGTTGCGCCGCAAATTCCTCGTCCCAGCTCATTTCGCACTCACGCCGCCAGCACCTCGTCGAGCGCCGCCTGGGTCTGGGTCAACAGGAAGTCGATGGCCTCGGTGTCGATCACGTAGGGCGGCATGAAATAGACGGTGTGGCCGATCGGCCGCAGCAGCAGCCCGCGCGCGCGCGCCGCGGCGAACAGTCGGCGCGAAAACAGCGGGTCGGCGCTATCTACGTCGAAGGCCCAGATCATGCCGCGGTTGCGCCAGTGGCTCACCCGCGGATGAGCGGCGAGCGCGGCGCTGTGGGCGTTGAGGTGGGCGGCGAGACGGGCATTGGCCGCCAGCACCTGATCGTCGACGAAAATGTCCAGGGTCGCCAGCGCCGCGGCGCAGGCGAGCGGATTGCCGGTGTAGGAATGCGAATGGAGAAAGCCGCGCGCCGTCTCGTCGGCGTAGAAGGCGGCGAAGATCTCGTCGCCGGAGAGCACCACCGACAACGGCAGATAGCCGCCGCTGAGGCCCTTCGACAGGCAGAGGAAGTCGGGCAGGATGTCGGCCTGCTGGTGCGCGAACATGCTGCCGCTGCGGCCGAAGCCGACGGCGATCTCGTCGGCGATCAGGTGCACCTCGTAGCGAGTGCACAGCTCGCGCGCCAGGCGCAGGTACTCCGCGTCGT
>JAHFRE010000089.1 GCA_023258955.1 Sterolibacterium sp.
CTGGTGGAAGCTTTGCGTCGGTCCGTCGCGCTCCAGGAACCAGCGCATGATCGGCGTCGCCACCACCTCCCCGATCCCTGCCCCCGCCTCCCGCCGCGGCGCCTCGGCCACCGCGTGCCGCCGCGCCAGCGCCGCCAGCCCTTCCACCGTCGGCTGTTGGAACAGGTCGCGCGGGCTGAGCACCAGGCCCTCGCGCCGCGCCCGGCTCACCAACTGGATCGACATGATGCTGTCGCCGCCCAGGCTGAAAAAATTGTCCTCTATCCCCACCTGCTCCAGCAGCAGAATTTCTCCAAACAGCCGGCACAGCGTCTGTTCTTCTGATGTGCGCGCCTCGCGCCGGCTCTCCGCCTGCCGCGTCGGCGCCGGCAACGCCCGACGATCCAGCTTGCCGTTGAGGGTCAGCGGCAAGGCGTCGAGCAGCAGGAACTGCATCGGCACCATGTAGTCGGGCAGACGCCCGAGCAGATGCTTGCGCAGCGCATCGGCGAAGCGCCCGGGGTTCCACTGCTGCGCGGCGATCGCCGGCTCTGCATCGCCTTGCCACCGTGGCCGGCGCGCGTAGATCGAGTACAGATGGGTCGCATCCAGCAGCGCGTCCTGCTCCACCGCCAGCGCAAAGCCATGCGCCTCCAACATTCGCGTCACCGTCGCCAGGCGGCCACCGATGTCATGCACCTCGATCACCAGCTGCGCGATCTTTCCCCAGTCCTCCGCCGCGATCCCTTGCAGCACTTCCAGCTCGCTCTTCTCCACGTCTATCTTCAGCAGATCGATGTGCTCGATGCCCTCGGCGGCCATTACCTCCGACAGCGTGCGCAACTCACAGCTGAACTGCTCCGAGTCGAGGTGCTCGCCGACCACCGTCTCGAGCGTCTCTTCCGAGATCCCCTCACCCGCGCGCCGCTTGCGCAGGAAGGCCTTGACCGTGGCCGCTTCCTGCCCCTGGTCGGCGTAGCGCCCCGAGATCACCGAGTTGTGCCGGTACCAGGTGAAGCGCGCGCTGCCGGCAGCGTTGGACAGTCCGCAATTGAAGACCTTGACCTCGCCCGCCAGCTGCGCGTTCACCCGCAGGCTCGCAAAAACCGGCGGAATCGGCTCGAAGGCGTAGATCGCCGCGCGCGGTGCCCGCTCTCTGACGAACAGCGTAAACAAGCCAATGTTGGCTCCGACATCGAATACGCAGGCGGCTGCCGACAGCACTATGCCGTGGCGCAAATAGGTCTGCTGCTCGAAGATCTCCTGATAGAGAAAGTCGCTCTCACTCTTGTTCTGCTGGCTGATGACCATGCCGTTGGGCAGCTCGTAGCGCGCCTCACGCCGCAGCTCGCCACTGCGCTCCAGGCGCAATAGCTGCCATAGCGCGGGTGCCTGCGCCCGGTCGGGCACCACGTAGGCCACCAGCTGCTTGCCGCCCGGTCCATCCTCGCGCGCCATGACCGCTGCCTGCGCCACCTCCGGGTGCTGTGCCAGCGCCGCTTCGATCTCGCCCAGCTCGATACGAAAGCCGCGGATCTTCACCTGCTGATCGGCCCGCCCCAGATACTCGAGCATGCCGGCGGCGCGCCAGCGCGCCAAGTCGCCCGTGCGGTACATGCGCGAGCCCGGCGTCGGATTGTAGGGATCGGCGACGAAGCGCCCGGCAGTAAGCTCCGGTCGATGCAGATAGCCCCGCGCCAGGCCAGCACCGGCCACGTACAACTCGCCCGTCACCCCCAGCGGCGCCAACTCCAGACCGGCGTCGAGCACGTAGATGCGCAGATCCGGGAGGTTGCTGCCGACCACGCTGCCACCGGCAGTGCGCGCCAATTCCGCATCGAGCGGCAAATGGCTGACATGCACCGTCGTCTCGGTGATACCGTACATATTGCTCAGCTGCGGTGTCTTGTCAGTGCGCCGCCGATACCATGGCAAAAGGCGCGCCAGCTCCAGCGCCTCGCCGCCAAACACCACGTGGCGCAGCCGCAGGCGATCGCCCAGTTCCGGGTTCTCTGCCTCCGCCTGCAGCAGTTGATAGAAGGCTGAGGGCGTCTGGTTGAGCACCGTCACCTGCTGTTCGACCAGCAGTGCCAGAAAATCCCCGGGCGAGCGCGTCACCGCGTGTGGCACCACAACCACCCGGCCTCCATAGAGCAGCGCTCCCCAGATCTCCCACACCGAAAAGTCAAAGGCGACCGAATGGAACATGGTCCACACGTCTGTCGGCCCGAAGCGGTAGTAGGCGTTGGTCGCCGCAAACAGCCGTACCACATTGCCGTGGGTCACCAGTACGCCTTTCGGCGTGCCGCTCGAGCCGGAGGTGTAGATGACGTAGGCCGGGTGCTCCGGCAGCAGCACTTGGCGCGGTGGGTCGTTGGTCGGTTCCTCTGCCAGCGCCGCAAAGGTGACGGGCCGGATCACCAATGCCGGTGCGGCGTCGGCCAGCATCGCCGCCAGTCGCGCTTCCGGATATCCCGGATCGAGCGGAAGGTAGGCGGCGCCGGCCTTGATCACCGCCACGATCGCCACCACCATCTCCATCGAGCGTTCGAGCAAAATGCCGACCAAACTCTCCGGGCCCACGCCCCGACGCAGCAAATGATGGGCGAGCCGATTGGCCCTTGCGTTCAACTGCCCGTAGCTGATCGACTCACCCTCAAACACCAGAGCCGCCGCTCCCGGCGTGCGCGCTACTTGCATCTCGAACAGATCGCGCAGCGTCGTGTCGGCGGCAAAGTGCGCCCGCGCATTGACCGCCTCCAGCAAATAGCGTCTCTCCTCGCTGTCGAGGACCTTGAGGCGGTGCACGGCAATGTCGGGATCGGTGGCCGCGGCGTCGAGCAACCGCTCGAGGCGGCACAGGAGCCGCTCTATGGTTGCGCGCTCGAACCGGCCCGGATTGTAATCGAACTGTAGATACATCCGCGCGCCGGGCACTGCCACCAGGCTCAGCGGATAGTGCGTGGCATCGCGACCCGCCGAGCCGACCAGGCTCAGGTCGAGTTCGGGGATAGAGAACGCCTGGCGATCGAGCGGATAGTTGTCGAACACCAGCATCGTGTCGAACAGATCGGTCTGGCCCACCGCGCGCTGGATCTCGGCGAGGCCCACATACTGGTAGGGTAGCAGCCGCGACTGGCTCTGCTGGATGCGTGTCAACAGCGACGACAGCGTCTCCGCCGGATCAAGTTGCACACGAACCGGCAGGGTATTGATGAACAGGCCGACCATCTCTTCTACACCGGCGAGTTCGGCCGGCCGGCCGGCGACCGCCACCCCGAACACCACGTCGTCGCGGCCGGTGAGGCGCCCCAGCAAAATCGCCCAGAGTCCTTGCACCAAGGTGTTCAGCGTGAGGCCACGACTGCGCGCCATGTCTTGTATCCGCGCCGACAAGTCCTCCTCCAGGTCGGTCTGGCAGCGCGCCGGCTCTACCCGCAGCGTCGCGCCGTCGTCCGGTCCGGACAGGCGCGTCGAGCCATCGAGTCCGGCAAGATACTCGCGCCATTTGTCCAGCGCCGCTGCGGCGTCCTGCCCGGCGAGCCAGGCCAGATAGTCCGCGTAGGGCCGCACGCGCGGCAGGCTGGCGGCACTCCCATCCTGTCGATAGAGGGCGAGCAGTTCGCTAAAGAACAAAGGCATCGACCAGCCGTCCATCAGCACGTGATGGCTAGAGAACACGAGCACGTGGCTGTGGGTTCCCAGGCGCAACAGGGTGAAGCGCAGCAAGGGTCCCCTCGTCAACACGAAACGTTCAGCACGATCCGCAAAGAGCAAGGCTTGCCGCCGCTCCACCTGTTCTTCGCCGGTCAAGGCGGAAAGGTCTTCGACGCGCCAGGGAGCCTCCACCTTGCGCCTGATAACCTGCACTGGCCGGCCGGACCCTTCGTGGCTGATCGACACGCCGAGGTTGCGGTGCCGGCGAAGCAGAGCCCTCACCGCCGCGTGCAAGCGCTCGACATCGATCGCGCCGGCGAACTCGACCGCGATTTGCACGGTATAGACGTCCGGCGCACTCTCATCGTAGAGCGCGTGAAATACTAGCCCTTCCTGCAGCGGCGACAACGGCAGAACAGCCTCGAGATCGGGATAGGCGGCTTCAATCTGCTCGACCTGCGCCTGCACCAGCGACAGCAGCGGGAAGTCGGACGGGCTGTGGCCGCCGCGGCCGGCTTCGACCTGCGCCACCAGCGCTGCCAGCGTCGACTGCCAGCGCTCGGCGAGCGCCGCGATCTCGTCTTGCGCCAGCTGCGCCGCGTCCCACTCCCAGCGGGCGACCAGACGCTCGCCCAGGCTCGCTGCGGTGATGGTCAGCAGATGGGCGGTGGTCGCCGCCCGGCAGGCGTCCACGCTTTGGCTGTCGGCAGCGAAGCGGCCGAGATGGTTGAAGGCGATCTGCGGCGCCGGGTAGCGCGCCAGCCGCGGCGCCGTTTCGGCGTTGAGGTAGCGCAGCAGGCCGTAGCCGAGACCGTCGCCGGGCACCGCGCGCAGCTGCTCCTTGACCCGCTTGAAGGCGACATCCAGCGCCGCGCCGCCGGCATCGATGCGCACCGGGAACATGGCGGTGCACCAGCCCACGGTACGCGACAGGTCGAGCGCGCCGTCGCGGCCATGGCGCTCGAGGTCGATCAGCAGGGGCCGGCCGGCCGCCACAGCGAGCGCGGTCAGCAGCGCGTCGTCGACCCCGGCGTGGAAGGCCGCCGGCACCACCGTCGCCAGGGCGCGGCTCAACTCGGCAGACAGCTCGATGGTCAGCGAGCGCGCAGGCGCGGGACCGGCCAGCGCAACCCCGGGGAAGAGCGCCCCGCCGCCGTCGAGGATGGCCTCCCAGGCCGGCAGCTCGGCCAGGACCGCGGCGCTGTGCGCCTGCGCCGCCAGCCCTGCGGCCCACACCCGGAAGGGTGTGGCCACCGGATCGAGGGCGACGCCGCGCCAGGCCTGCGCCAGGTCGGGCAGCAGAATGCGCCAGGAAACGCCGTCGACCGCCAGGTGATGGATGATCAGCAGCAGGCGCTCGCCGGCCCACAGCGCCTGCAGCATCCGTCCGGCCTCGGGGTCGAGCCGCGCCACGGCCGCCTGCGCCTAGCCTTCGAGCGCCGCCGCGGCGACGCGGCGGAGGCAGTCGCGCGCCGCGATGCGCCCGCGCGGCGCGATGACCAGCCTGGCGGCGGCGTCGAGGCGCAAGCGCAGCGCGTCGTGGGTGTCGAGCAAGGCCTGCAGCGCCGCCTCCATCTCCACCTCGCCCACCTCGCGCGGCACCGCCACCAAGAGCGCCTGATTGGCTGACTTCAGCTCGCCGCCGCGCTCGCCGAACCAGCGCATGATCGGCGTATGGGGCAGCTCCCCTATCCCCGCATCGGCGTCCCAGACCGCGCCCGCCTCGGCCGGCCGCGCCACCTCCGCCAGGGCGGCGACGGTCTGCTGCTGGAACACGTCGCGCGCGCTCAGCATCAAGCCGGCGCGGCGGGCCCGGCTCACCAGCTGGATCGACATGATGCTGTCACCGCCGAGGCGGAAGAAGTTGTCGTCGATGCCGACCCGCTCAAGTTTCAGCAGCGCCGCGAACAACTCGCAGAGGATCTCTTCCTCGCGCCGCCGCGGTGCCCGGTAGCCCTCCCGCTTGCGCTGCGGCGTCGGCAGGGCGCGGCGATCGAGCTTGCCGTGGGCCGTCAGCGGCAGCGCGTCGAGGAAGATGTACAGGCCGGGGACCAGGTGCTCGGGCAGCCGCGCGCGCAGCCGCTGCGCGAGTTCGGACTCGCCGATGTCGCCGACGACGTAGGCCAGCAGCTGATTGTCGCGCGCCACCACCGCCACCTGGGTGACTTCCGGCTGCGCCGCGATCGCCGCTTCGACCTCGCCCGGTTCGATGCGGATGCCGCGGATCTTGACCTGTTCGTCCGTCCGTCCGAGGAACTCGAGTTCGCCGTCGCGGCGGCGCCGCACCAGATCGCCGCTGCGATACATGCGCGCCCCGGGCTCGACGGCGTAGGGATCGGCGACGAAGCGCTGCGCCGTCAACCCCCGTCGATTGAGGTAGCCGCGGCCGAGCTGGGCGCCACCGATGTAGAGCTCGCCGGCGACGCCCAGGGGCGCAGGTGCCAGGGCCTGGTCGAGCACGTAGAGCCGGGTGTGCGGCGTCGCCGCGCCGATCGCCACCTCGGCGTGAGCGTCGTCATCCGGGCAGGCTTCGTGGATGCAGCAGCCGACCACGGTTTCGGTCGGACCGTACTCGTTGATGAGCGCTACCCGCCCGCGCCAGTAGGCGGCGAGCTCGCTCTTCAGCGCCTCGCCGCCGACCACGAACAGGCGCGCGCGGATCCGGTCGAGGTCCACCGCGCCGCGCAGCGCTTCGAGGTGGGCCGGCGTCAGTTTGACCAGCGTCAGTTCGGCACCGCTGTTCAACAGCTCAGCGAGGGCCTCGAGCTGCCGCGCTTGGTCGACCAGCGTCACCGTTCGACCGCAGGCGAGCGGCAGAAACAGGCTGGTGATCGTTGCGTCGAAGCTGATCGCGGTGTTCACCGGCGCGCCCGCACCGCACTCGGCGCCATAACGCTCGCTCGCCCAGGCCAGGTAGGTCGCCAGTTCCCGGTGGGCGATCACCACCCCCTTCGGCTTTCCCGTCGACCCGGAGGTGTAGATGACGTAGGCGGGATGCTGGGGATGCAGGCGGGGTCGCGGATATCGCGTGGCATCGGGCACCGGCTCGGCCTCCAGCGCCGCCAAGGTCGCGCTGTCGATCACCAGCGCCGGCGTCGCGTCGGCGAGCATCTCGGCGATGCGCGCGCGCGGGTAGCCGGGGTCGAGCGGCAGGTAGGCGGCGCCGGCCTTGAGCACACCGAGCAGGGCGACGACGAGTTCCAGCGAACGCTCGAGCTCGACGGCGACCAGGCTCTCCGGACCGACGCCGCGGGCGATCAGCTGCCGGGCGAGCCGATTGGCGCGGGTGTTCAGCGCGGCGTAGCTCAACTCGCGCGCGCCATCGACCAGGGCGAGCGCAGCCGGCGTGCGCGACACCTGCGCCTCGAACCGATGCTGCAGCAGCTCGGGCGTCGCCGACGCGGGCAGCGCACTGCCGATCAAGGCCTGCGCCTCGCCCTCGGCGAGCAGGTTCAGCCGCTGCAGCGGCAGGTCGGGTTGCTCGAGCGCAGCGCGCAGCAGGCGACCGAAGCGCGACAGCATCGATTCCGCCGTGGCTCGCTCGAACAGATCGCTGCTGAACTCGAGCAGCGCCTCGATCCCTTGGTAGCCGGGCCGTTCGCGCAGGCCCAGGGTCAGATCGAACTTGGCGAGCTCGCGCGCCACCGGCTCGCTGTGCGCGACGAAGCCGGGCAGCGCCTCGGCGCCGGCGTGCTCGAGCACGATCATCACCTGGAACAGCGGCTGCCGGCCGAGCGACCGCTCCGGCTGCAGGGCCTCGACCAGCCGTTCGAACGGCAGATCGGCGTGCTCGTAGGCATCGAGGGCGAAGCCGCGGACCCGGCGCAGCAGCTCGCGGAAGCTCGGTTGGCCGGAGAGGTCGCAGCGCAGGACCAGAGTGTTGACGAACAGGCCGACCAGGTCTTCGCTGGCGCGCTGGTCACGATTGGCGATCGGCGTGCCCAGCGGAATGTCTGCGCCGGCCCCCAGCCGCGACAGCAGCGCCGCAAATCCTGCGGCGAGCACCATGAACAGGCTGGCGCCGCTGTCCCGCGCCAGCTCGGCCAGGCGGCGGTGGAGCGCGGCGTCGAGCTCCGTGCGCACGCTGCCGCCGCGGTAGCTGAACAGAGGCGGCCGGCGGTGGTCGGCGGGCAGGGTCAATTGCGCCGGGCTGTCGGCCAGCGCGCCGCGCCAGAACTCGAGCTGCTGCGCCAGCGCCGCGTCGCCAGCCTGACGTTGCCACAGCGCGTAGTCGGCGTACTGCAGCGGCAGCGGCCGCCAGCTCGGCAGCTCGCCTCGCCGGCGCGCCGCGTAGGCCTGGTCGAGATCGCGCAGCAGCGGCACGAAGGATCCGCCGTCGGCGGCGATGTGGTGGAAGACCAGCAGCAGCACCCGCTGCTCTGGCGCCGCGGCGAACAGCCAGGCGCGCAGCGGAGTCTCTTCGGTCAGATCGAAGGCCAGGCTCGCCGCCGCGGCCGGCGTGATCTGCTCGCGCCGCAGCTCGACCCTCGCCTCGCTCAGGACCCGCTGGCAGGGCACACCGTCTTGCTCGGGAAAGACGCTGCGCAGGACCTCGTGCCGTTCGATCAGGTCGTTGAGGGCGAGCGCCAGCGCCGGCGCGTCGACCTCGCCGGCGAGGTGCAGGGCGAGCGGAATGTTGTAGGCGCCGTTGGCCTCACCGAGCCGCTGCAGCAACCACATCCTCTCCTGCGCGTAGGACAGCGGCAAGCGCGCCGGGCGCGGCTGCCGCTGCAGCGGCGCGCCTGCGCGCGCACCGGCTGGCAGCTGGGCGGCCAGCGCGGCGACGCTCGGTGCCTCGAACAGGACGCGCATCGCCAACTCGACGCCGAGCACGGCGCGAATGCGGCCGACCACTGCGGCAGCCAGCAGTGAGTGTCCACCGAGGGCGAAGAAGTCGTCGTCGATGCCGACGTGGTCCCGCTGCAGCACCTCGGCGAAGATCGCGCAGAGGATCTCCTCTTTCGGCGTCCGCGGCGGGCGATAGACGCCGCCGCGGCGCTCTGGCGTGGGCAGGGCACGGCGATCGAGCTTGCCGTTGGCGGTGAGCGGCAGCGCCGCCAGAAAGACGAAGGCGGCCGGCACCATGTAGTCGGGCAGGGCGCGCCGCAATTCTCGCCGCAGCGCCGCCTCGTCGGCGTCGCCGACCAGGTAGGCGACCAGCTGCTCGTCGCTGGCGATCACCGCCGCCTGCGCCACCCCTGGCTGCGCCGTCAGCAGCGCTTCGATCTCGCCGGGCTCGACGCGGAAGCCGCGAACCTTCAGCTGCGCGTCGGCGCGTCCGCAGTACTCGAGCAGCCCATCGTCGCGCCGCCGCGCCAGATCGCCGCTGCGATACATGCGCCGGCCGGGCTCGCTTGCGTAGGGATCGGCGACGAAGCGCTGCGCCGTCAGCCCCGGCCGCTGCAGATAGCCGCGGCCGAGCTGGTCGCCGCCGATGTACAGCTCGCCGATCGCCCCGGTAGGCATCGGCTGCAGCGTGCGATCGAGCACGTAGAGCCGCGTCTGCGGCGTCGGCCGGCCGATGGGCAGGTCGCGGCGCACCGGGTCGTCCGCCCCGGCCTGATGGATGCAGCAGCCGACGACCGTTTCGGTCGGCCCGTATTCGTTGATGACGGGCAGGTAGCGACGCCAGAAGGCAGCGCTCTCGCCCTGCAGCGCTTCGCCGCCGACGACGAAGCAGCGGGCACGAATCTGGTGGGCCCGGTCACCGATCAGGGCGCGCAGCAGTTCGAGGTGCGCCGGCGTCAATTTGACCAGGGTCAGCTCGGCACCGCTGAGCAGCAGCTCCGCCAGCGCCTCGATCTCTCGCTCCTCGGGCAGGAGCCACAGGGGTCGCCCGCAGAGCAGCGGCAGATAGAGGCTGGTCAGGGTCGCGTCGAAGGCGATCGCGGTGTTGAGCGGCGCCCCCTGCCCCAGCTGCGCCTGGTAGCGTTCGCTCGCCCAATCGAGGTAGAGCGACAGCTCGCCGTGGGCGACGACCACCCCCTTCGGCGTCCCCGTCGAACCCGAGGTCCAGATGGCGTAGGCGGCGTTGCCGGCGCGCAGCCGCCGGTCGCGCGGATTCTGTTGCGGTTGCTGCGCTAGTTCCGGCGCCAGCGCCGCGAGGCTGTCGGGCGTGAGCAGCAGGGCGGGGGCGGCGTCGGCGAGGATCTGCTCGATCCGCGCCTGCGGCTGCCGCGGATCGAGCGGGATGTAGGCCGCACCTGCCTTGAGGATGCCGAGCAGCGCCACCACCAGCTCGGCACCGCGGGGCAGGCAGACGGCGACCAGGTTCTCGGGACCGATGCCGCGGTCGATCAGGTGGTGGGCGAGGCGATTGGCGCGGGCGTTGAGCTCGGCGAAGCTCATGCTGTGCTCTGCCCAGCGCAGCGCGATGGCCGCGGGGGTTCGCGCGACCTGGGCCTCGAAACGCTCGGGCAGCAAGCCACCGCCGACCTTGGTCGCGGGCTGATCGTCCTGCTCCGCCACGTGCTCCGGTTCGTGACGGTAGAGCGGCGCATCTGGGTTCCTGCCGATCGCCTCGAGCAGGGCGGTGAAGCATCGCGCCATCTGCGCGATGCGCGGGCGCTCGAACAGGGCAAAGTCGTACAGCCAGATGATGTCGAGGCCGGCATCGGCTTCGACGGCGTGCACCTCCAGGTCGAAGCGCACCCGATAGGCCTCGCTCGGCAGCGACTCGATGGCCAGCCCGTCGAGTTGCAGCGGCGCCGCCGGCGCGTTCTGCAGGGCGAACATGGTCTGAATGAGCGGCGCCCGGCCCGGGCTGCGTCCCGGCGCCAGGGCTTCGACCAGCCGCTCGAAGGGGATCTCCTGATGCCGGTAGGCATCCAGCGTCGTTGCCCGCACCTGCGCCAGCAGCGCGCGGAAGCTCTCCAGGGGATGGACGGCGACCCGCATGACCAGCGAGTTCACGAAGAAGCCGATCAAGGGCTCGAGCTGGCTGTCCTGCCTGCCGGCGATCGGCGTGCCGATGACCACGTCCTCCTGCGCGCCGTAGCGGTCGAGCAGCAGGGCGAAGGCGGCCAGCAGCGTCATGTACAGGGTTGCCTCCGCGTCGCGGCTGAGCGTGCGCAAGCGCGCCGTCGCCTGCGGTGACAGGCGCAGGTCGTAGCGTCCGCCCTCGTAGGTCGGTGTCGCCGGCCGCGGACCATCGCTGGGCAGGCAGACTTGTTCGGGCATCCCCGCCAGCTGTTCGGTCCAGTAGCGCAGGCCGCGCTGCAGCTCTTCGCCGTCGAGCAGCTGCCTCTGCCAGAGCGCGAAATCGGCGTACTGCAGCGACAGCGGGGGCAGGCTGGCGCCGCCGTAGAGCGCCCCCAGCTCGCGGTTGAACAGGTCCAGCGACCAGCCGTCGGCGACGATGTGGTGGAGCGTGCGCAGCAGGATGTGTTCCTGTTCGCCGAGCTTCAGCAGCCGCAGCCGCAGCAGCGGTCCGCGGCAAAGATCGAAGGGGTCGTCGCCCTCGCGCCGTATCGCCGCCCGTACCGCTTCCTGCCGCGCGGCCTCGCCCAGGTCGCTGAGATCGTCCAGCGGCAAGACGATGCGCAATTCCGGCGCGATGACCTGCTCGGCATCGCCCTGGGTCTGGACGAAATGGGTGCGCAGGCTCTCGTGACGCGCCACGATCGTCTGCAGCCCGCTCTCCAGTGCGCCGAGGTCGAGCGGCCCGCGCAGGCGAAACGCTTGCGGCACGTTGTAGCGGCTGCCGCCTTCCAGTTGATCGATGAACCACAGCCGCTGTTGGGCGAAGGACAGGGGCAGGCGGGCAGGCCGCTCGCCGGCGCACAGCGGCGGGCGCTTGACGCCGTCGCCGCGATCGCGCCGCAGATGGGCGCGCAGCTCCTCCTTGCGCCGGCCGAGCTCGGCCCAAAGTTCGTCGCTGATGCGCCCGCGCGGAGCGTTGACCCGCACCGCGTCGCCATCGAGCCAGACGCGGGCGCCGAGGGAGAACAGCTGGGCGAGGAGTTCGCTCGCGCTCACAGCGACCGTTCCTCGCGCTCGCCCTGGACGGCCAGGTGCCTGGCGTCGTCGGTGACCAGGGCCGCCTGCACCAGCACCCCGAGCCCGCGCACGGTGCGCGCCTCAAACACTTCGCGCAGGGGCAGCTCGACCTCGAACGCCGTGCGTATCCGGCTCACCAGCCTCGTTGCCAGCAGCGAGTGGCCGCCGAGGTCGAAGAAGTTGTCGTCGACCCCGACCCGCTCCACGCCCAGAACCTCGCCGAAGATGGCGCTGATGATCTCTTCCTGGCGCGTGCGTGGCGCCTTGAATTCGCCTGGCGATCGGCTCGGCGCCGGCAGGGCGCGCCGGTCGAGCTTGCCGTTGGCGGTGAGCGGCAGCGCCGGGAGCAGAACCAGCGCCGACGGCATCAGATAGTCGGGCAGGCGTCGGCCCAGGTCGCGCCGCAACTCGTCGAGGTCGACCGCGGCCGCGCCGGCGGCAACCAGGTAGGCGACCAGCTGCTTGCCCCCGGGTCCGTCCTCGCGCACCATGACCGCCGCCTCCGCCACCGTCGGCTGCTGCGTCAGCGCCGCCTCGATCTCGCCCGGCTCGACCCGATAGCCGCGGATCTTCACCTGCAGGTCGGCGCGGCCGAGAAACTCCAGCACCCCGTCGGCCCGCCAGCGCGCCAGATCGCCGCTGCGGTACATCCGCCCGCCCGGCTCGCGGCTGAAGGGATCGGCGACGAAGCGTTCGGCGCTGAAGGCCGGACGCTTCAGGTAGCCCCGGGCCAGACCGGCCCCGGCCGCGTACAGTTCCCCCGTAACACCCACCGGCACCGGATCGAGCCAGGGATCCAGGACATAGACCGCGGTCTGGTCGATCGGGCGGCCGATCGGCAGGCTCTCGCCCAGCGCCTCGGCCTGTTGCACCGGATAGCAGCAGGTGAAGGTGGTGTTCTCCGTCGGCCCGTAGCCGTTGATCACCCGGCAACGCGGATGCTCCTTCGCCAGCCGCTGCACGTGGGCCACCGACACCACGTCGCCGCCGGTGAGCAATTGCCTCACGCCGGCGAGGCTGTCTGCCGCCAGGTCCACCACCTGACTGAACAGTCCCGCCGTCAGCCACAGGGTGTCGACCCGCTGCTCAACCAGCAGCGCAGCCAGCGCCTCGATGGCGACGGGACCCGGCGGCATCAGGATCAAGGTGGCACCGTTCAACAGGGCGCCCCAGATCTCGAAGGTCGCGGCGTCGAAGCTGAGCGGCGCCAGCTGCAGCAGGCGGTTGCTGCTCGATAGCCGGACGTAGTTCGGCTCGATCACCAATCGCACCACCCCGGCGTGCAGCGCCACCACCCCCTTGGGTCGCCCGGTCGAGCCAGACGTGTAGTTGATGTAGGCCGGATGCTGCGCGCTCAATGCTGTAGCGGGCCGCGGCTGGTGCTCTGGCTGCCCCGCCAGCGTCGCCTGCGTCGCCGGCGCGTCGATGAGCAAGAGCGGCAGCCCGCGCGGCAGCTTCGCCGCCACCGCGACGCTGCTGACGATCACGGTCGGCGCCGCCTCGGCGACCATGGCGGCGATGCGCTCCTGCGGATAATCGCTGTCGAGCGGCAGGTAGCCGCCGCCCGCCTTGAGCGTGGCCAGGAGGGCCACCACCATCTCGAACGAGCGCTCGAGGGCGATGCCCACCCAGCACTCGGGACCGACGCCCAGGCCGATCAAGTGCTGGGCCAGGCGGTTGGCCCGCAGCTCGAGCTCGCCGTAGCTCAGGCTCTGCTCGCCGAGCACCAGCGCGATCGCCTCCGGCTTGCGCGCCGCCTGCGCCGCGAACAGCTCGGGCAGGGTCGCCTCGCGCCCGGCGCTGGCGCTGCCGCTGAAGCTCGCCAGCAACCGACGTTCCTCCACTGCCAGGACATCGAGGTCGCGCAGTCGCGCCTCGGGCGTTGCGCTGGCGGCCTCGAGCAGGCGGACGAAACGCGCCAGTAGCGCCTCGATCGCGGCGCGGCTAAAACGCTCGGGGTGGTAGTCGAAGCGCAATTGCAGCCCGGCCCAGGGCACGATCATCAGCGTCAGCGGATAGTGGGTCGCGCCGTGGTATTCGGTGCTGGCGATGCGCAGAGGATCGCTGCCGGAAAGCTGCTGGCGCGCCACCGGATAGTTTTCGAAAACGAGCAGGGTGTCGAACATGTCCCCGGGCAGGATGTCCACCAGGTTGACCTGTTGATGGGGCAGTAGGCGCGACTGCCCTTCCTGAATTTCGCCGAGCACAGCCGACAGTCGCGCATCGGGGCGCAGCCGCACACGCAGGGGCAGGGTGTTGATGAACAGTCCGACCATCCGCTCGACGCCGGCGAGCTCGGCGGGTCGTCCGGAGACCGTGATCCCGAACACGACATCGTCGCTGCCGGTTTGGTGGCCCAGCAGCACCGCCCACAGGCCCTGCAGCACCGTGCTGAGCGTGACCCCCTGGGCGCGCGCGAGCGCCTCCAGTTGCGTCGTCAGCTCGGTCGGCAGGGTTGCCTCCACCAGCTCGGCGGGGCGCTGCGGCGTCGCGCGAGCGGCGGCCGGCGACAGCCGCGTCGGCGCGTCGAGTCCGGCCAGCGCCTCGCGCCAGGCGCCGGCGGCCGCCTGTCTGTCCTGCCCGGCCTGCCACGCCAGGAAGTCGGCGTAGGGGTGCTGCGGCGGCAGGGCTGCGCCGCCGTCGGCGCTAGCGCAGAGAGCTAGCAATTCGTCAAAGAGGATGGGCAGGGACCAGCCATCGATCAACAGGTGATGGTGGGTGAATGCCAGCCGCTGCCGCTCGGCGCCGAGGCGGACGAAGGTGAAGCGATAGAGCGGTCCGCGGGCAAGATCGAAGCGCTGTTCCCGGTCGGCCCGAAGCAACGCCGCGAGGCTCGCCTCCCGCTCGCTTGCCGACAGAGCGGACAGATCCTCCTCGCGCCAGGGCAGCTGGACTTCGCGCGAGACGACCTGCAGCGGCCGCTCCAGCCCCTCGTGGCAGATCGCCACCCGCAGGTTGGCGTGACGGCGCAGCAGCGCTTCCACCGCCGCCCGCGCCCGCTCCGCTTCGAGCGGCC
>JAHFRE010000090.1 GCA_023258955.1 Sterolibacterium sp.
CGCCACCATTCGATCGAGCAACAGCTGTGCCGCTGGCTATTGACGACGCTGGACCGAGCCCCGGCGAGCGAGCTGGTGATGACCCAGGAACTGGTCGCCAGCATGCTCGGTGTGCGTCGCGAGGGGATCACCGAAGCCGCCGGCAAGCTGCAGCAGGCGGGCTACATCCGCTACCGCCGCGGGCACATCGCCGTGCTCGACCGCAAGGGGCTGGAGAGCCAGGCCTGCGAGTGCTACGCCGTGGTGAAGAAAGAGCTCGACCGTCTGCTGACCGACGTGCGCCAGCTGCCGCAAGCATCATCCGGCGGCGCTGAGGCGCTGCAACGCAGCGCCCGCTAGCACGTATCCGGTGCTAGCACGTATCTGGTGCTAGCACCCTTTGCTGCCAGCGCCCGCCGCCGCAGGCCGCCTGGCAGACGGTGGCTGGTTGGACCGGGCTGTCAGAGCGCATTGCGCCCGCTGATCAATCTGAGCAGCAGGAACACCACCGCGAACACCAGCAGGATGTGGATGAAGCCGCCCATGGTGTAGGAGGAGACGAGTCCTAACGCCCAGAGGACGATGAGCACGACGGATATGGTGTAGAGCATGGCATTTCTCCTTGGCAGTGGCGCCTGGCAGCGCCGCGTCGAACGCGGTGGTTGCTGTTGGTCACGCCGGTTCCTGGTGGACAGGCTTCTGACCAAACCTGCCGGCAGCTTGCTCTTCTTCAGCGCCGAGGTCGGTGCGCCAGCCCACACTGCGCTCGAGTATCCTGTGGGGCGTGGCTCGGTCCGTCCACTGGCCTTGCCTTTTGTCGGCGACCCGGTGAGACTGCGATGGCGATGGACGAGACACAGCGATCCTGGTGGCTGGCAGAACCCGCGACTACGGCGACCGTTGGTCTGTCCAGCGCCGAGGCGCAAGCCCGGCGCGTCCGCTTTGGGCCCAACCTGATCCGCGAACGGCAGCAACGCTCGCTGCTGCTGCAATACCTGAGCCGCTTCAAGAATCCGCTGGTCATCATCCTCCTGGTCGCCAGCGCGGTGTCGGCGTTCACCGGCGAGGTCACCAACTTCCTGATCATCGCCAGCATGGTGCTGCTCTCGGTGACGCTCGACTTCGTGCAGGAGCATCGCGCCAACGCCGCCGCCGAGAAGCTGAAGCAGTCGGTCGCCCTGCGCGCCAAGGTCATCCGCGATGGCGAGCCGCGCGAAATTCCGGTGGCCGAGCTGGTGCCCGGCGATCTGGTGGTGCTCGCCGCCGGCGACATGATTCCGGCGGACGCCAGGGTCGTCGAGGCGCGCGACTTCTTCGTCAAGCAGGCCTTGCTGACCGGCGAAACCTATCCGGTCGAGAAGCGGCCCGGAGCGCTCCCCGACAGCGCGACCGAACTGCTCGAGGCGACCAACGCGGTGTTCATGGGCACCGCGGTGATCAGCGGCAGCGCCCGCGCGCTGGTGGTCAAGACGGGGGCGGAGACCGCCATCGGCGAGATCGCCGACAGCGTTTCCCGCCCCTCGACACCGACCTCGTTTGAGCTCGGCACGCGGCGCTTCGGCATGCTGATCATGCGCCTGACCATCCTGATGGTGATGTTCGTGCTGCTGGTCAACACCCTGTTGCACAGACCGCTGCTGGAATCCTTCCTGTTCGCGGTGGCGCTCGCCGTCGGCCTGACGCCGGAGCTGCTGCCGATGGTCATCTCGGTGACCCTGTCGCGCGGCGCGCTGCGCATGGCCGAGCAGCACATGATCGTCAAGCGCCTGTCGGCGATCCAGGACCTGGGTTCGATGGACGTGCTGTGCACCGACAAGACCGGTACCCTGACCGAAGCCAAGATCCGCCTGGAAAAACACGTCGATGCGCAGGGCAACGCCAGCGAGCGGGTGCTCGAGCTGGCCTACTTCAACAGCTTTTTCGAGACCGGTGTGAAGAGCCCGCTCGACGAGGCGATCCTCGCCCACCAGCAGATCG
This sequence comes from Sterolibacterium sp., assembly GCA_023258955.1. GTDB lineage: Bacteria > Pseudomonadota > Gammaproteobacteria > Burkholderiales > Rhodocyclaceae > CAIYYX01. Next base: position 1,957 of record JAHFRE010000090.1, read on the forward strand.
ACACCGCCGCCTGGAAAAAGATCGACGAGGTGCCGTTCGATTTCGAGCGCCGCCGCGTCTCGGTGCTGATCGACAAGGGTACGACGCGCTGGCTGGTGGTGAAGGGCGCGGCAGAGGAGATCGTCGGCCTGTGCGCCCACTACGAAGCCGCGGGTGAGGCCGACCAGCGGCCGCTCGATGCGGCGGCGCAGGCCGTCGTCCGCGCGCGCTACCAAGGCCTCGAGGCGGAGGGTTTCCGGGTGCTGGGCATCGCCTGGCGCGAGGTGCCGCTCGACCATCCCCACGCCGTCGTTGGCGACGAGACCCAGCTGGTGCTGGCCGGCTTCGCCGCTTTCCTCGACCCGCCCAAGGAGAGCGCCGCCTCGGCGCTGGCGGCGCTGGCCACGATCGGCGTAGCGATCAAGATCGTCACCGGCGACAGCGATCTGGTGACGCGCCACGTCTGCGGTCAGTTGCAGATTCCGGTCAACGGCCTCTTGACCGGCAAGGAGATCGCGCTGCTCGACGATCCGGCGCTGCGCGCCCGGGTGGATGGCACCAACCTGTTTTGCCGTGTCAACCCGGCGCAGAAGGAGCGCGTCATCATGGCCTTGAAGGCCCGCGGTCACGTGGTCGGCTACCTCGGCGACGGCATCAACGATGCGCCGTCCCTGCATTCGGCCGACGTCGGCCTGTCGGTGGATTCGGCGGTGGATGTGGCCAAGGAGGCAGCCGACATGATTCTGCTCAAGCAGGACCTGCACGTGCTGCACGCCGGCGTCCGCGAAGGTCGGCGCACCTTCGGCAACATCATGAAGTACATCATGATGGGCACCAGTTCGAACTTCGGAAACATGTTCAGCATGGCTGGAGCGTCACTGTTCCTGCCCTTCCTGCCGATGCTGCCGACGCAGATCCTGCTCAACAACATCCTCTACGACATCTCCGAGATCCCCATTCCGCTCGACGAGGTGGACGCGGCGGACATGCAAAATCCGCGCGTGCTCGACATGGATTTCGTGCGCAACTTCATGCTGGTGATCGGGCCCATCAGTTCGGCCTTCGACTTCCTCACCTTCTACGTCATGCTGGCGGTGTTGCAGGCCGACGAGCAGCTGTTTCAGACCGGCTGGTTCGTCGAGTCGCTATGCACCCAGGTGCTGGTGATCTTCATCATCCGCACCCGCGGCAATCCGCTCGCCAGCCGCGCCCATCCCTTGCTGACGGCGACTTCGCTGCTGGTGGTGGCGCTGGCAATCGGCCTGCCGTTCACCCCGGTGGGCAGCTATTTCGGCTTCGTGGCGCCACCCGCGCGCTTCTACGCCATTCTCGCGGCGATGGTGTTCGGCTATCTCGCGATCGTCGAACTGGCCAAGCGCGGCTTCTACCGCTGGGCGGTGCAGCGGGCGCCGCGGCGCCGGCGGAGGTTGGCTAGCGGCTAGAGCTTGGCTTCGATGTAGGTGTAGAGGTAGTTGGAGCCGCCGTCGATATTGCCGAACAGGCGCGAGGCGCCGAAGATGCCGGAACGGTGCGACGCGCCGACGCCGACGTAGGTCTGCTGCAGGGCGCGCACGCGGATCAGGTCGCCGACGCTGAGATCGATGCTGGGATCGAGATAGTTGAGCAGCTTCGAGGTGTCGCGTCCGCGCCGCGCCTGGTCGCGTTGTTCGACGTAGGGCACGCGCTGCGCCAATGAAAAGCCGGCGCCCATCCCCAGCCGGGTACGAACCCGCTCGCTCCAGGGGAAGCCGTAGTAGTAGGCCTTGATGTAGGTGTTCAATTGCAGCGCGTCGGCCTGCAGACCGTTCTCGTCGTGGTGCAGGATGCCCAGATAGCCGACGAAATCCAGCGGCCAGCCGTTGACCCTTTCCACCAGCGGTCGGCCCAGTTCGACGCCGGCGATGCGCGTCTGGTCCTGGGTGGTGGTGGATGCGCAACGCAGGGTCATGATCGGCAACAGATTGCAGTCGGTCGCCCGGCCGTAGAGCAGCTTCAGGTGCAGCGGCAGACCCGTTTCGGCGAAGGACTTGTGGCTGCCGAAGTCGTAGGCGGCGCCGAGTGTCAGCGTCGGCTGGGTGCCGTCGCGCACGATCGGGCTGTTGCGTACCTTGGGATCGAGCAGGGTGACGCCGACACCGCCCAGCAGCCGCCAGCGATCGGACAATTGATAGCTGCCGTAGAGGCCGAGCGCCAGGTCGGTGCCGCCGCCCGGTCGATATTCGGGACGCAGCGGCGCCACCTCGTCCTGGCGCACGCCATAGTAGTAGTCGTTGAGCTTGGCGCTGCGCCGCGACAGCGTCAGGCTCGGTCTGAGATGCCAGGCGCCGCTCGCCCAGTCGGCGCCGTAGCCCAGACGCAGTTCGGCGCCGTTGCTGACGCTGTCGGCGTCGTGCAGGACTTCGAGGTCGAGCTTGCCCCAGTCCGAGCGATAGCGGTAGCCCAGACCCAGGTCGGTGGTGGCGCGCCGGGTGCGCATGCCGGCGAGGCTGCTTGGCGTGCGGTCGTAGGGGAAGCCTTCGAGCCGCTGCTCGACGAACAGGTTGAAGCCGTGTCGGGGTGCAGCGACCAGCTTGTAGCCGAGACGGGTGTCGTGGAGGTAGATGTGGCTGCCCTCGTAGAGATAGAGGGGCAGCAGATCCTGGCTGACGCCGGCGCCTTTGTAGGGCGAGCGTTCGCTGCGCGCGACGGCGCCGAGACCGGCGCTGGCGGGAATCGCCAGCAGATCGAAGATCGGTTCCGCCGCGGCGCTGGCGGTCAGAGGCAGGGCCAGCGCGAGGAGGAAGAGACGATATTTGCGGGTCGACAAGACGCTAGATCCTGCCCATCAGAAACAGGATCAGCAGGATCAGCAGCACCAGCCCGAGACCGCCGCTGGGCCCGTATCCCCATCCCCGGCTGTGCGGCCACGCCGGGAACACACCGATCAGCATCAGGATGACGATGATCAACAGAATTGTTCCTATGCCCATTGCGGTTCTCCTTCGATTGCTGGGGCGAGCGCCTCGCGTGTACCCAAAACATAGCGCTGCTGCCGCCGCCGGTCTGTTCGGCAGCGCACCGAGCTTGCAACCCGGACAAACGCCTGCGCTATGTGCGTCAGCGAACAGTCGCTCGAAATGGTGTTGGGTAGATTGTCGAAGACGCTGACTCCTGAAATCCACCTGGTCGCCAACTGATGAAAGACTCACTCACCCCACCGCAGCGAACCTGCCCGCCGAATTCCTTGCCGCGCAGTGCTTGATCGCGGCGACGCCGCTGCCGGCCTGTGCCAGCTAGCGCATTTCCCGTCTCAAACCTGGAGGATTCATCATGAAGCCTGTTAGAAACTACCTAACCGCGGCCTTTCTGGCTGTTACGCTGGCATCCGCCGTCGGCTGTGCGTCTACCGCGACCCAGGAGGGCACCGGCGAATACGTCGATGACACAGTCATCACGACCAAGGTGAAGGCGGCCATCTTCAACGAGCCCTCGCTCAAGGTCAACGAAATCAATGTCGAGACGTTCAAGGGCGTGGTCCAGCTTAGCGGCTTCGTCAGCTCCAAGGCAGCCGAAGTCAAGGCCGTCGAAGTGGCGCGCACGGTGCATGGCGTGAAGTCGGTCAAGAACGACATGCGCGTCAAATAAGAGGTGACCGAACGCGACCCATCGCTGCATCCAGCGTCCGGCGATGGCTCGCGGGGGTACGCCGCGTGAACATGGGCGCGCAGCTAGGCCGCTGTCTCGGGCGCCTCCAGGCAAGGTTCGGCAACGCCTCGCGGCTGGCGGCATCGCCGACGGAGGAATCGCCGCTGCGCTCGGAGCTGTTCAGCGCCGATCAGATGGAGCAGCACGGCAAAGCGCTGGCGCTGTCGCACCGACTGGCGGCGGGGCGCGCGCCCGACCGGCTGCTGGCGCGACTGGCGGCCAACGAGAATGCCCTGGTCAGCGTCTGCGAACTGCTCACGGCAACGGTGACGGCCAAACGCCGCATCACCCCGGCCGGCGAGTGGCTGCTCGACAATTTCTATCTGATCGAGGAGCAGATTCGTCTGGCGCGCCGACATCTGCCCAAGGGTTACAGCCGGGAGCTGCCGCGTCTTGAGCAGGGCGCATCGAGCGGGCGACCGCGGGTGTACGACATCGCGCTGGAGACCATCGCCCACGGCGATGGCCGGGTCGACGCGCAGAATTTCAGCCGCTTCGTGCGCGCCTACCAGACCGTCACCGAGCTGCAGCTGGGCGAGCTGTGGGCGATTCCGATCATGCTGCGCCTCGCCGTCATCGAAAACCTGCGCCGCGTCGGCGTGCGCATCGCCGCCGGCTGGAAGGAGCGCAATCTCGCTGCTTCCTGGGCTGACCAAATGACCGATGTTGCCGAAAAGGACCCGAAGAGTCTGATCCTGGTGGTCGCCGACATGGCGCGCTCGAATCCGCCGATGGTGGGCGCGTTCGTCGCCGAACTGGCGCGCCGCTTGCAGGGCCGGGGCCCCACCTTGGCCCTGCCTTTGACCTGGATAGAACAGCGGCTCTCCGAATCGGGTCTGACCATCGAGCGTCTGGTGCAGTGGGAGAGCCAGCAGCAGGCCGCCGATCAGGTTTCGATCAGCAACAGCATCGGCAGCCTCCGGGTCCTGGGTACCACCGATTGGCGCAAGTTCGTCGAGGCCATGAGCGTCGTCGAGCAGGCGCTGCAAGACGATCCGGCGGGCGTCTATGGCAAGATGGATTTTGCGACCCGCGACCGCTACCGCCACGCCACGGAGCGGCTGGCCAAGCAGAGTCGCCGGGCCGAGAACGAGGTGGCCCGCCGCGCCGTCGACCTGGCGCGCACCGTGGCGAGCAGCGACGCCGACGCGGCGATCGGCGATCCCGCCGCGCACGTCGGCTATTACCTGGTCGACCAGGGGCTGCCCCAGCTCGAGCGTTTGCTGGTGGTTCGCCAATCCCGCTGGCTGGCGCTGCGCCGAAGCGCGGCGCGCTATTCCCTGTTCGCCTATCTGAGCGGCATCGCCGTGATCACGGCGACGATCGGCGCAAGCCTGCTGACGCGCCTGGCGCCGCGCTTGCTGGGCGCCGGCGTGCCTGCCGGCGCCATGCCCCTGCTGGCGCTGCTGATCGGCCTGCTGCTGCTGCCGGCGGCGAGCCAGCTGGCGGTGGCGCTGGTCAATTGGCTGGCGACCCTGCTGGCGACGCCGCGGCCGCTGCCCAGGATGGACTTGTCGACGGGGATTCCGCCTGAGTTGCGCACGCTGGTGGTGGTGCCGACCATGCTCAGCAGCGCCGCCGGCGCCGAGGACCTGGTCGAAGCGCTGGAGGTGCGGTTTCTGGCCAATCGCGAGGCGAATCTGCACTTCGCCTTGCTGACCGACTTTCCCGATGCGCAGAGCCAGTCGCTGGCCAGCGACTGGCCGCTGCTGACGCTGCTGCAGACCAGGATAGCGGCATTGAACAGCAAGTACGCCGGCGGCGAAGGTGGCCGGCGCGACAGCTTCTTTCTTTTCCATCGCCCGCGTTTGTGGAACGCCCAGGACCGGGTCTGGATGGGTTATGAGCGCAAGCGCGGCAAGCTGGCCGATCTGAACGCGCTGCTGCGCGCTGCGGACGCCGGCAGTCGGTTCTCGCTCATCGTCGGCGACACGGCGCGGTTGACCACGGTGAAGTATGTCATCACCCTGGACACGGATACGCAGCTGCCGCGCGACGCGGCGCGGCAATTCGTCGGCGCCATGGCGCATCCGCTCAATCGTCCCCGCTACGACGAGCAGCTGCGGCGCATCGTCGCCGGCTACGGCATCCTGCAACCGCGCGTGGCGATCAGCCTGCCGGGGAGCAGCCGCTCGCGCTACGCGCGACTGTACGCCGGAGAGCCCGGCATCGATCCCTACACCCGCGTCGTTTCCGACGTGTACCAGGATCTGTTCGCCGAGGGCTCGTTCATCGGCAAGGGAATCTACGCGGTGGACGCCTTCGAGCGCGTGCTCGGCGATCGCCTTCCCGATAACCGGGTCCTCAGCCACGACCTGCTCGAGGGCTGCTACGCGCGCGCCGGGCTGTTGAGCGACGTGCAGCTCTACGAGGACTATCCGGCCAGCTACGCCGCCGACGTCAGCCGTCGTCAGCGCTGGATTCGCGGCGACTGGCAACTGGCCGGCTGGCTGTGGTCGCGCGTGCCGGCCAAAGCGAACGCCGCGCGAGCGGACCAGGACGAACACAATCCGCTGTCGGTCTTGTCGCAGTGGAAGCTGATCGACAATCTGCGGCGCAGCCTGGTGCCGACGGCTTTGCTGCTGATGCTGCTGGCGGGCTGGACCATCTTCGCCGATCCCTGGTTCTGGACCCTGGCGGTGATCGGCATCGTCGCGATTCCCTCGCTGTGCGTCCTGCTGCTGGAGTTGTCGCGCCAACCGGAAGACGTGATGCTGCGCCAGCACCTCGCCGCCTGCGCCCATTCGGCATCGCGACGCCTGGTGCAGGTCCTGTTCGAACTCGCCTGCCTGCCCTACGAGGTCTGCTTCAGCCTCGATGCCATCGGGCGCACCGTCTGGCGTATGCGGGTGACGCGGCGGAATCTGCTCGACTGGACCACCTCGGGAGAGCTGGCGACGCGCGCCCTGGCGGCGGGTCACAGCGACCTCTACGCCGCGTTCCGTTCCATGTGGGTCGCGCCGGCGATCGCCGCGACGACGACGATCTACCTGGCGCTGACGACGCCGACCAGCCTGCTGCCGGCGGCAGCGCTGCTGGCGCTGTGGCTGGCCTCACCGGCGATCGCCTGGTGGGTCAGCCGCCCGCTGGCGCAGCGCCAGGCCGCCTTGAGCCCCGCCCAGATCCTGTTCCTGCTCAGCCTGTCGCGCCGCACCTGGGGCTTCTTCGAGACCTTCGTCGGCGCCGAAGACCACTGGCTGCCGCCCGACAACTACCAGGAGTACCGCCTCGCCGCGGCGGCCCATCGGACCTCGCCGACCAATATGGGCCTGGCTTTGCTGGCGAACCTGGCGGCCTACGATTTCGGCTACATCGGCAGCGGACAGCTCCTCGCGCGCACGGCGAACACCCTGGGCACGATGGCGGGCCTGCAGAAGCATCGCGGGCATTTCTACAACTGGTACGACACCCTGAGCCTGCAGCCCTTGCCGCCGCTCTACATCTCGACGGTGGATAGCGGCAACCTGGCCGGCCATCTGCTGACCCTGCGCGCCGGCCTGCTCGCTCTGGGCGACGACAGCGTTGTGCGGCAGCGCCTGTTCGAGGGCCTTGCCGATACCCTGGGCCTGGTCGACGAAGGCAGCGGCGCGGACGGCGCGCTGGCCGAGCGCCTGGCAGAATTTTCGAAGGCGCTGGGCGCCGCCACGCTGTCGCCGCCGCACAGCCTGGCGGCAGCGCGGTTGATCCTGGCGCAGCTGAGCCGCAGCGCCGAGGCGATCCTGGCCCTGGTCGACAGCGAGGCGGCTGCGCCGCAGAGCGAAACGCAGCGCTGGGCCCTGGCGTTGACGCAGCAGTTGGGCGCAGCGCAGGAGGAGTTGGCCCTGTTCGCGCCCGGGCCGAGCTCGATCGCGGCGGCGGTCGATAGCGCCGCCGGCGTAGCCAGCGCCGCGACTATCCCCAGTCTGCGCCAGCTGGCGCGGGCGGCAAATCCCCACGCCCGCGAGCGCATCGAGGCCATCGAAGCGCTGGCGGCGCAAGCCTTCGCCCTGGCGCGCATGGAGTACGGCTTCCTGTTCGACACGACGCGACAGCTGCTGACCATAGGCTACAACGTCGACGAGCGGCGAGCCGATCTGGGCTATTACGATCTGCTGGCCTCCGAGGCGCGGCTGTGCACCTTCGTCGCCATCGCCCAGGGGGAACTGCCGCAGGAGAGCTGGTTCAGCCTCGGGCGACTGCTCACCAGCAGCGGCGGCGAGCCGGTGCTGCTGTCGTGGAGCGGCTCGATGTTCGAATATCTGATGCCGCTGCTGGTGATGCCGACCTACGACGAGACGCTGCTCGACCAGACCTGCAAGGCGGCGGTGGCGCGACAGATCGAGTACGGGGGACAGCGCGGCGTCGCCTGGGGTATCTCCGAATCGGGCTACAACACGGTCGATCTGCACCTCAACTACCAATACCGCGCTTTCGGCGTGCCGGGGCTGGGCCTCAAGCGCGGCCTGGCCGAGGATCTGGTGATCGCACCCTACGCCTCGGTGCTGGCGTTGATGGTGGCGCCGGAAGCGGCTTGCGCCAACCTGCAGAAGCTGGCAGCCGAGGGCCTGCTCGGCAGGTTCGGCCTGTTCGAAGCCATCGACCACACCCCCGCCCGGCAGAAGGGTGATCGCCTCAGCGCCGTGGTGCGCTCCTTCATGGCCCACCACCAGGGCATGAGCCTGCTGGCCCTGGCCTACCTGCTGCTGGATCGGCCGATGCAGCGGCGCTTCGAGTCCGAGCCGCTGTTCCAGGCGGTCATGCTGCTGCTGCAGGAAAAGATTCCCAAGGCCGTCACCCTGTTCGCGCACACCGCCCAGCTCTCGGAATCGCGCGCCGGCGGCGACGGTGACGAGGGGTCGTCGCGCCTCTTCAACACGCCCGACACGCCCATCCCCGAGGTGCAGCTGCTCTCCAACGGCCGCTACCACGTCATGGTCAGCAACGCCGGCGGCGGCTACAGCCGCTGGAAAGATCTCGCCGTCAATCGCTGGCGCGAAGACGGCACCTGCGATAACTGGGGCAACTTCTGCTATCTGCGCGAGCTGCGGACGGGTGGGGCCGACGCTGCCGGCCCCTGCTGGTCGATCGCCCACCAGCCGACGCTGCAGCCGGCCACCAGCTACGAGGCGATCTTCTCCGAGGGACGGGCCGAGTTTCGTCGCTGCGATGCGGTGGCCTCGGGCGAGGGCAGCTTCGAGACCCACACCGAGATCGTCGTCTCGCCCGAGGACGACATCGAGCTGCGCCGCGTGCGCATCACCAATCGCTCGCGCCAGCGCCGGCAGATCGAGCTAACCAGCTTCGCCGAGGTGGTGATCGCGCCGGCCGCCGCCGACAGCCTGCATCCGGCCTTCAGCAACCTCTTCGTGCAAACCGAGGTCCTGGCCGAGCGCAGCGCCATCCTGTGCACCCGCAGGCCGCGTTCGCTGGGCGAGCAATCGCCCTGGATGCTGCACCTGATGGTGGCGCGCGGCGCCAAGATCGACGACCTGTCCTACGAAACCGATCGCTGCCGCTTCATCGGTCGCTCGCGCAGCAGCGCCGCTCCCCTGGCGCTGACCGTCGCCGGCGCCCTCTCCGGCAGCGCCGGCTCGGTGCTCGATCCGATCGTCGCCATCCGCCATACGCTGACGCTCGAACCGGAGCAGGCGACCACCGTCGACCTGGTCTTCGGCATGGCCGATACGCGCGAGGCGGCGCTGGCTCTGATCGACAAGTACCAGGACCGGCATCTGACCGATCGGGTGCTCGAGCTGGCGTGGACCCACAGCCAGGTGGTGCTGCGCCAGCTCAACGCCAGCGACGCCGACGCGCAGCTCTACGCGCGCCTGGCCGGTGCCGTGATCTACGTCAACGCTGCGATGCGCGCCGAAGCCGCCCTGATCGTCAAGAACCGCCGCGGCCAATCGGCGCTCTGGGGTTACGCCATCTCCGGCGATCTGCCGATCGTGCTGCTGCAGATCGGCGACGCCGCCAACATCGATCTGGTGCGCCAGGTGGTGCAGGCTCACGCCTACTGGCGCCTGAAGGGACTGGCGGTGGACCTGGTGATCTGGAACGAGGATCGCGCCGGCTATCGGCAGCAATTGCAGGAGCGGATCATCGGCATGATCACCTCCGGCGTCGAGGCGAGCGTGATCGATCGTCCGGGGGGCATCTTCGTGCGCCCGGCGGAACAGATCTCGGCCGAGGATCGCACCTTGTTCCAGGCCGTGGCGCGCGCCGTCATCCGCGATGACCGCGGCAGCCTGGCCGAGCAACTCGACCGGCGCGCTCGCGCCGAGCCGCTGCTGCCCGAGTTCACAGCGCGCCGCAGCCGCAAGAGCGAAGACGCCGCCGCGCTGGCGCCGCCGCCGCGCGAGCTGATCCTCGGCAACGGCCTGGGCGGCTTCACCGCCGACGGCAAGGAGTACGTCATCGCCCTGGCTCCCGGCCAGGCGACGCCCGCTCCCTGGGTCAACGTCCTGGCCAATCCGCAGTTCGGCTCGGTCGTCTCGGAGAGCGGCGGTGCTTACACCTGGAGCGAGAACGCCCACGAGTTCCGCCTCACCCCCTGGCACAACGATCCGGTCAGCGACGGCAGCGGCGAATGCATCTACCTGAGGGACGAAGACAGCGGCCAGGCCTGGTCGCCGACGCCGCTGCCGATGCCCGCGGCGGCGCCCTACACCATCCGTCACGGATTCGGCTACAGCGTCTTCGAGACCCGGGCCGAGGGCATCGCGTCCGAGCTGTGGGTCTATGTCGCCACCGACGCCGCCGTCAAGTTCTCGCTGCTGAAGCTGCGCAATCTGTCCGGCCGGACGCGGCAGCTCACCGCCACCGCCTACGTCGAGTGGGTGCTGGGCGACCTGCCGCAAAAGGCGGCGATGCACCTGGCCACCGAGGTCGATGCGCAAAGCGGCGCGCTCTACGCCAGAAACCCCTACAACACCGCCTTCGCCGGGCGGGTCGCCTTCCTCGACGTCGATGACGAGAAGCGCCGCGTCTGTGGCGATCGCCGCGAATTCGTCGGCCGCAACGGTTCGCTGCGCAAGCCGGCGGCGCTGCGTCGGGCGCGCCTCTCGGGCAAGGTGGGCGCCGGCCTCGACCCCTGCGGCGCGATCCAGGTGCGGCTCGAACTGGCGGCGGGGCAGGAGCGGGAGGTCGTGTTTCGGCTCGGCCTCGGCGCCAATGCCGATGAGGCCGGGGCGCTGGTGCGCCGCTTTCGCGGCACCATGGCGGCGCGCGGCGCCCTCGAAGCGGTGTGGCAGCAGTGGAACCGCACGCTCGGCGCGGTGCAGGTGGACACGCCCGACCCCGCGCTCAACGTGCTGGCCAACGGCTGGCTCGTCTATCAAACCCTGGCCTGCCGCCTCTGGGCGCGCAGCGGCTACTACCAGTCGGGCGGGGCCTTCGGCTTTCGCGATCAACTGCAGGACGCGATGGCGCTGATCCACACCGAGCCGGCGCTGTTGCGCCAACAGCTGCTGCTGTGCGCCAGCCGCCAATTCGCCGAGGGCGATGTGCAGCACTGGTGGCATCCACCGGCCGGCCGCGGCGTGCGCACCCGCTGTTCGGACGACTACCTGTGGCTGCCCCTGGCGGTGTGCCGCTACGTCACCGCGAGCGGCGACACCGGGGTGCTGGACGAGCGCCTGCATTTTCTCGAGGGCCGCCCGGTCAACGCCGAAGACGATTCCTACTATGACCTGCCCGGCCGCTCCAGCGCCGAGGCCAGCCTGTACCAGCACTGCGTGCTGGCGATCGAGCACGGACTGCGCTTCGGCGCCCACGGCCTGCCCCTGATCGGGTCGGGCGACTGGAACGACGGCATGAACCTGGTCGGCATCGGCGGCAAGGGCGAGAGCGTCTGGCTGGGCTTTTTCCTCTGCGAAGTGCTGCAACTCTTTGGCGACCTGGCGCGCGCCCGCGCTGACGCCGCGGTCGCCGAGCGCTGCCGCGACCAGGAGCAGCGGCTGCGGCGGAGCATCGAGGCCCACGGCTGGGATGGCGAGTGGTACCGCCGCGCCTATTTCGACGACGGCACGCCCCTGGGTTCGGCGGCGAACGCCGAATGCCAGATCGATTCCATCGCCCAGAGCTGGTCGGTGCTGTCGGCGGCGGGCGATCGGTCGCGGCCGAGCGAGCGCGAGCGCCAGGCGATGGCGGCGCTCGAGCAGCGCCTGGTGCGCCGCGAGGATGGTCTGGTGCAGCTGCTGGCGCCACCCTTCGACCAGTCGGCGCTGAATCCCGGTTACATCCGCGGCTACGTGCCCGGCGTGCGCGAGAACGGCGGCCAGTACACCCACGCTGCGCTGTGGGCGGCGATGGCCTTTGCAGAACTCGGCGAGCGGGAGCGCGCCTGGGAACTGGCGAGCATGATCAATCCGGTCAATCACGGGCTCTCGGCGCAAGCCATCGCCACCTACAAGGTCGAACCCTACGTCATGGCGGCCGACGTCTACGCCGTGGCACCGCACACCGGCCGCGGCGGCTGGACCTGGTACAGCGGTTCTGCCGGCTGGATGTATCGCCTGCTCACCGAATCCCTGCTCGGCCTGCGCCTGGAGGGCCAGACCCTGCGTCTCGCGCCTTGTCTGCCCGCCCACTGGCAAGGCTTCAAGCTGCACTACCGTTATCGCGAGACGGTCTATCACCTCGACGTGGTGCAAGTGCCAGGCGAGGGCGCACGCGGCGTGCGGCGGCTGCTGGTGGACGGCGTGGACATCTTGGACAAGGCCATTCCCCTGATCGACGACCGCCGCGAGCACTCGGTCGAGCTCAGCGTGCGCTGACCTGCGGCTGGACGATGCCGCCCCGGAAGTGCTACCATGGGCCAACAGTCTTCGAACAGAGCAAGCTAGACGAACCGCCCGCGGGCGGTTTTTTCAATTGCGGGGGCAGGCCATGGGTGCCATAGCGATCTACGATTCCACGCTGCGCGACGGTGCGCAGGCACAGGGTGTGTCCTACTCGGTCGAGG
>JAHFRE010000091.1 GCA_023258955.1 Sterolibacterium sp.
ATCACCACCCGGTCGGAGAGCAGCACCGCCTCATCGACGTCGTGGGTGACCATCACCGTGGTGGCGCCGCTGTCCTTGACGATGCGCAGCAACTCGTCCTGCAGCTTGGCCCGGGTCAGCGCATCGAGGGCGCCGAAGGGTTCGTCCATCAGCAGGATCTTCGGCTGCATGGCCAGGGCCCGGGCGATGCCGACCCGCTGTTTCATGCCGCCGGAGATCTCGTGGGGAAACTTCGCCTGGGCCTCGGCGAGGCCGACCATGGCCAGCGCCGCGTCGGTGCGTCCCTTCAACTTGGCCTTGCCTTCGCGCCGCCCGAACACCCGATCCACCCCCAGATACACGTTGTCGAAGCAGGTGAGCCAGGGCAACAGGGAGTGGTTCTGGAAGACCACGGCGCGCTCGGGTCCCGGCCCGGCGATCTCGCGGCTGTCGCAGAGGAGGATGCCCTCGCTGGGCAGGGTGAGGCCGGCGATCAGATTGAGCAGGGTGGACTTGCCGCAACCGGAGTGGCCGATCAGGGTCACGAACTCGCCCTCGACGATCGTCAGGTTGATGTCGGTGAGCGCCGTGTAGCGGCCCTGCTTGGTATCGAAGGCCATGCCGGCGCGCTCGATCTGCACGATCTTCTTCATGACTGTCCTCCATGGCTGAAGCGGTTGGCGATGGCGATCAGCGCCTGTTCGAGAATCAGGCCGACGATGCCGATGACGAAGATGGCGATGATGATGTGCTCGACCTTGAGGTTGTTCCATTCGTCCCACACCCAGAAGCCGATGCCGACACCGCCGGTGAGCATCTCTGCGGCGACGATGACCAGCCAGGCCGTACCGATCGACAGGCGGATGCCGGTGAGCATGTAGGGCAATACCGCCGGAAAGAGGATCTTGGTGAACACCTTCCACTCCGACAGGTCGAGTACCCGCGCCACGTTCAGGTAGTCCTGCGGCACCCGCATCACACCCTGGGCGGTATTGAGGATCATCGGCCAGATCGAGCAGATGAAGATGGTCCAGGTGGCGGCCGGATCGGCCTTGTGGAAGACCAGCAGGCCGATCGGCAGCCAGGCCAGCGGCGACACCGGACGCAGCAGGCCGATCATCGGGTTGACCATGCCGGCGAGAAACTTGAAGCGGCCGATCAGGAAGCCGGCGGGGATGCCGACGCAGGCGGCGAAGCCGAAGCCGATGCAGACGCGGCGCAGCGAGGAGAGGACGTTCCAGCCGATGCCCTGGTCGTTGGGTCCGTTGCGGTAGAAGGGATCGGCGAACACCTTCAAGGCTTCCATCCAGGTCTGGCCCGGGGTCGGCAGGCCGCCGCCCTTCTGCGTCCCCAGGTGCCACAGGCCGATGAACAGCAGGGTACCGACCAGACCGGGCAAGACCACCGCCGCCGCGCGCCGCAGCCACTGCAGGCGCGGCGCCGGGCGTGCGCCGCGGACGGGTTCCGCGACCGGCGCGATCACCGCGGGCGTCGCCGGAACGACGCGGGCGAGCGCGGGAACAGCCCGCTTGGGCTTGCCCAGCCCATTGACTGCGATTGCGTGCATGGTGTTGTCCTCGCTCACTCGAATCAGGCCTTGATCTTGAAGCCGGCCGCGTACTTCTTCGGATCTCGTCCGTCCCAGACCGAGCCGTCGATCAGCCGGGCTGCGCGCAGCTCGCTCTTGGGCAGCGCCACGCCCGCCGCCGCGGCGCCCTGCTGGTAGAGGTCGATGCGGTTGACCTTGCGGGCGACGCCGGCGTAGTCGGGGTCCTCCTTGAGCAGGCCCCAGCGCCGGTGCTGGGTGAGGAACCACATGCCGTCGGAGAGATAGGGAAAGTTGACCGCGCCGTCGTTGTAGAACTTCATGTGGTTCTTGTCGTCCCAACTCTTGCCCAGGCCGTTTTCGTAGCGGCCCAGCATGCGGGCGACGATCACCTCGGTGTCCGTGTTGACGTAGGCCTTCTGGGCGATGGTCTCGGCGGTCTTCTGCTTGTTGGCCAGCGAGGCGTCGATCCAGCGGCCGGCGTCGAGGATGGCGGCGATCATGGCGCGCGCCGTGTTCGGATGCTTCTGCGCGAAATCGGCGGTGGTACCCAGCACCTTTTCCGGGTGATCGGTCCAGATCTCCTGCGAGGTGACCGCGGTAAAGCCGATCTTGTCGATGATGGCGCGGTTGCCCCAGGGCTCGCCGACGCAAAATCCGTCCATGTTGCCGACCCGCATATTGGCCACCATCTGCGGCGGCGGCACGGTGATGCTCTTGACGTCCTTCATCGGATCGATGCCGTTGGCCGCCAGCCAGTAGTAGAGCCACATGGCGTGGGTGCCAGTGGGAAAGGTCTGGGCGAAGGTGTATTCGCGCTCCTTCTTTGCCACCAACCTGGCCAGGCTGGCGCCGTCGGTGGCGCCCTTGTCGCGCAGCTGATTGGACAGGGTGATGGCCTGACCGTTGTGGTTGAGACCCATCAGCACGGCCATGTCCTTCTTCGGCCCGCCGATGCCCAGTTGCACGCCGTAGATCAGGCCGTAGAGCACGTGGGCGGCGTCGAGCTCGCCATTGACCAGCTTGTCGCGCACCGAGGCCCAGGAGGCCTCCTTGGTGGCGATGATCTTGATGCCGTACTTCTCGTCGAACCTGTTCACCGCTGCCATCACCACCGAGGCACAGTCGGTCAAGGGGATGAAACCGATGCGCACCTCCTTCTTCTCCGGTGCGTCGGAGCCCGCCGCCCAGGCGCCACCACCGGGTGCCAGACCGCTGATGCCGGCGAGCGCTGCGCTACCCAGGCGCATCGATTTGCGCATGAAGTCGCGGCGGCCGCGATCTGTGCTGAACTCTTTGCCATCCATGGTGCTCTCCCGAAGCCGAACAAAAAAAGGCGCCTGTTTCCAGCGGTGCTGAAAACGGACGCCTTTGTCTATCGTCGGAACGCCATTGCCCCGACCTTGCCCTGGCTAACGCAACGAAGATGCCAGCTCGCGAAGAAAACGCTGGAATGCCGCTCGGAGACTGGGTCTTGGCTAGGCGTGCGGGGCGGGATGAGAGGCTCGATCGGCTTCGCTGGTCGCACTGTTGCGGTGCGATATCAAGACAAACGCACCCTTATGGGCGCTGCTCAGAGCAGCAGCTTGGCCACCGCGATGACGTCCTTGGCAGCGGCGCTCAGCGGCTGTCCGCGATCCATCGCCAGGCGACGCAGCGCCGCGTAGGCCGCTTCCTCGTCCAGGCCGCGGGTCTTCATCAGCAGGCCTTTGGCGCGATCGATCAGCTTGCGATCGGACAGCTTTTGGGTCGCTTCGGCCAGCTCCTGCTTGAGCGCCTGGTGGCTCTCGAAGCGGGCGATGGCGACATCGATCACCGGCTCGAGCCGCCCCGGCTCCAGGCCATCGACCACGTAGGCAGCGACGCCGGCGCCGATGGCGCGGCGGATGGTGGCCGGGTCCGACGCCTGGGCGAAGATCACCACCGGCCGCGGCATGTCGCGCTCCATCGTCGCCAAGTGCTCGAGCGTGTCGCGCGAGGGGGATTCGGTGTCGATCAGGATCACGTCGGGACGGATCTGCGCCACCTGCCCCGCCAGGTCATCGGTATTGGCGAGCACGGCGAGCACCTGATGGCCCGCCAGGGCCAGACCAGCGCAGATCTCGCCGGCCCTTTGGCGCGACTCGTCGATCACCAGAATCTTCAGCTTGGTCGCAGACATGTTCAAGTCTAAAGCAACCGACATGCCCAGGTCTGGACGCACCTCCCCGAGGGGAGGTCACTACGGGTGTTCGTGCCGCAGCCGATAGTGTTTGGCAAAATCGGCGTCGTCCTTGATGATGTGCTCGAATAGCCATATCGTCATGAACAGGTTGATCTTCAACGCCATCGTTTCGTGTTGCCCGGACAGTTCGCTGGCGAACTGCTCGATCTGCCGCTTCAGTTCGGCGTGCATTTTGCGGTGCTCGGCAAGGCCGGGATATCGATTTTCACTCATGAGCTGCTCTTCATGATTGAAATGGGTGTTCGTATATTGGAGCAGGCGGTCGACGATCCGCGGAATCCCCTCGCCGCTGAGCGTCGTGCCACCCTGAAGACCCGCCTTCAGATCGTTGACGATCTGAATCAATTGGGCGTGCTCTCTATCCATCTCGGCAACGCCCAAGCGGTATTTTGGATCAATCTCTATCATCGGCATGAACTGTGTTTCCCAGGGCGCAGCTGCAGAGGTGGTGTGGGCCGGTCGGCACAAATGAGCGACCGTTTTGGCCGCGCCATTATCGCACGCAAGGCTGGCGGAACGGCCAAGACCAAGCTGCCGGCCGCGACGGCCAGGCTACGGTGAGCACTGCGCTGTCGCAGCCGCCACTTGCTTGAGCGCCGCGCAGGGAACCCTCTCGTCAGCGGTGAATCGCCGCATGTACTGTGGCGCATCCTTGAACTCGGCGAATTTGGCTTCTTCCAACGTCCCGCCTGTGGCCGCATTCAAGGCGGAGGCGCGCGAATTCATGACCTCGACCTCGGTCGACGGCCAGCTCCCGCTGCTCACGCGCTGCAGCAGCGCTTCGATGCCGGCCAGCTGTTCGGACCCAGTGAAGGCACAATGCCCGGAGCGGTAGACGCCGACCTGCCGCAACAGCGCCAGCTTGCCGGCGCGACGCACTGTTTCTTCGTAGGCGCGAAACTCGCTCAGCGGCGCCCGTGGATCGACCGCGGTGTAGAGCACCAGGGTCGGCATCTTCAAATTTCCCGTCGGCGTGCCGTTGCTGCGCCCCCAGGCCACCGCCTGCAGGTCGGCAGCGATGCGCGGCGCCCGCCCCAGCGTCTGCAGGTCGCTGTCGAGATCGAGGCCCGCCGCTTGGTAAAGAGTGCGCACCAGGCGATCCGATCTGGCATCGGTCAGTTTGAACATTTCCCCATAGTCGACCCCGACGTTCCATGACATATTGCCGCCGGCGTACTTCTCGATCTCCTTGCGAAAGGTCAGCATGCCGGCGGCGGCATCGGCGATGGTCTTCAGCTGCAGCTCGTAGTCGTCGACGGCGGGTGGATCGGCTGCGCGCGTGGGCCAGCCTTGCAGCTGCGAGATCGCTGCCGCCAGCGCGATGCGGGCACGACCCTGGGGGCTGGCCAGCGCTTTGTCGAGCAGGGACTTCAGCGCCGCCGCGCTGGCCTTGTCATCGCGGATATTGAGCAGTTCGAGCGCCTGGTTGTCGGGTTCGAGCAGCGCCTTCAGCACGAAGGTCGTGTCGAAGCGGTTGTTGTACATGGCGAGGGTTCCGGCGCCACCGCCGCAGGTAGGCATCGCTCCGTCGAATGCATCGGCATAGGTCTCGCTCGCGTCGCGGGTGACAAGGCCACCCAGGGAGCCGCCAAAGACTATGGTGGTCTTGGGCGGGCCAAACAGATCGACGAACATCGTCTTCAGCTGAAGCAGATCGGTCGAGCCGTCGCGCACCCGCCACAGCGTGATGTCGCGCGACCGCGTCGCGGTGGCGTAGCCACGGCGATGCAAGGCGTCGAACAGCGGGCGGCGCCTAGCATCGCTGGCGTCGGCGAGGTCCGGATTCAAGATCAGCACACCCGCCCAATTGGCCGGCACGTGGATATTGAAACGGGTGCCGTTGGCCATGGTGCCGGCAACTTCGCGCGGCGCGTCTGCGGCGCAAACCGCGGTCGGCGGGAAACCGCCGAGCAGGAGCACCGCGGTCAAACACAACGTCGTTTGCGCCTGGGCGCAGCGAAAGAAGCTCGCGAAGCGAGAGCGAAAGAACGCGATCATGTCCTCTCCAGCAAAAGAGTGGCATGATCGAATGTTGATGCGGCTGCGTCAAGCTGGCGAACTACCACCGCCGATTCAACGTATGCCCACCATGCCTCGAACCGAGGCGATCAGCTTCGCTGGATCGTAGGCGCGACCATCCTTGAAGACGATTTCGACGTTCTCCACGTCCTTGATGTTGCGACCGGGGTCGCCTTTGATGATCACCAGGTCGGCGCGCTTGCCGGCCTCGACCGAACCAAAGACGGCCGACTGGCCCATGTAGCGCGCACCGTTGGCGCTCGCGATCTGGATCGCCTCGGCTGGAGAAAATCCCGCTTCGACGAGCAGCTGCAGTCCGCGCTGATCGCCGAAACCGGGAAGCACGCCGCCGATCCCGGTCGGATCCGGTCCGGCGAGCAGCAGGCCACCGGCAGCGACGAAGGCGCGTTCGAACGCCATCTCTTTCTGCATCGCGGCCTCGTAGGCGATCGCCCGTGCAGGGTTGGTGGCGGCGCTGGCGCGCGCGTGCAGATAGCTGCGCAGCGATTCGGCTGCCAACATCTCCGACTGTCGCTGCGACAGCAGGGGGCGGGTGGTGACGAAGGATTCGAACACCGGCAGGGTCGAGGTGATGGCCACCCTGTGCTGCACCAGATCCTGGATCAGGGCTTGCACCTGGGGACTGGCAATTTCCAGTTGCTCCCACGAGGCGAGGATGTCTTTGCTGGAGGGGCAGCTGTCGGGCTTGCGCTCGGGGACGAATTCGCTATCGGTGAACACCGGACCGTGCTCCAGGTTGTCGATGCCCAGCGCTATCGCACGACGAAAATCGACCGCGCACAGATGGCCGGTCAGCTTGAGGCCGTGGCGGTGCGCCTCCGCGATCGCCGCGCCCAGCTCCGCCGCGCTGATCTTCATGTAGGCCTTGATCGAGGTCACCCCTTCGCCGGCCCAGAATGCGACCGTCTTGCGCGCCTGCTCCTCGCCGCTCAACCAGGCCATTTGCGGAAAGATGCTGTCCGCGCCTTCCAGGTAGGGACCGCTGACGTCGATGTGCGGGCCCGGCATCTTCATCTCGTCGATCAAGCGGCGGATGTTCAGATCGGTGTAGGGTTCGATGCTGCCAGTAGTGCGCATCGTCGTGACGCCAGCTGCCAGGTACAGACGCGGCGCGGAGAAGGCCAACTCGGTGACGAGAAAACCGGGCGGCGGCAGCTTGTCGTCCTCGTCCAGGTTGATCGACGCGGTATACATCAGATGGTTGTGCATGCCAACCAGGCCGGGCAGCACCGTGCGCCCGCTCAGATCCAGCACCTTGGCATCCGCGGGCGTTGCCAGGGTGGCGCCGCCCATCGCCTCGATCTTGCCGTTCTTCAGGACGATGGTTCGATCTTCCTGCGCTGCGCCACCGTTGCCATCGATCACCCGGACGTGCTTCAAGACGAAGGCGGCGTCTTCGAACAGCAGGAACTTGCGCAGCTCGGTCGATGGCGTTTGCGCCGAAAGCTCGGCGCTGAACGCTAGCAACAGGAGGAGGAGTCTGAGTGCAATCTTCATGGCGAGGTGGAGGTTCGTCCGGGCAGGAGCTTCATCATAACCCGAGCGAATCGCTTGGTCATTCAATTTTCTCCGGACTAGAATCGAGGGAGGTAGCAGCCGACGGAGACTGCGCTTGACCGGCAACCTCGTCCAGCCTACCCTCCGCCGGCATGGGAGGCGGATAACGATCTGCACAATCCAGTGGAGTTCGACATGTTGATGAATGCTGAGGATTCGGCCCTGCTCGTGATCGATGTCCAGGAACGCCTGCTGCCCCATATCGATCAAGGGCAGCGCCTGCTGGAAAATGTCCAGTGGTTGGTCAAGCTGGCGCAAGAAATCGGCGTGCCGATCATGGCCAGCGAACAATACCCCAAGGGCATCGGACCGACCCACGCCGATCTGGCGAGGCTGCTGCCGGCCAGCGCCATCGTCGAGAAATTGCACTTCTCCTGCGTCGCCGCCGATTGCCTGCAGCCGCTGGCCGGCTACGCCAGGAAGCAGCTGGTGGTGTGCGGCGTCGAATCCCACGTCTGCGTCCTGCAAACCGTGCTCGACCTGCGGCTGCAGGGCAAGGAGCTGTTCGTGGTCGACGACGCCGTCGGTTCGCGCCGCGCTCAGGACAAGGCGCTGGCCTTGGAACGCATGCGCACGAACGGAATTACCATCGTCAGCCGCGAGATGGTCGCCTTCGAGTGGCTGCGTCGGGCGGGCACACCGCTGTTCAAGGAAATCAGCCAGCGCTTCTTGAAGTAGGGCCGCGGCGCGTAGCCAGCCGCCGCCTGGGGAGCCTCGGCCGGGACCGGCCGCCAAGGATCAGCGCTGATCCTTCCAACTGCTCGCGATGATCAGGTCGGGGTCCGATTCGTCGTACATGGCCTCGACCAGTGCCGCGCGGTGGGCGAGAAAGGCGCGTTGATTGAGCGAGCCCTTGTCGGTGACTTCGCCGTGGTCGATCGACAGCGGGTCGGTGAACAGGTGGGCGCGCACGATGCGGTTGGCGCTTCCCGTTCCGGCCTCGTAGAGGCGGTCGAGCAGCGCCTGAAAATGGGTCCGCAGCGTCGGCGACGCCAGCACCGCCGCCGCAGGCGCTTGCGGATCGCAGCGCACCAGCTCGCGGCAGGCGTCGACGAACGGCAGGATGACGATGCCCAGCTCGTCCCGATCCGGCGCGGTGACGACCACATCCTGAATCAGCGGTGCGCCGGCCATGATCACCTTGGCGCGGAGGGGGCCCACGGAAACGAAGGTTCCCGTCGACAGCTTGAAGTCTTCGGCGATGCGCCCGTCGAAGGCCAGGCCCAAGGCCGGTTGCGCCTGGTCGATGAACTTGGCGGCGTCGCCGCTGCAGAAGTAGCCCTCTTCGTCGAAGGCCGCCCGCGTCTGCTCGGGCGCACGCCAGTAGCCCGGGGTCACCGAGGGACCGCGATAGCGGACTTCGCGCTTGTCGCCGGCCCGGGCGAGCTTCACTTCGAGGCCGGGCGCGGGCAGGCCGATGACGCCGGAGCGCACCACCTCGCCGTTGGCGCACAGCGCGAAGGGCGCCGTCTCGGTCATGCCCAGACCGGTCAGCATGCGCACCCGTTCGCCGCAAGTCCGTTCGGCGATGGCATCCAGCCTGTCCCACACCGCCTGCGAAAGTCCGGCACCGGCGAACATGAAGGCCTTGACCTTGCTGAAGAAGGTCTGCCGCAGCCCGCTGTCTTGTTCCAGCGCCTTGACGATCTCCTCAAAGCCCTTGGGCACGTTGAAATAGATGTTGGTGGGAATCTCGCGCAGATTGCGCAGCGTCGCGCCGATCAGATGCGGCGCCGGCTTGCCGTCGTCGATGTACAGGGTGCCGCCGTTGTAGAGCACGATGCCGACGTTGTGATTGCCGCCGAAGGTGTGGTTCCAGGGCAACCAATCGACGAGGACGGGCGGCTCTTCGGCCAGGAAGGGAAAACACTGGAGCAACATCTGCTGGTTGCTGCACAGCATCCGCTGCGTATTGATGACGGCCTTGGGCAGCTTGGTCGAACCGGAGGTGAACAGGAACTTGGCGATGCTGTCGGGTCCGGTCGCCGCCTGCGCGCCATCCGCTGCGGCGCTGGCCGGGGTGGCGAGCAGGTCGGCGAAGCGGGTGTGGGAACGGCCGGGCAAGCTGCCCTGGTCGAGAACGATCTCGACATCGTCAGGTATCACCGCCTGCAAGGCCCTGCCATAGGCGTCGCCGTCGCTGGCGAACACCAGTCCCGGCGTCAGCGTGGCGAAGATGTGTTTGAGCTTGCCGTAATCCTGCGAGATCAGGGAATAGGCGGTCGACACCGGCGCGTAGGGCACGCCGGCCCACATCGCCCCGAGCGACAGCGCAAGGTGCTCGAGGTCGTTGCCCGACAGGATCATCAGCGGCCGCTCGGCCGACAGGCGCCTAGCCAGCAGCCCTGAGGCGATCGCGCGGGCCCGCGCCAGGGCGTCGCGGTAGCTCAGGCGGCGCCATTGGCCGGCAGCGTCGCGCTTCGCCGCCAGGGTCCGATCCGGACATTGCTTGGCCCAGTGGAACAAGCGATCGGTGATGCGCGCCGGATAGGCGCCGAGCGCCTCGCCGGCGGTGATCAGCAGATCGCCGTCTCTGTCCGCAACGAAGCGCGGGTCGAAGGTCCCACCAAGGGCTGCCGGACGGTAGCGAGGCGGCGCGGACATCTGCTAGATCGGCGCGGCCTTGAGCTTGAGCAGGCGGATGGCGTTTTCCTTGAGGATCAGCGGGCGCACCTCGTCCTTGATCGGGATCTTGGCAAAATCCTCGAGCCAGCGATCGGGCGTGATCAGCGGGAAATCGGAACCGAACAGCATCTTGTGTTTGAGCAGCGTGTTGGCGTACTGGATCAGGATGGGCGGAAAGTATTTGGGCGACCAGCCCGACAGATCGATGTAGACCTGCGGCTTGTGGGTCGCGACCGAGAGCGCCTCCTCCTGCCAGGGAAAGGACGGATGGGCGAGGATGATCGGCATGTCGGGAAAATCGACCGCAACGTCGTCGATCAGCATCGGGTTGGAGTACTTGAGCCTGACCCCGCCGCCGCCGGGCATGCCCGCACCGATGCCGGTCTGGCCGGTGTGGAACAGCGCCGGCAGGCCGTACTCGGCGATCACCTCGTAGAGGGGGTAGGCCATGCGGTCGTTGGGATAGAAGCCCTGGTAGGAAGGATGGAACTTGAAGCCCTTGATCCCGTAGTCCTCGACCAGGCGCCGCGCCAGGCGCACCCCCAGCTTGCCCTTGTGCGGATCGATGCTGGCAAAGGGAATCATCACGTCGGCGTTCTGCGCCACCTGTTCCGCCACCTCGTCGTTGGGCACGTGCGCCATGCCTGTGGCGTGTTCGCCATCGACCGGGAAGATGACGCAGGCCATCCGCCGCTCGCGGTAATAGCGGGCGATCTCCGGGATGCTCGGTTGGCCGACGACGTTCTTGAAATACTTTTCCTTGGCTGCTTGCATCGCCGTTGCTTCTTCGTCGGTCGGCATGCGACAGGATTTCTCGGCGTGGGTGTGCACGTCGAGCGCGACCAGCTTGTCCAGATCGATCATGGCAGGAAGCGCCAGCGCCGGCGTCAGGGGGCGACGACCTTCCAGTTGCCGCCGGCGATGGTCAGCATCATGCGAGCGTGCGCGTCGAGGCCGAAATGGTCTTTTGCGCTGTAGCGGAACACCCCCTGGGTGGCGGCGATCTCGCCGGCGTTCTCCAGCGCGTCGCGCAAGGCGAGGCGGAATTCGCGGGTGCCGGGCTTGCCCTTCTTCAGCGCTTCCGGAATCACCCGCTGCAATACCAGGAAGGCGTCGTAGGTGTGGGCGGCAAACTGGTTGCGCGTTCCCGGGCCGAACTGCTTTTCGTATTTTTGGACGAAATCCACGGCCAGCGCCTTCGACGGATGGCCCGCGGGCAGGCCCTCGGGTATCACCGCCAGACCGGAAATGACGAACGCGCCTTCGACGGCCTTGCCGCCCAGTCGCATCAGGTCGTTGGAGGCGGCGCTGTGGGTCTGGTAGATCCTGCCCTTGAAGCCGCGTTCGACCACCGCCAGGTGCGGCATGGCGGCGCCGCTGCCCGAGGCGACCAGGACGATCGCGTCGGGATTGCTGGCGACCGCCTTGATCGCCTGCGCCGTGACGCTGGTGTCAGGCCGGGCGAAGCGCTCGGCGGTGGTGAGCCGGATCCCGGCTTCGTTGGCGATGCGCGTCATGTCCTTGAGCCAGCTCTCGCCATAGGCGTCCGAATAGCCGATGAAGGCGAAGCTCTTGACCCCGTTCTTCTTCATGTGCTCGACGATGCCTTCGGCCATGATGGCCGTCGATTGCGGCAGGCGGAAGGTCCACGCGTCCTTGCCCGGCGGCGTCTCGATCGGCGATTCCGCCAGCTGCACCGTCTCGCCTTCGGCAGCGATCGCGGCCATGGCCAGCGCCGGTACGGTGGCGGCGGAACCCAGCATCAGATCGACCTTGTCTTCGGTGACGAAGCGGCGGGCGTTCTTGGTCGCCTGGGTCGGGTCGCTGGCGTCGTCGAGAACGATCAGCTTGATCTTCTCCCCGGCGATGCTCTCCGGCCAGAACTGCAGGCCGTTCTTGCAGGGGATGCCCAGTCCCGCCGCTGGTCCGGTGAGCGGCAGGTCGACGCCGATCGTGATCACCGCCTGCACCGTGCTCGCTGCCAGGAACAACGTCGCTGCCAGCAAGCCTGTCCGTAATCCATTGCTCATCGTCGTCTGCCTTTCATAGAAGGTTTTACAAAGCGTCTGTTGTCCGATCGCGATTCTCCTCGAACAACTATACCATTACCCCGTCCGCTGACGCGGCCTAGACAGGGGCTGCTGGCCTCGGCAAAATCTATAGATATTTGTTGACATTCCCGCTGGTCGAACTAAACTCCTTGTACTTTGTTATGATTACTTTTAATAATTACGGACGGCCAACCGCCCCAGTAGCCGATGGGCGGCAGCGGTCGCAGGAGATGGGCCAAGTCGCCCGATAAGATGAGTCCAGCCGAAGCGCCGAGTCCCTCATTCCGCCGCTTGCACGCCGCCTATCTGGATCGCTTCGGCGAGGCCAGGCGGGCGCAGCAAGACGGCAAGCGCATCGTCGGCTACGTCGGCAACACGGTGCCGGTCGAGCTGATCATCGCCGCCGACTGCTACCCGCTGCGGGTGGCCCCGATCTACGGCGGCACGGCCAGCGCCGACGGCTACGTCGAGAGCTTCTCCGACACCGACACCCGCCTGATCGTCGAGCTGTTCATGGCCGGGGAGCTGGACTTCCTCAGCCTGCTCGTCATCCCCCGCTCGACCGAGTCCTACCACAAGCTCTACCTGGCCCTGCGCGAGCTCAAGCGGGTCGGCGCGACCGCTGCGGGACCGGAGCTCCTGCTCTACGAAATCCTGCACACCCAGAAAGCTTCGAGCCGCGACTATGGCCTGGCGCGCACGCGCGAACTGGCGCAGCGTCTCTCGCTGGTCGCCGGGGTGGCTGTCGACGACCGCGCTTTGCGCCGCGCGCTGGCCGCGACCAACCGGACCCGGGAATTGCTCGGACGGCTGCAGCAGGTCAGGCGCAGCGCCCGACCGCCATCGGGCTTCGAGGCGCAGGTGGTGGCGAGCGCGTCGCTGTTTCTCGAGCACCAGGTGTACAACGAACTGCTCGCCGACTGGCTGGCCGAGGCCACCTGGCAAACGGGCAAGGGCAAGCGCCTGTTGCTCAAGGGCTACCCGCTCGAGCACGCCCAACTGCACCGCCTGGTGGATCTGGCCGGCGGCCTGGTGATCGCCGAGGACGGGGATTGGGGCGCGCGCATGGCCGCGCCGCTGATCCCCCAGGGCGGGGAACCGCTGGCGGCGATATTCGGACACTACTTTTCTGCGGTTCCCTGTGCCCGGCTGTTTCCGCAAGCCCTCGCTGACCACTGGTTCCTGGAACAGCTGGACGCGACCGACATCGACGGCGTCGTCTTCTACCTGCCCACACCGGAAGACATCTTCGGCTGGGACTTTCCCCGCCAGCGCACCGCGGTCGAAGCCGCCGGTCTAAGCTGGACCCTGATCCGCCAGGACGTGCGCGTCGAGGGCGAGCAGGCGGTGGTCGAGGCCCAACTGCGCGACTACCTGGCCGGCCTCGACGCGCGTCGGGACAAGGCAGCTGGCGATCCGATCACCACCTCCTGAGGGCGATTCCACAAGCATGGCAAGCAAACAATTGGCCTGTACCAGCGAGGCGGGCAAGAAGCAAAAGACCTGGTTCGCCGAGTTGCGCCGCGACGTCTTCGAAGCCGGCAAGCCCTACGCCATCATCCAGGCCGACACGCCCCACGACCTGTTCCAGGTGATGGGCGTGCCGGTGGTCACCAACCAGTGGTGGGCGGCGATCATCTCGACCAAGCAACTGTCGCAGGAATATCTCGACGGGATGGCCGCGCTCGGCTACCACGAAGACCTGTGCCGCTACTGCAGCCTGGGGCTGGCCAGCACCCTGGTCGACCTCAAGGACCGCGCCCCCTGGGGCGGCCTGCCCAAGCCGGCCCTGCTCTGCGCGCGCCTCACCTGCGATTGCATCCAGCGGATCTTCTCACTCTGGGCCGACGCCTTCGGCGCCGAGTTCATCGCCCTCGAGGCGCCGGGTTCGAGCGTCCTGCCCGATCGCTGGTGGGAGCTGTCCCGCCATCGCTGGGAGGAATTGTCGGAGCCGCACCGCCTCGATCTGATGGTCGACGAACTGCGCCAACTGATCGCTTCGCTGGAGAAGCTGACCGGCAAGCGCTTCGAGATGGAGGCCCTGCGCTTCCAAATGGACCGGGTCAACCAGCAGGAGGAGTATTTCGAGGACGTGCATCGTCTGATCGCCACCGCGCCCAAGTGCCCGGTGCGCATCTCCGAGCAGATCACCAACGTCATGGCGGCGCAGTGGCATCGCGGCACCGACTGGGCGCTCGATCACGCCCGTGCCTTCAGGGACGAGATCCAGCAACGGGTGAACGACGGCGTCGCCGCCTGCCCCAACGAGAAGTTGCGCCTGATGTGGGTCGGTGCCGGTCTCTGGCACAACACCGGCTTCTACACGGCCTTCGAGGAACGCTACGGCGCCGTCTTCGTCTGGTCGATGTATCTGGCCTTCGGCCCCGACTGGTACATCCGCTACGGTCTCGACGACCCGCTGCGCGCCCTGGCCAGCCG
>JAHFRE010000291.1 GCA_023258955.1 Sterolibacterium sp.
ACAGGCCTTGCGAAACCCGATAGGCGGGCCAGGTGGTGTAGGCCTGCTGCGCGTCCTTGGCGACGGCGAAGTTGGGCAGGTCCTGCAGGCGGATGCGCAGACCGCTCTGGCCGTGGCAGGTGGCACAGGAGAAGTCGTAGGGCCCGGCGCGATAGTAGAAGATCCGCTTGCCGATCTCGTAGGCCTCCTTCTCCTGCGGATGCTTGAGCGAGACGGCCATCGGCATTCCCCGCGACTGCCCGGCCACGTAAGCGACCAGCGCGGCGATCGCCGACTTCTCGGCTACGCTGCCGAAGGGCTGGTCGGTGATCTCCCGTTCGGCGATGCCCTGCAGGCCGGTCATGCAGGTCAAGAGCCGCGATTCCAGATCCTGCACCCGTCGGCTATCGGGAAAATAGCGCGGCAGTTCGGCGTAGGCGCCCTTCACCACGCCCGGACCCTTGCCCAGGTCGCAGCGCTCGAGGCTCACCCGCTTGGGGCCGCCGGGGGACTTCCACAACTCTTCGCCGCGCATTTCATCGAACTCGGCGGGGTTGCCGTCGGCGATCATCTCGCGGTATTTCGCGATCTCCTCGGCCGCCTTGTCCTGGGCCGCGGCGGAAAGACAGTGGAGCGCCAGGATCAACAGCAGAGCCAGGCGGGTCGGCTTGATCGGGTTCATCGCTACTCCACGGAAGATCGCGGCTGCGCGCAGCCGGTCAGGAAATTTCGGCTTCGTCGCTGCGACTGTCGCCCCGGTTGTCCACCCAGGTGACGGAGACCTTGTCGCCCTTGACCGCTCCCTTGAAGTGGAACACCAGATAGGGATTCTTGGAGACGGCGGCGCCGAACTGCGCCGCCAGCACCACTCTGTCCTTGTGCCGCGCCGTCACCTCGGTGATGATCCACACCGGCACCGGCTTGCCCGCCTCGTCCTTGCGCAAACCCGTCTCCATCTCGTGCTGCATCAGCACCTTGACTTCGGTCACCCCGTCCTTGACCGAGGCGCGGATTTTCATTGGGCCGCCCATGTCTGTTCCTAGCGCGAATCGGTAGACTGATCAGCCACCGCAGCCGCCTGCGGTGACCTTGACTTCGCGGCCGACCCGGTAGAACTTGCCGTCGGCCTTGACCAGCGCGATCACCGTCGCGGTCTGGCCCATCTTGACCCGGGCGGTGATGAAGCCGTCGGTTCCCTCGGGCAGGACGAAGTGGGCGGCGAGCACGTTGGGGTTCTTGTCCACGAGGATGGAAATCTGCTCGACCCGGGCCAGCGAACTGCTCACCGTGACCGGCACCACGGCACCGTTCTCGGCGATTTCCGGGACCATCAGCAGGATCGCGGCGCTGGTCTCGGGCGGCGTGACGCCGAGGGCGGCCAGCGCTTCGTCGATGGTCTTGGCCTCGAAAGCCGACTTCTGCCATTCGGCGCGGGCCGGCCGGGACAGCCCCAGCGCAGCGAGCAGGCCGGCGAGCGCGATGCCGCTCCCCTGCTGCAAAACCTGGCGCCGTTGCCGATCGACTCGCGCTGCCATCCTCGCTCCTTGATTCGACGCCCCAGCGGCAACCGGCCCGACTACCACTGGGCAGAGCCGTAGAGCTTGGCGAAACCGTTGCCGCCGCTGCCCGCATTCTGGCAGATTCGCGGCCGGTCGGTGCGTATGACGTAGTTGCCCGGGCGCAGCCGCAGGTCTATTCCTTCGGCGGCGATGCACCATTCGTCCTGGCCCGGTGCGCAGTCGCCGCGCACCAGGACGCCGCTGCGCAGCGGCTGTCCATCCTGCGCCAGGGTGTAGCCGACCGAGGACTCGCGGCCGCGGAAGCGGAACCAGACCTCGATCCGATCGGCGCGCACCTGCCGCTCGAGCCGGAACGTCGCCGTGTCGGTGCTCTCGCAGGCGAAGGAATTCCAGTTGCTGAGCAGCTCCTGCGAGCGCTGCCGCCGCTCCTCGTGCCTTTCCCGACCGATGTCGCGATTCAAGCGGTCGAGGTCGCGATTGATGATGTCCCGCTCCCTGTCGCTCAGATAGCCGTCGGCCTTCATCCGCTCGATCTTGCCGAGGATGTCGTCGAGCTCGTCGTAGAGGCGCTGCGCGTCGCGCCGGGTCAGCGCGCCCTGCTCCACCCCGCGGTCGATTCGCGCCCGCGATTCGCTGATCCGACCGCGTATGCCGCCGCGCCAGTCCCCCTGTTGCGCTTGCACCGGCGCCAGCGCGGCGCACAACATCAAGGCCGAGATCGCTGCCAAGAACAGGCTCTTCATGATGGGCTCCCCTGTTTTTTCTCGCACAACTCTAGCGCAAAACCAGCGGGTCTTCAATCGCCGTCATGTTTGCCTGGCAATCGCCGCCAGCCGCGGCGAAGCGCGCCGATCGGCGCTATCATCGCCTATCGCAATTCGTTATGGATGTGATTCGGCGTGAACCTCAAGCAGCTCGAATACTTCGTGCGCGTCGCCGAGTTGGGCAGCTTCAGCAAGGCGGCGCTGCTGCTCAACATCGCCCAGCCGGCGCTGTCGCGCCAGGTGCGGCTGCTCGAGACCGACCTGCGGGTGACGCTGCTGCTGCGCAACGGCCGCGGCGTGGTGTTGACCGAGGTCGGCCAGCGCCTGTTCGACGCCAGCGTCGGCATCCTGCAGCTGGTGGCCCGGGTGCGCGAGGACATCGACGCCAGCCGCGACGAGCCGGCCGGGCGCATCGTCGTCGGCCTGCCGCCGAGCATCGGCCGGCTGCTGACCCTGCCCCTGGTCGACGCCTTCCGCCGCACCCTGCCCAAGGCGCGCCTGGCCATCGTCGAAGGCTTGACCACCCACCTGGCCGAATGGATCGCCACCGGCCGGGTCGATCTGGGCCTGCTCTACAACCCCGAGCCGCAGGCAGCGCTGGAGGTGCAGCCGCTGCTCGACGAGCCCCTGGGGCTGGTGAGCCCCGCCGGCCGCGGCGGCCGGCGCACCACCTCGGTCGCCTTCGCCGAACTGGTCCGCTACCCGCTGATCGTGCCCGAGCGCGCCCACGCCATCCGCAAGCTGCTGGAAACCCAGGCGGCGCTGGCCGGCTGCAAGCTCGAGGTGGCGCTCGAGGTGTCGAGCGTGCAATCGATACTCGAACTGGTGCGCGCCGGCCACGGCCACGCCGTGCTGATGCGCTCCTCGCTCGACGCCTGCGGCCAGCCCGAAGCCTTCGTGTTGCGCACCCTGGTCGAGCCGCGCCTGGTGTCGACCCTGTGCCTGGCGCAATCGGCGCACAAGCCGCCGACCCCCCTGCTCCGCCACACCCTGCGTCTGCTGCGCGAGCTGATGCCGGCGGCGGCAGCGCCACCCCGGCGCGGCTATAACAAAGTTCTATAGCTAGTAGCGCGCGCGGCGACTTGGCAGTCGCCCGCCCCAGGGTCAGAATGGGCCATCCCAATGGCAGGTGCGTCGTGCAGATGGCGATGGCGAAAAGCTCGGACGGCAGGATCAGCGGCATCTCGTCGATGGCGACGCGCCTGCTGCTGGCCGAGCTCGCCGCAGACTATCGGCGCCACAGCGGCGTCGTGGTCGAGTTCGAAGCGGTGGGCGGCGTCGATGCGGCGAAGCGGGTCCAGGCCGGCGAGGCCTTCGATCTGGTGGTGCTCGCCAGCGAGGCGATCGACAAGCTGGCGGTCGGCGCCAGCGTCATCGCCGCCAGCAAGACCGATCTGGTTCGCTCGACGGTGGCGGTGGCGGTGCGCGCCGGCGCGCCCAGACTGCAGCTCGACTCGGAAGAGGCGCTGCGCCGCGCCGTTCTCGGAGCCGCCAGCATCGGTTATTCGACCGGGCCGAGCGGGGTGGCGCTGCTGAAACTCTTCGAGCGCTGGGGAATCGCAGCGGAACTCCGGCCGCGCATCGTCCAGGCGCCCGCGGGCGTGCCGGTCGGCGAACTGGTGGCCGCCGGCCGCGTCGAACTGGGCTTCCAGCAGGCGAGCGAATTGATCCACCTCGCCGGCATCGAGCTGCTCGGACCGATGCCGGCGGGTTGCGAGATCGTCACCACCTTTGCGGCGGCGATCTGCACCGCCTCGACCCAGCCGCAGGCGGCGCGCCAACTGCTCGACTTCCTGCGCTCGCCGGCTTGCGACGCGGCCAAGCGCCGTCAAGGCATGGCACCGGCGTAACGCGCCAAACCAGGAGACCGACGATGATCATCGATTGCCACGGCCACTACACCACAGCACCCAAGGCGCTCGAGGACTGGCGCAATCGCCAGATCGCCGGCATCAAGGATCCTGCGGCAGCGCCGCGGGTTTCAGAACTGCTGATCAGCGACGACGAGTTGCGCGAGTCGATCGAGAAGAACCAGTTGCAGAAGATGCTCGAGCGCGGCTCCGACCTCACCATCTTTTCGCCACGCGCCAGCTTCATGGCGCACCACATCGGCGACTTCCAGGTGAGTTCGACCTGGGCGGCGATCTGCAACGAGCTGTGCTACCGGGTGTCGCAGCTGTTTCCCGACAACTTCATCGGTGCGGCGATGCTGCCGCAGTCGCCCGGCGTCGACCCCAAGACCTGCATTCCGGAGCTCGAGCGTTGCGTCAAGGAATACGGCTGCGTCGGCATCAACCTCA
>JAHFRE010000292.1 GCA_023258955.1 Sterolibacterium sp.
TCGGCCTTACTGCGATGCCTTGATGAGGTAGGCGTTGGCAGCCTTGATGTCGTCGGCCGGAAGGTCCTGCTTGGGCATCTTGCCCTTGCCCTTGGCCACGGACTCGTCGAGCGCAGCCTGACCGCCCTTGGTGAGTGCCGCCCACTTGTCTTTGTCGCCCAGCTTGGGCGCGCCCATCATGCCCTTGTTGTGGCAGCCACCGCACTTCTTGTCGTACACTTCCTTGCCGTCGGCGGCGACGCTCAACTGGGCGCCGCTCATGAGCAGGGCAAAGGCACCAACAAACATCATCCCGTGTTTCATATCCATCCTCCTAGTCGGTAAATCAAGCGTGAAATCCTCAATGCCATCTGCCGCAAGCAAAAGCAGAGGTCTGAACGAACTAGTATGAGGGAAGCGAAACCCGTCAACTTGACGCAAATCAAATCGATACGCCGGCGTCAGCCCCGACCGAAGGTAAAGTTATTTATCCGCACCCCCGCGCATCGGCGAAATTGACTTGCGATCTGCCCTGCCCCATGATGCCGCGCTGAACCAAGAACAGGCGCGCTTGGCGTCGCCACCGACATGGCTAACATCCTCATTGTCTACACCAGCATCGAAGGCCAGACCGCCCGCATTGCCGAGCACATGGCGCAAACCCTGCGCGAGCGCGGCGACCGCGTCGAAACGCTGCGGGCCGAGGGGTCGTGCCGCGACCTCGACCTATCGCGTTTCGATGGCGTCATCGTCGGGGCATCGATCCATTATGGGCATCATCCGGCCTATCTGCGGGCGCTGGTGCGGCGCCAGCGGCAACAGCTGGCAGCACGACAGAGCGCCTTCTTCTCGGTCAGCCTGTCGGGCGGTGGGCCCGGCGCGCGGCCGGCGAGCGCCCAACGCTATCTCGACAAATTTTTGCGCCGCACGGGTTGGCAGCCGCAGCTGACGGCTTCCATCGGTGGCGCCCTGCAATACAGCAAGTACGCGCCGTGGAAGAAGTGGATCATGACCAAGATCGTCGGTTTTGCCGGTGGCAACACCGATACGACGCGCGACTATGAATACACCGACTGGCAGGCGGTGAGCAACTTTGCGCGCGCTTTCGGAGAACGCCTCACCGCCAGGAACTGAGCCTGGCGGGAGGCTGGCGTGACTAGAGGGTCAGGATCCAGTGCACCAGTTTCTTCACGTCGTCTTCGCTGGCCTTGACCTTCGGGTGGTCCTTGGCACCGCTGATCTTTGCCGCCAGGGCAGCTTCGTCGTTCTTGCCCTTGTGCGCGGCGGCGACGTCCTTCAATGCTGGGCCGACCTTCTTTTCGCCGACGGCGTGGCACTTCAGGCAACCGCTGCTGGTGGCCAGTTCCTGCGACGCGCTCGCGGCACCGGCGAAGGTCAGACTTGCAAGCATGATGCCTGTGACGATCACTGCTCTCATTTTTCGCTCCTTGGATGTCAAAAATAAAACCTGATGCCCGATGCAACCCAACCCAGCTTATCAACGAATGCAAGCGGCGATTCTATAAAGCCGATTCGGGTCGGGATTTGATGTATGTCAAGTCGGACGGTATTGCAGCCCTCATAATTTGCGGGCGCCGCGACCCTACTGGTGAGCCACTGGTGGCCTTGTTGCCTTGATATTGCAAGGGAAATGAAGACGATGACTGTTAAGAAATTTGCGAGCGGGCTGACCGCGGCGCTGGTCCTTGCGGCGACCTTCCTGCTGAGTGGGGCGGGTATCGCTGCCGAAACCCCTGCCGAAGCCACGGCCGAGAAATTTCCGAATTCGACCTGCCTCGGTTGCCACGCCCAGGCTGGCTTCGCGGCACCGGTCGCCGACGGACACATGCGCAAGCTGTTCGTCGCCAAGGACAAGTTCGGCAAGAGCGTGCACGGCAAGCGCCAGTGCGTCGAGTGCCACCTCGACATTACGGAGATCCCGCACAAGCCGGGCGTCACCCACAAGGTCAGCTGCGTCAAATGCCACGAGTCGCTCTGGGAAGCCGCCAAGGAGAGCGGCAAGACCGCCGAGAACGAGCGACTGGGCGTCGTTGTGCAGCAAATCGAGCACTACATGAAGTCGATCCACGCGCGCCCCAGTCGCGAGGACCAATCGCACACCAACGCCACCTGCTACGATTGCCACGAAGCGCACTACGTCTATCCCAAGGGCAGCCCCGAACGCACCGAGTGGCGCAAGAGCATTCCCGATCGCTGCGGCCAGTGCCACGCCAAGCAGCGCGCCGAGTACGCGACCTCGGTGCACGGCAAGGAGGTCCTCCAGGAAGGCCATAGTTGGGCTGCCGTCTGCTCCGACTGCCACACCACCCACGACGTCGAATCACCGGCCGCCGACGCCACCCGCATCGCCATCACCAAGAACTGCGGCAACTGCCATGCCGAGAACCTGCAGACCTATCTCGGCACCTACCACGGGCAGGTGAATACCCTGGGCTACGCCTATACCGCCAAGTGCTTCGACTGTCACGGCAGCCATACCATACAGCGGGTCGAAGATCCGAGCTCGATGGTGCATCCGGACAATCGCCTTGACACCTGCAAGCAGTGCCACATCGGGGCGAGCAAGGGCTTCACCAGCTTCAGCCCGCACGGCAATACCCACGACTTCAAACGCTATCCGTACATGTGGCTGACCTCGAAGTTCATGATCGGCCTGCTCTTCGGCGTCTTTGCCTTCTTCTGGACCCATTCGGCGCTGTGGTTCTATCGCGAATACCAGGACCGCAAGCAGGGCAAGTCGGCGCCGCACGTCCGCACCGCGGGCTTGGACCTCAAAGCCAAGTACTACCAGCGCTTCGGTGGCTGGTGGCGGCTCGGCCACCTGATCTTCGCCATCAGCGTCATGGTCTTGGTGTTGACCGGCATGGCGGTGTTCTACGGCGAGACCAACTGGGCGCACAGCATCATGAGCGCTCTGGGCGGGCCGCGCGCCGCTGCCTATCTGCATCGCCTCGCCGCCACCAGCATGCTCAGCATCTTCTTCGTGCACCTGGTGTACGTGACCTTCTTCCTCAAGCGCAACTGGAAGACCTGGCAGTGGTTCGGGCCGCGCTCGCTGGTGCCGCGCTGGCAGGACCTGACGGACGCCATCGGCATGTTCAAGTGGTTCTTCGGCCTCGGCCCGCGCCCCGCCTTCGATCGCTGGACCTACTGGGAGAAGTTCGACTACTGGGCGGTCTTCTGGGGTATGGGCATCATCGGCGGCAGTGGCCTGATGCTGGCCGTGCCCAACATCACCGGCTCCATTCTGCCCGGCTGGGTGTTCAACGTCGCCACCATCATCCACGGCGAAGAAGCCTTCCTCGCGGCGGTGTTCCTGTTCACGGTACACTTCTTCAACAACCACCTGCGCCCCGACAAGTATCCGCCGCCCGATATCGTGATGTTCACCGGCGCCGTTTCGCTCGAGGAGTTCAAGCACGAGCACGCCGCCGAGTACCAGCGGCTAGTGGCGGCCGGCGAGCTGGAAAAGCATCTGGTCGACGCGCCGTCGCCGCAGATGACCAAGGCTTCGCGCATCCTCGGCTTCGTGCTCCTGGGTATCGGTCTGACCCTGTTGGTCCTGGTCATGGTAGGCTTCATCGGCAGCATTACGGCTGGCTGATCCACACAACTTGACGAGAATGGCTATGAAAAACCTGCTCCTTCCCCTGCTGCTATCCCTGGCGCTGGCTTCCTGCACCGAGCAGAAGCCGGCCGAAAAGACGGTCAAGGCCGACACCGGCGCCGGCAAAGCGATCGCCGAACGCGCCTGCAAGGGTTGCCACGGCCTCGACGGCGGTGGCGTCGCCCCGGGTATCCCCAATCTGGCGGCGCAGCGCGAAGCCTACCTGCTGGCCTCGATCAAGGAGTACAAGGACGGCACGCGCACCCACGCGGCGCTGAAGGACATGACGTCCAGCATGAGCGACGCCGACGTGCGCAGCGTCGTCGCCTATTACGCGAGCCAGCCGCCCGTGGTCCGGGCGGCGGCCAAGGACATCCAGCAGTCCTCGCCCTACCAGGAAGGCAAGACCCTCGCCGCGGCCTGCAGCAAATGCCACGGCGAAGACGGCAACAGCAAGACGCCGGGTACGCCAACGCTCGCCGGCCAGCAGCCGCACTACCTAGTCACGGCGATCGAGGAATATCACCAGGGCGAACGCAAAGCGGCGAGCATGAATTCGATGGCCCGCGCTTCGGGCAAGCTGGACCTGGAGAAGCTGGCTCTCTACTACGCCGCGCAGACGCCGGCGCAGCGGCCGCCAGCGGCGGTCGGCGACGCCGCGGCCGGCGAACCGGCGACGGCCATGTGCGGTGGCTGCCACGGCGCGGGCGGCGTCAGCACCGACGGGGCGACGCCCAGCCTCGCCGGCCAGGACGCCAAGTACCTGGTCAACTCGATGATGGCCTACAAGAAGGGGCGCAAGAACTGGGGCATGCAGCGCTACATCGCCGGTCTCAGCGACAAGGACATCGAAAACATCGCCGCCTACTACTCGGTGCAGAAGGCGGCGGTCGCCGACGCGGTGCCGGCGACGATCAAGGAGTTGGTGGACAAGTGCAACCGCTGCCACGACG
>JAHFRE010000092.1 GCA_023258955.1 Sterolibacterium sp.
GGCCGCTGGCCGTTGTCCTTGTGTTCATGGCTGCTCTCGCGATTTGGAAAGCGCCATTATGGCTCAAGAAGACGCCGCGACGCTCAGAAGCAGATCACCTGCCGCACCACCCGCGCATCGGCCAGCGCATCGAAGGCGGCGTTGATGTCGTCGAGGGCAATGCGCTGGGTCACCAGTTTGTCGACCGGCAAGCGCCCCTGGCGGAATAGTTCGGCGTAGGCGGGAATATCCCGCCCCGGCACGCAGGAACCGATGTAGCTGCCGCGCAGGGTGCGCGCCTCGGCCACCAGGCGCGCCAGCGGAAAGCTGAAGCTCTCGCCGGCGTGCGGCAGGCTGGTGCTGCTGGTGGTGCCGCCGCGGCGGGTGGCCTCCAGCGCCGCGCTGAAACCGTCGACCGTACCCGTGCATTCGATCGCGTGGTCGACACCGCCGGGCAGCATCTGGCGCAGGCGCGCCACCGCGTCGGCGGCTTCGAGGCAGTCGGTGGCACCGAGCTCGCTGGCCAGGGTGAACTTGTCGTCGCCGGCGTCGATGGCGAAGATCCGCGTCGCGCCGGCGACCACCGCACCCATCACCGCCGACAGGCCGACCCCGCCGAGACCGACGACGGCGACGCTGTCGCCGGGCCTGATGCCGGCGCTGTTCAAGGCGGTCCCGGCGCCGCACATGACGGCGCAGCCGAACAGGCTGGCCTCGACGAAGGGCAGCTCGCGCGGAATCTTCACCAGCGATCTTGCCGCCACCAGCGCGTATTCGGCGAAGGCCGCCAGCCCCATGTGGTGGTGCAGCAGTTCGCCGCCGAGCCGTAGGTGCGGGCCGCCAGTGATCAGGCGTCCTTCGCGGTTGGCCTGGGTGCCGCGCTCGCACAGGAACGGCTTGCCCTCGCGGCACCGGGCACAGACGCCGCATTGGCTGAGGAAGATCAGGGCCACGTGATCGCCCGGCGTCAGTTCGGTCACGCCCGCTCCCACCACCGCGACCACCCCGGCCGCTTCGTGTCCCGGGACGATGGGCAGCGGCCAGACCCGGTCGCCGTTGACCACCGAGAGATCGGAGTGGCAGAGGCTCGCCGCCTTGATTTGGACCAGAACTTCGCCGGCGCCGGGAGCGGGCAGTTCGACCTCCTCGATGCAAAGCGGCCGGCTCTGGGCGTAGGGGCGCGCCAGTCCGGCGCGGCGCAAGACGGCGGCGCGCATTCTCATGTGCCACCGCCGGCAGCCGGGATCACCGGCCTGAATATCTGCTCCGTCTGATCGGCTGGCAACGCGCGCGCGATGAGATGTCCCTGGAAGGCGACGCAGCCTAGGTCGCGCAGCTGCGCCAGCTGTGCCTCGGTCTCGACGCCCTCGGCCAGGACCTCGAGGCCGAGCGCGCGCGCCAGGGCGATGATCGCGGTGACTATGATCGCGTCTTCGCTGTCGCCGTCCAATCCGCCGACGAAGCTCTGGTCGATCTTCAGTCGGTGCAAGGGAAGGCGCTGCAACTGGCTGAGGCTGGAGTAGCCGGTGCCAAAATCGTCCAACGCCAGGCTGACCCCGAGCTCAGCGATGGCTTGCAGCTTGCCGAGCAGTTCACCGGCGTCGTGCAGCAGCGCCGCCTCGGTGATCTCCAGCTCGAGCAAGGATGGCGCTTGGCCGGTCTCGGCGAGCACCCCGCGGATCAGCTCGAGCAAGCCGTCGTGGCGCAGCTGCCGCGGTGAGAGATTGACCGACACCGGCAGCGCTGGCAGGCCCAGCGCCTGCCACGCCGCGTTCTGCCGGCAAGCCTCGCGCAGCACCCACTCGCCGATGGGTACGATCAGGCCGGTCTCTTCCGCCACGGCGATGAATTCGCCGGGGTAGATCAAGCCGCGCTGCGGATCCTGCCAGCGCAGCAATGCCTCGACCCCGCAGAGGCGGCCACTGGCAATCAGCGGCTGGTAGTGCAAGCGCAGTTCATCGCGCGCGATCGCCCCGCGCAAACGCTGCTCGAGGCTGAAGAAATGCGCCGCCGCGGTGGTCAGTTGTCCGGTAAAGAACTGGAAGTTGTTGCGACCGCTGGCCTTGGCCTGGTACATCGCAGCGTCGGCGTTGCGCATCAGCACGTAGGCGTCTTCGCCATCCTCGGGAAAGACGCTGATGCCGATCGAGGGGGTGGCGGTGAGCGCGTGACCCTCGATGCTCACCCCCTCGCCCAGGCTGTCGATGATCTTTTCCGCCACCAGCACCGCGTCGTCCGGGCGCTCGATGTCGTGCAGCACCACCACGAACTCATCGCCGCCCAGGCGCGCCACGGTATCGACGGCGCGCACCACGGCACGCAACCGTTCCGCAACGTGCTTGAGCAACTGATCGCCGACGGCGTGGCCAAGGGAGTCGTTGATGTTCTTGAAGCGGTCGAGGTCGAGGAACATCACCGCCAGACGCAGGCGGCTGCGCGCCGCCTGGGTCAGGGCCTGGTCGAGCCGATCGAGCAGCAGACTGCGGTTGGGCAGACCGGTCAGCGCGTCGTGGTGCGCCAGATGCCAGACCCGCTGTTCGGCCTGCAGGCGCTCGAACACCTCGCGCTGCAATTGCTCGTTGGTGGTGGCCAACTCCGCCGTCCTCTCGGTGACGCGCACCTCCAATTCGTCGTGGGCGCGGGCCAGCGCTTCCTCGGCTTCGTGGCGCGCCGTCACGTCCTCGAAGATCCAGATGATGTCGAGCAGCGCGCCCGGCGCATCGGCCTTGCGCCCGGTGGCGCGCAGCCAAAAGTGGCTGCCGTCCTTACGCTGCGCCCGCATTTCGCGGATCACCGTCTCGCCGCCGCGAATCCTGTCGTAGACGTTGGCGCCGAATTGATCATATTCGGCGATCGTCGGAAACAGCATCAAGGTCGAGTTGCCGACCAGTTCGCCCTCGCTGTAGCCGAACAGCTCGTCGAGCCGGTGATTGCAGCGCTGGATGATGCGGTTGCGCACGAACAGGATCGCCACCGCGGCGTTGTTGAAGATCATCTCCTGCTCTTCGAGCGCGCGGCTGACCCGCGCTTCGGCGAGCTTCTGGTCGCTGATGTCCTCGATCAAGGCCACCGCGCCGGCCAGCGGATCGGCCGAGTCGAAAGCGCGCATGAACAGTCTGCCCCAAAAGGTCGAGCCGTCCTTGCGGCGGAACACCTGTTCGCGCTCGTGCGCGTTGCCGACCTTCAGGTGCGGGTAGGCCGAGCCCCCTGTCCTCTCGTACTCCTCGTCGGAGACGTACCAGGTCCGGGTCGACTGTCCGAGCATTTCCCCCGGCGCGTAGCCGAACAGCTCTTCGGCGCGCTGGTTGCAGCGCGCGACGCGGCGCTGGCGCAGGACGAAGATGCCGATCATCGCCGTCTCGAAGATGGCGCCCAGTTCGGTCACCGACTGTTCCAGGGCCTGACGCATCACCCGGTCTTCGGTCACGTCGTCGAAGATCCAGATCGTGCCCTCCTGGGTCTTTTGCGGATCAACGGCCTTGGCTGCGATGCGGCACCAGAACCGGGAACCGTCGCGCCGCTGGTACTCCAGCTCGGCGTGGTAGGCCTGACCCGCTGCCAGCACCGGCCCGGCGTCGCGGCCGAGCTGCTCATAGACCTCGGGCGAGGGGTAGAGGGCCACCCCCGGCAGCCCGATGAACTCGTCCATGGTATAGCCGAACATCTGTGCCGCCAGGGCGTTGCTCGCCACCAGGGTGCGATTGCGCGAGAAGAGAATGCCGATGGTGGCGTTTTCGAGTATCGCCTGCTGCTCGAGCAGGATCTTGCGCAGCTCTTCCCGGCTCAGCCTGTCGAGGCGGCTGTTCACTTGGCGCGATCCGCTCTTTTCACCGCTGGCCCAGGCTCTCGAACAGCTTCAACACGGCGATCGAATCGTCCTCGCCCATGCCCGCCCCGACCATGGCGTTGAACAGCTGCGCCGCCGCTGCGGCGTTGGGCAGCATCAAGCCGAGGCGGTGCGCCTCCTCCATGACGATGCGCAGATCCTTCTGATGCATCCAGGCCTTGAAGCCGGGCTTGAAATTGCGTTCCAGCATGCGCTGCCCGTGGTTCTCCAGAATGGCGCTGGCTGCCGAGCCCCCAAGCAGCGCCTCGCGCACCTTAGCCGCGTCGACGCCGCTTGCCCTGGCGAAATTGAGCGCCTCGGCGACGGCGGTGACGCCCACCCCGGTCAGGATTTGATTGCAGGCCTTGGCCACCTGCCCGGCGCCCTGGGCGCCGACCAGCGTCGTCGTCTTGCCCAGCTTCTCGAACAGGGGCAGGACCCGCGCGAAGACCTCGGGCTTGCCACCGACCATGATGGTCAGCGTCGCCTTGATGGCGCCGGCCTCGCCGCCGGAGACCGGTGCGTCAAGGAAACCGATGCCGCGCGCGGCCAGGCGCGCGCCGATGTCGCGCGCGGCCGCCGGCGCAATGGTGCTCATGTCCACCACCACCGCATCACCCTGGGCCGCCGCGCCGTCGACGATGCCGCCCTCGCCCAGCGCCACCTGCGCCACGTCCGGCGCGTCGGCGACCATGGTGAAGACTATGCTGGCGTGGCGTGCCACGGCGGCGGGGCTAGCGTGCACCTGTGCGCCGAGTTCGGCGAAAGGCTGGAGCGACGCCGGTCGACGCGCCCACAGCTGCAGTTCGTGGCCCGCCGCGGCCAGGTGCATGGCCATCGGCCGACCCATCAGACCCAGCCCTATGAATCCGACCTTCATGCGCTCCTCCGTTTCTGCAAGTCGCCCGCTAGCACGTATCAGGTGCTAGCCAGACACAGCCTTCAAGATCACCGGCAACAGGTGCTGCGGCAGCTTGATCTTGGCCAACGCCGCTTCGTGTCCGGCCGGCGACATCTTCTTCCAGGTCTTCTGCAGGATGTCTATCCACTTGGCCTCGTCGTACTCTGGATGCTGGGCGACGAAGGGGCTCAAATAGTGTTCGAGGAACACCAGGTCCACCACATCCTCCATCAACTGCGTCTCCGGGTTCACCTTGATGCCGCGCTTGGCAACGATCTGCTGCACCCGCGCGATCATCTCCTCGTCGTAGCCGGCCTCGCGCATCAATGCGCCGGCGGTGTCGGCGTGGTAACGATAGAGCGTGGTGCGCCACAGCTGGTATCCCTGCGGCGTCGCCGGATAATCGCGGCGCGGCAGCTTCCAGCGCTGGATGTGCTGGGCGCGCACCGCCAACTGCACCGCCTCGGAGGCCTCAGGCGCGATGCGCGCGAGCATCTCGCTCATGCGCATCGCATAGAGCAACTCTTTCGGATAGACCTTGCCGGCGTCGCTGTCGCGATTCGGGTCCTCGGCGTTGGCGGCGTCGAACAGCGCCAAGGCCCTCTGCAATCGTCCTGCGTCCATCCCCCCTCCGGCCGTCATTGTTGGCGCGACCATTATAGGCCGGCAGCAGCTGCCGACGCTCAGGCGCCCAGGGCGTAGCTGGCGATCGCCTCGACCACCGCCTCGGCCTCGCCGATCGGCGCGGCTAGGCGCAGGGCAAGCCAGGGCCGCTCGCGCACGGCGAGCTCGAGCAGAGCCGGCAGGTCGCGCTGGGTGTGGCCGCTATTGGCCATGAACATCGGCACGATCGCGATCTCGTCGCAGCCGGCCTCTGCAAGCTCGGCGACAGCCTCGGGCAGCGACGGCGCGATGAACTCCAGATAGGCCGCCTTGACCGGCGTTTGCGGCTGGCGGGCGCGCATCGCCGCGGCGATCGCCTCGATCGGACGCGCCCATTCGGGATTGCGCGCACCGTGCGCGAACAGGACGACGCCCTTCATGCCGGTCGCTCGCGCCAGATATTGCGGCAGCGCGTTTCGCGCAACAGCAGGGTGGCGGCACAGCCCAGCGCCGCCGCCCCGGCCATCAGCAGCAGGCCCTGCCGAAAGTCGGCGGCCCGATAGAGTCTGGCGCCGTTGATCATGCTGCCGTCCCAACTCCTGTCCATCACCCAACCCACCAAAGGCTGCAGGATCGCCGGCCCGAGGAAGACGCCGACGTTGACCACGCTGGTGGCCGTACCCGAGAGCAGGGGCGGATTGACCTCCTTGGCACAGGCCCAGGCCAGGGTCATGCTGGCGGTGAGCAGCCCCAGCACCAAGCAGAACGGATAGCTTAGCGCCGACGGCAGAATCACGCCAGACAGCCAGACCAGCCAGCCCAGCGCGTGCAGCAGGGTGCCCAGTAGCATTAGCGCCTGGCGGCGGCCGAGTCGGTCCGAGACCTTGCCCCAGAACGCCGAACCCACCGCGAAGCCCAGAAAGTAGACGCTGATGTGGTTGGCCGCTACCGCCCGCGTCATGCCCTGGACCTGGGTGAAATAGGGCACGGCCCAGAGGCCGGCGAAGGAGAAGAAGGCACCGGAGGTGCCGAGGGTGACGAAGAAGCCCGGCCAGGTGGCGCGGTTCTTCAACACCGCGGCCAGGTTGGCCAGCCAGGCGGTGCGATCGACGCTGGCACACCTGGCCACCGGGCCGTCGGCCACCAGGAAGTGGCTGGCCACACCGATAGCCAGCGACAGCGCACCGACGGCGAGAAAGATCTCGCGCCAGGAGGCGATTTCGGTCAGGGCGGAGAGCGGCGCACCCGCAAGTATCGATCCGAGATTGCCGACCAGCATGCACAGGCCGGTGAGCGTGGCGAAGCGACTCTCCTCGTACCAGACGGCGATCAGCTTGAGCATGGCGATGAAGGTCACGGACACGCCCAGACCGACCAGGGTGCGGCCGACCACGGCGAGCTCGAACGACGGTGCCAGACCGAAGAGGATCGAACCAAGGCCGGCAACCAGGCCGCCCAGAACCAGGATCTTGCGCGGCCCGAGGGTGTCGGCGAGGACGCCGGTGGGCAACTGCATCAGCGTATAGACGTAGAAGTAGGTCGCCGCCAGGCTGCCCAGGGAAGCGGCGCCGAGCTGGAAGCTGGCCGCCAGATCCTGCGCCAGCGCGGCAGGGGCGACGCGGTGGAAAAAGGACAGGGTGTATGCGGCGACCGCCAAACCCAGGGCGATGCAGCGCCTGCTCATCGGCCCTGCGTCGCCGCGACCGGCGCTGCCGTCGCCTTGTGCGCCGCGTCGGGATGCCAACCGAGCAGCGCCAGCATGAAGAAGAAACCGACGACGTAGGCCAGTGCCACGTGCCAGCCTTGGCGCAGCCACAGTCTGGCCGACTTGGCTTGCGGATACATATTGGCCA
The DNA here is from genome assembly GCA_023258955.1 of Sterolibacterium sp. GTDB lineage: Bacteria > Pseudomonadota > Gammaproteobacteria > Burkholderiales > Rhodocyclaceae > CAIYYX01. The sequence goes on from JAHFRE010000092.1 coordinate 7,163, forward strand.
GCGCGACACCGGCCGAGGATCCGAACCAGATCATCGAACCGCCGAAGCCGACGGCGTAGGCGACGAAGCCCCAGTCGTAGCCGCCCTGCTTCAGCGCCAGCGCAGTCAGCGGAATATTGTCGAACACCGCGGAGACGAAGCCCAGGCCCATGGCCGTCTGCCACGAGGCCGCCGGCAACTGCTCGACCGGCATCATCGAGGCGCAGCTGACCAGGGAGAGCAGGAACAGCGAGCCCTTGAAGGTCTCCGGCATCACCTCCCAGTCGGGCCGACGCAGACCGGCGGTGGCAAGGATGGCCAGCCACACCGAAACGCCGATGAAGGGGAAGGCATCCGACAACGCCGGCAGGCGGGTGTTCATGACGATGTTGGTGGCCATGGCGCAGACCAGGATCAGGGCGACGATGCCCACCCTCGCCCAATCGATGTGGGTGTGCTGGTGCACGTGCTTGATCATCGGCGAATAGGCGTGCTGCTGCCGGGCGGCGAAGAAGCCGCAGATGCACAGCGCCAGCACCGCCGCGGCGTAGGCCTCGACCACCGCACCGGGGCTGACGCCGTCTATCCACATCATGGTGGTCGTGGTGTCGCCGACGACGCTGCCGGAACCGCCAGCGTTGGAACTGGCGACGATGGCGGCGAGATAGCCGATGTGCACCCGCGCCCTGAACAACTGGTGCGCCATGGCGCCGCCGATCAGCGCCGCCGCGATGTTGTCGAGAAAGCTGGAGATCACGAAGACCATCAGCAGCAGCACGAAGCCCCCCTTCCAGTCGCCGGGCAAGTACTTGGGCAGGACCAGGGGCAGGTGGCTCTTTTCGAAGTGACGCGAGAGCAGGGCGAAGCCCATCAGCAAGCAGAACAGGTTGGCCAGCATCACCCACTCCTGCGCCATGTGGCCAGCCAGACCGGCGAATCCGGTGCCGGCCTTGAAGCCGGTTACGGCCAGCTTGTAGCCGGTGATCGCCGCCAGGCCGCAGAGGCCGACGTAGAGCGTCTTGTGGTGGAAGAGCATGACCCCGAGCAGGGTCAGGGCGAAGAGGATGAACTCCAGCGGGATGCCGGCGACCTCGATGGCGGCCGGCGCAGCGTGCACCGGCGACGCGTCCAGCGTCGCCAGCAACAACAGCAAGTACGGGCGCTTGCGCTCCACCAGCATCTCCTCGTCGGTCTGCACCGATTCTAGCAGGCGCCGCAGCGCCGGGCAGCAGCCGGCCGGCGCCGTGGCACAATGGCGATTCCGCGCGACCAATTCGAGAAGCGATGAGAAAGCCATTCGATCCGCGTTGCATCTTGGCGAGCGCCTGCCTTGGTCTGGCCTGCTGCTGTGTGTCCGCGCTCGGCCAGCCGGTCGAGACCCTGCATCGGGCGCGCAGCGCAGCGCCTGCGCATTTCGACCTGTCGCCGCCGCTGCGTGCCATCCCCGCCGGCGTTATCCAACCCACGCAGAGGAAGATGCGCCGGCCAGGCCGGCCGCGCTACCAACCGCCGTCCGCGGCAGCCGATCCGCTGCTGCAGGAGCAGCCAACGGTCGCGACCAGCGTCGTGCGCCGGCATCCGGCCATGCCCACGACGCTGCGCAGCTTCGAAGGCATGGGCAAGGGCTTCACCGGGCCCCAGGGTGGGTTCGTGGTGGACGGGGACCCCCCCGACACCAACGGCGACATCGGCCCCAACCATTACGTGCAAGCCGTCAATTCCAGTCTCTCGATCTTCGACCGCAGCGGCAACGTGCTCTACGGTCCGTACCATATCAACACCCTCTGGCACGGCTTCGGCGGCGCTTGCGAGACCACCAGCGACGGCGATCCGATCGTCAAGTACGACAAGCGGGCCGATCGTTGGCTGGTCATGCAGTTCTCGGCGACGGCGCCCAACTTCATGGAATGCATCGCCGTATCGACAACGGGCGACCCGTCGGGATCCTACTATCGCTACGCTTATTCCTTTGCGACTTCGCCCGACTACGCCAAGATCGGCGTCTGGCCGGATGGCTACTACTTCACCTTCAACGGCTACGACGCCAAGGACAATTTCGTCGGCGGCGAAATCTGCGTCCTGGACCGCAGCGCCATGCTCGCCGGCAGGACGGCGGCGAAGCAGTGCTATGGCCCCAACATCGACTGGTTCGGCATGCTGCCCGCCGATCTCGACGGCGCCAGCGATCCGCCGCCCGGATCGCCGGGCTATGTGATGGGCCTGGGCTCGGCCACCTCCCTGTATCTGTGGAAGCTGCGCACCGACTGGACCACGGCCACCAACAGCACGCTCGCCGGACCGACCAGCATTACCATAGCGCGCTACACCGATCTGTGCACCAACGCCAGCGATGGCTCGACCTGCGTCCCGCAATTGGGAACCTCGACCCTGCTCGACAGCCTCGGCGGTTACCTGATGTACCGGCTCGCCTATCGCAATATGGGCAGCTACGAAACTATCCTGGCCAATCATTCGGTGGACCAGACGGGCAGTGGCACCGGTCCCGGCGCCATCCGCTGGTACGAAGTCCGCTCGCCGGCGACCACGCCCGTGGTCTACCAACAAGGCACCTTCGCCCCGGACAGCAGGACCCGTTGGATGGGCAGCATGGCGATGGACGGCAGCGGCAACATCGCACTGGGCTACAGCCTCTCTGGCAGCACGATGTACCCCAGTGCCTATTTCAGCGGCCGCCTGGTGGCCGATCCTCTGAACGCTCTGCCCCAGGGCGAGACGGCGCTGGCCAACTCGACCGGCTACCACTACGATGCCACCGGGCAGGCGCGCTGGGGGGACTACAGCAGCCTCAGCGTCGACCCCAGCGACGATTGCACCTTCTGGTACACCAACGAATATTTCACGTCCTCGGTCCGCGACAGCTTTCAGTGGCAGACGCGGATCGGCACGTTCAAGTTTCCCTCCTGCTCGACGCCGCAATCCTCACCCTATTCGGGTCTGTGGTGGAATCCCAGCGAGTCCGGTTGGGGCATGAGCGTCAGCCAGCACGGGGCGATCATCTTCGCCGCGATGTACACCTACGACCAACTGGGCCAGCCCACCTGGTACGTCATGTCCAATTGTCGCGTCACCGCCAAGTCCTGCAGCGACACCCTGTACAAGGTCAGCGGTGGCACGGCGCCGACAGCGCCGTGGAACGGCGCGGGAAAGGTGGTCAGCGCAGCCGGCAGCGGGACCCTGAGCTTCGCCGACAACAACAGCGGCAGCTTCAACTTCTCTATCAACGGCGTCAGCGGCGCCAAATCCATCGTGCGCCAATCGCTTGCCACGGGCAGCGCCGCGCCGCTGATCAATTACACCGACCTGTGGTGGAATCCCGACGAGTCAGGCTGGGGCGTGGCGATCACCCAGGAATACGCGACGATCTTCGCCGCGTGGTACAGCTACGACAGCGCCGGTAACGCCATCTGGTACGTGGCTTCGAACTGCCCGGTGGTAGGCAACGCTTGCACCGGCGACCTCTACCAGGTGACCGGCGGCGTGCCGCTGACCACGCCCTGGAACGGCGACAACAAGCTTGTGGCCAACGTTGGCAGCGTCACCTTCACCTTTGCCGACGCCAGCAACGGCACCATGAGCTATACCCTCGGCGGTATCCGCTCGAGCAGGAGCATCAGCCGCCAACCCTTCTAGCGGACGCGGACGAGAGCCCGGTCCCGGCCGCTGGCGCCGTTCCCGTGGTCCACCCGGTGTCGCCGGGCAGGCCATGGCTTGCGAACGCAAATTGTTCGACAGGGCTTGCAACTGCACCATAGTGCAGCCTATACAATATTCCATGTGGCATTGACGCCAGCATAGCTGGCGCGGGTAGGATCTGAGCGTCGTTCGAAATAATAATACGAAGAACCAGATGAAGCTGACCATAGGCCGTCTAGCCCTCGAAGGCGGAGTAGGCATTCCGACCATACGCTATTACCAAAAGCGCGGACTGCTCTCACTGCCAAAGAGACCCTCCCACGGGGGCTTCCGGGTCTATACCGACGCGGACTTGAAGCGGCTGATTCAGATCAGAGAAGCGCAGAAGCTCGGTTTTACCTTGTCCGAAATTGCAACGCTGCTCGCACATTTGGACACGCGACGTTGCGATGCTGTCAAGGATCTCATCTCCAAGAAGCACCAACAATTGACGCAACAGTTGGCAGAGTTGCGGGCGGCGCAGCAGCATCTTTCCGACTTGAATGGCGCTTGCCAGGGAAATTGCATCGGTGTCTGCCCGCTCATTCAAACTTTCAGCAGAACGTTGCAACCAGGCTAGCCGAGCAGCGGCGGGGGCCGCGCCGAGGATCCATACGAGGGAGCACAGCTTGGACGACATGCAACAACTGCTTGGATTGTGCTCCTGTCCTCGCGCCGACAACGAAACCCTGAGCAAGCCCCGCTGCGCGGTCCTGAGTTGCATCGATGGCAGCAGCACCGTGTTGTTCGTCCAGGCGCCGCAAGGGCTGTTCTGCAAGGCGGCGATGCAATACGGCAACAGCACGATCTGCAACTGCGTGCAGCGTTTGGCCCTCTACAAGACCAGCGGCGTCTGAGGCCCCGGGCTCAGGCGAAATAGTCCGAGGCTGGGATACCGACCACACTGACCGCGTCGGGCCCCGCCGCACCGGCGGCGAGCGACAGCCCCGCGCTGTGCGCCGGCGCGGCGCCGATGGCAAGCAGGGTGCTGTCCACGGCGGACTGGAAGGCGAGCACATTGGTATCCTGATTGACCGAGTGCAGCAGCGTCCTGGCAGCGGCTGCCGCGCTGCTGCCGCTGTAGCCCGCCGCGGTGACGATGGCCGTGGTGAAGTTGTCGGCGATGACGATCTTGTTGGCGATGGCTGCAGCGTCGATCAGTCCCTGGCTGGTGCCGTTGGCTTCGGCCCCGGCCATGATGCTCATCGCTGCCTGGCTGCGCGACATCTGCCGACTGCTCAGCGCATCGATCCAGAAGCTCCCCGCCGGGTTGCGCCCAAACAGATTCTGGAAGATCGCCGTGACGAAATCCGTGTCGCTGCCCGTATACAGCCGCGCCGACTCAGCGCTGTTGCCGAAGCCGTCGATGATCTGGGTGACCGCCGCGTTGCTGCCGTAGGCAGCGATGAAGGCCTGCATATCGGTCGGCGCGTTGGCGGCGCTGAGCTGTCCGGTCATGTTCTGCAAACCAGCCGGATCGGCAGGGCGGCCAAAGTAGGCGACGTAGAGCTTTTCCGCGATCGTGTTGTAGGCCGCGGTGGCGTCGCTGCCGGCGTTGATACCGGCCAGGTTGAGGGCGATCGTCGCATCGGAGAACTTGAGGCTTTGGATGTTGGTGAGCGTGTCCGTGCCCTCGCTGCCGACGTTGTCCGTGAGCGTGTAACCAGTCGCCGTCTTCGTTTCCGCATAGTTGGCGTGCGGTCCGGAATAGACCGCCGTGTTGATCCCCGCCCCGCCGTCGATGAGGTCGTTGCCGCCGCCGCCCTGCAGCTTGTCGTTGCCGCTGCTGCCGCTGAGCGCATTGGCGGCGGCGTTGCCGACGATGAACTTGGCCGCCGAGGAGACGCCCAGCGCCCCGCCCAGCCCATCGTCGCCGTAGAGCCACATCAGCGCCGCCACATCGTAGGGACTGAAGGTCGAATAGGGTCCGCCGATATGGGTGTAGGACATGATGCTGTTGGCCGTATTGTCCTGGGCCGCGGGCAGGATCGTGGCACCCTCGAAAGGATGCTTGAGCCCGAGCGCGTGGCCGAGTTCGTGAAGCAGGGTCTCGTAGCCCTGGTTGCCGGCAACGGGACTGGCGTTCTCCGCCTGCCATTCGACGTTGTCGAGATAGACATAGGCGCTGCTGCTGTAGCTGGTGATGACATTGCTGCCGTTGTAGCCGTAGCTGTAGTTCCAACTGCACAGACCGCTGGTGCTGGCGCTGGCAACGATGTTGGTGTCGGCAAAATGCAGGTCCGCCGCCGTCGGCGCGCTGGCTGGCGCGAAGCTGATGCCGGTCAGTCGCGTGATGTAGGCCAGTTGGCTGAGGCAGGCGTTCTGCTGGGCAGCGTTGAAGCCGCTGACACCACCAGCGATTTCAGTGTTGCCCGTTTCGTTGCCGCTGGCCACCGAGAAGGTGTAGTAGAGCACGTTGCGCCCCGGCGTCAACCAGTTCCAACCGGGTCCATTGTCGAGCAGGGCATCGATGTGGTTCAAGCCGGACTGCACGACGGTTGTGACGTCAACAACGCTGGCCATGTTGCCTCCAGAATGGACGATTGCTTAGCGCACCTGCGCGGCCCCGTTGGCGGCTAGGCGCCGCCGACGATGAGGATGTGCACCCGGTAGGGTCCGTGGGCGCCGAGGACGATGGTCTGCTCGATGTCGCCGGTGCGCGAAGGACCGGAGATGAAATTGACGGCGCGCGGCAACTCGGCCGATTCGCGGCGCAGCAAGGCCCACGCCTCTTCCATGCCAGCGACGATGCGCGCTCGCGGCACGATGGCGATGTGGGTCTCGGGCAACAGCGAGAGCGCCGCCGGGGTCTCGGGGCCGGAGCAGAGCACCAGGGTGCCGGTCTCGGCCAGGGCACAGAAGCAGCCGCTGACGCCGACCAGATCGGCGCCGCACACCGGCCGCGATTCCACCTGCAGTCCCGCACCCAGCCAATCGAGGCGAGCAAACTGTGGCCAGCAGACCGCCTGCCGCGGCAGTTGGTGGGCGGCCAGATAGCGGGCGATGGCCGCCGGTGCCTGGGCCAGAGCGTCGATCAGATCGACGCTCGAGGACAGGGTGGCCGACTTCTCGCAGAACCGGCTCAACAGGTCGCCCTTGAGCACGCCGTGCGGTCCGACCGAGCGCGCAGCGATGTAGCGTTCCATCTCGGCGCGGCCGCTGGCGGCGTTGTCCGCGGTACGGCCGAGCTGTTGACGGATGCGGCCGAGTATCTGCTCGCGCGAACTCATCGCCTCGCCTCCTTGCCAGCTTGCCGCGCCGCGTAGAGCTCGCGGAAGGTTCTGCCCTCGGGGGCGGGAAAGTCGCGGCCCAGAGTCCATTCCGGCGCCACGCCGAGCAGCGGGATGCTCGCCCGGCCATCGGCCAGCCAGTTCAGATAGCGCACCGCCAGCTTGGTCGCCAGCGCGTACAGCGCCGGCCGTTGCGCGACCCAGGACCAAGCAGCGAGCGCCAGGCGTTCCGACCAGGGGCGCAGATGGCGCTCCACCTGCTTCTCGCGCAGCCTGCGCAACAGCTCGGGCAGGGGAATCTTCACCGGGCAGACGACGCCGCACTGATTGCACAG
>JAHFRE010000293.1 GCA_023258955.1 Sterolibacterium sp.
ATCCCGCGCTGGCGCAGCCGCTCGGCGCTGGCTTCGGAACTGGCGACCGCCGCCGCCAACCGGTCGCGGATGCTCGCCAGCTCGTCGATGAACAGATTGGCGGTCGAGCCGGTGCCCACCCCGATGATCCCGCCCGGCGCCATATTGGCAGCCACATAGTCGCGCGCCGCGCGCGCCACCGCGATCTTTAGCTCGTTCTGGTCCATGCGGCTATTGTACAGCGCAGCTTCGCCGGCGGCGGCCGTGCGCCTCGTCGTCGAGTGGCAACGCGGCGGCGCCAGCGCTGCTGCGACGTGAGCTGCTGGCGGGCCCCTGCGCTTGACGGCAACGCGAGGATGCAGAGATACTCTCGGCGGTCATCATCACCGCCATGGCTCAACAACGATGAGTGCAGCTGCTCCAGCGGCTACCGCCGGTCCCGATCTTCGCAGCTGGCTGGCGACGCTAGAGGCGCACGGCGAACTGCGACGCATCAGCGCCGAGGTGGACTGGAACCAGGAGATCGGCGCCATCGCGCGGGTGAATCTCGGTCTGCGCGGCCCCGGCCTGCTGTTCGAGAACATCACCGGCTACCGCGACACCCCTTGCACCAAATTCCTCACCGGAACGCTCGGCAACAGCCGCCACGTTTGCCTGCTGCTCGATCTGCCCACGGACACGCCGGACCGCGACATCGTCGCCCATCTCAAGCGCCGCTATCGCCAGGGGGTGCTGCCGCAGGAGGTGGCGAGCGGCCCGGTGAAGACGCACAAGCTCCAGGGCCGGGAGATCGACCTGACTCGCTTCCCGGTGCCGCATTGGCACCATCTCGACGGCGGTCGCTACCTCGACACCTTTTGCGGCGTCATCACCCGTGATCCGGGGACGCGACGCCTCAACGTCGGCATCTACCGTGGGCAACTGCTGGGCCCGGACAAGGTGGGCAAGCTGCTGATTCCGACGCAGCATTGGGGCGGTCACTTCAGCCAGCACCGCGAAGCGATGACCCCCATGCCGGTGGCGGTGGTGCACGGCTGGCACGACGTCTTGCCCTTCTGTGCCGGCAGCCCCTTCCCCAAGAACGTCTGTGAATACGAGATGATGGGCGCCATCCTCGGCCGTCCGGTCGAGCTCGTTAAGTGCGAGAACAGCGATCTGCTGGTGCCCGCCAGCGCCGAGATCGTCGTCGAAGGCTTCGTCTCGCCCGATCCGGCGACCTTCGAGATGGAAGGACCGTTCGGCGAATATCCCGGCTACGCCGGTGGCTCGCCATCGCCAAAGCCGGTGCTGCAGGTGAGCTGCGTCACCCACCGCGACGATCCCATTCTGCGCGGGACGCTGGAGGGGGCGCGCCCCGGCTTTCCCAGCGAAGATTCGCCGCTGTGCGCCTACAGCTGGTCGGCGATCGCCTGGAACATGCTCGAGGACGTCGGCGTCGGCGGCATCACCGACGTCTGGATGCCGCCGGTGGTGACGGGGACCCACATCGTGGTGCAGATTCGCAAGCAGTACCGTGGCCACGCCCAGCAGATCGCCAATGCCCTGTGGGGTACCGGCGCCGGGCAATGGTTCTTCAAGAACGTGATGGTGGTCGAGGAGGACATCGACATCCGCGACCGCGAGGCGCTCGAGTGGGCCTGGGCGTTCCGCGTCAATCCGGCCCTGGGTCAGCTCAGCACCTTCGGCCCGACTTTTGGCTCGGTGCTCGATCCATCGACCCCGCGCGAGCAGGCCAATGCGCTGAAATACGGGACCGGCTGCTGGACCCGGACCCTGGTCGATGCCACCCGCAGTTGGGAATTCGAGCGCAATCCTGCCTGGGGTAACCGCCGCTTTCCGCCGATCAACACCCTGCCGGTGGACCTGGAAGAGAAGGTGCGCCGCCGCTGGCAGGAATACGGCATCGGCAACGACTATCTGTCGGAGGCGCAGCGCGAGCTGCTGACCTTCGCCAAGCTCTCGCAGCGATTCCCGGAAATCTGACCAACTTGGAGCATACCGACATGAAACTTCGTACCGTCTTGATGGGCATGGCGCTGCTCGGCGCGAGCGCTGCCGCTTGCGCCGATCTCACGGTCGGGGTCACGGTCTCGACCACCGGACCCGGCGCCTCGCTCGGCGTCCACTATCGCAACACCTTCGCCATGCTGCCCAAGACGCTGGGCGGGGTGCCGGTCAAGTACATCGTTCTCGACGACGCTTCCGATCCGACGCAGGCGGTGAAGAACGCGCGCAAGCTGATCACCGAGGACAAGGTCGATGTGGTCTTTGGCTCTTCCTCGGTTCCCAACAACCTCGCCATCGCCGAGGTGGCGACCGAGCTGAAGACGGCGCAGATCGCGCTGGCGCCCATGGCACTGCCGCCGGAGAAGATGGCGTGGACCTTTATCGTACCGCAGTCGATCCCGCTGATGATCGAAGGCGTGGTGCAACACATGCAAGCCAACGGCGTCAAGAGCGTCGGCTACATCGGCTTCAACGATCCCTGGGGCGAGGGCATCGCCAAGGCCTTCAGCGCCCTGGCCGGACCGGCTGCGCTCAAGCTGGTCGCCGACGAGCGCTACGCCCGCACCGACACCAGCGTCGAAGCGCAGATCCTGAAGATCCTCGCTGCCAAACCCGACGCCGTGCTGATCGGCGGCTCCGGCACGCCGGGCGCGCTGCCCGCGATCTCGCTCGCCGGTCGCGGCTACAAGGGCCAGGTGTACGGCAATCACGGCATGGTCAATCCCGACTTCATTCGCGTCGGTGCGAAGAGCGTCGAAGGACTGATCGCCCCGACCGGGCCGCTGGTGGTGGTCGAGCAGTTGCCGGATGCGAATCCGGTCAAAGCGGTGGCCAGCGGCTTCGTCAAAGCCTACGACGCCGCCTACGGCGTGCAAAACCGCAACGCCTTCGCCGGCTACGCCTACGATGCCTACCTTCTGGTCGAAAAGGCCCTGCCCGAAGCGCTCAAGGTCGCCAAGCCGGGGACGGCGGCGTTCCGCGCCGCCCTGCGCGATGCCCTCGAGGGGCTGCACGAGGCCGTGGGCACCCACGGCGTCTATACCATGTCGCCGAAGAACCACAACGGCATGGACGCCAGGGCGCGCGTGCTGGTGAAGGTCCATGCGGGCGCCTGGAAGCTCGCCGAATAGTCGCAGCGGCGAGCTCGCGCAGCTTCGCGGCGTCATCGCTGACGCCAGCACGGCCAGCGGCCAGGATGCGCTTGGCGCCGCTTTTTGGGCGCTTCGTCGCAAACCGGTGTTGCGTCCGCCCGCAGCCCCCTACAGTGCCGATCGGACACTTTGGAGCAGCGGCGATGACTAGGCAACGCAAGGCAGCGCTCGTCGGATTCGCGCGGGCCGCGGCGATCACCGCCGTGTTCAACACGGTCGTGGCCGTCGCCATCCTGCCCTTCGTAGACAATAGCCTCGGTGGTCTGCTGCTGACCTCGCACCTGATCGGCTATACGATCCTGTTCCTGGTCTATCCGGTGCTGCGCCTGAAGCTGCGGCCGCTGTGGCGCTGGCTGAGCACGGCCGCCGCGCTGACCCTCGGAGCGGTGCTCGGCACGGTCCTGGTGGTCATCGCCAAGGGCTACGACCTCGACAAGATGTTCGCCGATCCCAGCCATCTGCGGGTGCTCACCTCGACCATCGTCCTCGCGCTCGTCGCCGGCACGGTGGCGCTGGCCGTGTTGGCGACGCGGGCGCGGATCGCCCGCGCCGACGCCGAGCTGATGCGCTCCGAGGCCGATCGGCAGCGCCTCGCGCGCAAGCACGCGGAGGCCGAATTGAAGGTGGTGCGCGCCCAGATCGAGCCGCATTTCCTGTTCAACACCCTGGCCAATCTTAGCTTTCTGATCAAGGAGGATCCGCAGCTGGCGCTGGCCATGCTGGAGAACCTGATCGACTATCTGCAGGCCGCGGTGCCGCGCATTCGCGGTGAAACGAGCACCCTGCGCAACGAGCTGGCGATGGCCAGCGCCTATGTCTCGATCCTGCAGATCCGCATGGGCGATCGGCTGCGCGCGATTTTCGACGTGCCGCCGGAGCACTTGGCGATTGCCTTTCCGCCGATGATGTTGATCACCCTGGTCGAGAACGCGATCAAGCACGGCTTGAACGAGCTGGCGGAGGGTGGCACCATCACCGTGACCAGCAGCCGCGACGAGCAGCGGCTGCGACTCTGCGTCGCCGACAGCGGCGTCGGTTTTCCCGGCGCTCACGCCGATCTGCGCGGCGGCGTCGGCCTGGTCAACATCGAAGAGCGCTTGGCCGCGATGTACGGGGCGCAGGGACGACTGACCCTGAGCGCGAACTCGCCGCGCGGCACGGTGGCGACCATCGAGATTCCGATCGAGGGGACGGCCGATGCCTGAGTGGCGCGTGCTGGTGGTCGAGGACGAGCCGCTGCTGCTGCGGCAACTCTGCGCTTCCTTGCGCGAGCTGTGGCCCGACGTGGGACAGATCGTCGAAGCGAGCAGCGGCGCCGCCGCGATGCGCGCCATCGCCGAGGCCGTTCCCGATATCGCGTTTCTGGATATCAATCTGCCCGACATCAGCGGCATCGATATCGCCGCGATCCTCAAGGATCG